>CALAGR010000251.1 GCA_937891735.1 uncultured Pseudomonadota bacterium | reverse complement strand
GGGCGCGGTCGCTGGGCGTGGCGCTCGCGGGCGCGACCACCGACGCCGACGCGCACCGTCACGACTGGCTGCCGCCCGGGTGGGCCCTCAAGGACGACATCCAACTCCTGGACGTGCGGCCAGGCAGCCTCGTGATCGCCGCTCCCCACCCGACGCCGTCGCTGGCTCGGGAGGTCGCATCCCTCTTCCCCGACCAGGCCATCGCCTGGCGGGTCGCCCCTTACAGCAACTCAATCGGTGAACGAGTCACAGAGGCTCGATGGCAGCAGGCGTCGCGACCAGAAGTCACGGCGCCCGGAGGTCCCTGACATGTCCACGCGTTCCTTCTTGCACCCGGTGCTCGGCCTGTTGGCCGGCGCGCTGCTGGTGACCGGCTCCGCCGCGATCGCGGCGGCCCAGACCGCAGCGCCGGCTCCCCAGGAGGCGGCCGACACGCTCCTGGTGCGCGACATCAGCTTCGGAACCGACCTCGCCCGAGAGGGTGACATGGCGCTGGTCGGCATCAACGCCGTCAACAGCGTGCGGTTCGGCATCCCCGACTACTGGGGCGTTCAGGGAGATCCGGAGCTGCACCTGCAGGTGGCGCGGTCGGCGATGCTGATCCCGGACGTGTCCGCGATCACGGTGTGGGCCGACGGCCGACCGGTGGGCACGTTCCCCCTCGACGCAGACCCGGCCGAGGTCGATGACATCGTCATCAAGCTGCCCCTGCAGGCCGAGAACGGCTACCACACCCTGCAGTTCTGGGCCTACCACCGCAGCCGCCTGCCGTGCGAGCTCAGCGACCACCCCGGTCTGTGGTCCCGGATCCTCGAGTCCTCCTTCGTGCGGGTCCGGTACCTGCCGCAGACGCCGGAGCTGTCGCTGTCCAAGTGGCCGCACCCGTTCCGCGACGACCGCGATCCCGACCCGGCGCGGGTGGTGCTGCTGCTCCCGCAGGACCCGTCCGTCGAGGAGATCAAGGCGGCGGGCTACATCGCGTCCTACCTCGGCCACATCAGCGGCTGGCGCCCCATGGACCTGTACGTGCACCAGGGCTCCCTGCGCACCGCGCCGGCCGGGCACGTCGTCGTCGTCGCCCGGGCCGACGCCCCCAGCGCGGGCCTCAGTGAGCTGCGCGCGGTCCTCGAAGCGGGCAGCCCGGAGCTGGTCGATGCGGCGGAGATGATCAAGTCCCACAAGCTCCCCGCGGCCGGGCTGCTGACCCTGTCGGCGCGTCCCGGCAGCCCCATGCGCTCGATCCTCGGTCTCGTCGGCAAGACCGGCAAGGGGGTCGTGGACCTCGCCCGCCTGCTGTCCGGCGAAGAGGTCAGCCGCCTGCCCGTGGGCGCCACCGAGAAGGTGGAGACGCTGCGCGCGCCGGCCCCGATGGAGGCGCGGCGGTGGTCGAACACCGCGCCGCCCGAGACCTCGTTCACGCTGGCTGACCTGGGGCTCGAGGACCGGATGGCGATGGGCTACCACGGTGGCACGGTCTCCATCCCCATCAACATGGTGCCGGACGATCACCCGGTGCCCGGATCGGCCCGCCTCGAGCTGATGTACAGCTACTCCGCCCAGGCGGATCCCACCAACTCGCGCCTGGACGTCTTCCTCAACGGCGCCGCGGTGGGCGGTGTGGCGCTCGACGAGGCCGACGGACGCAACCACGTCAAGCTCCTGCTGGAGCTGCCGGTGCACGAGATGGGCCCCGAGTCCCGCCTGGACATCCGGTTCGCGCTGCTCCAGAAGGAGGAGCCCACGTGCATCGGCGAGGACCGCGAGCACCTGTGGGGCACCGTGCACAGCGACACCCGCCTCAAGCTCCCCCGGGACCGCTGGGCGCGCATCCCCGACCTGTCGCTGATCCGCTACGGCGCCTATCCCTTCGGCCTGCTGCCCGACCTGTCGGAGACGACGTTCGTGCTGCCGAGCGATCCGGATCGCACCGAGCTGCAGCTGTTCGCGTGGCTCGCCGCGGAGCTGGGTCGTGTGGCCCGGGGCAACCGTTTTGCCTACGAGCTGACCGTCGGTCCGATCACGAAGGAGCAGACCGAGGGCCGCGACATGATCGTCATCGACAGCGGTCCTGAGGGGTCGCTGATCCAGAAGATGGGTCTCCTGGATTCCATGTCCTTCAGCCCCAAGGGAGCGCCCGGCGTCAGCCTCGCCCTCGCGAGCGGCGGAATGGTCGCCCTGGGTGCGGATCCGCGGGTCGCCTACTTCGAGGAGATGATCCTCCCGTGGAACAAGGACCGCGGCGCCCTGGTGGCGTACGCCGCCGAGCCCACGCTGTTCGAGCGGGTGGGACGGTGCCTCAACGGGAGCCCCCTGTTCGACCGCCTGTCGGGCCGGGTGACGCGCGTAGCGTCCTGCACCGACCTCGCGGCGGTGCCCACCTCCGAGGCGCGGGTCATCGGCGAGCGCCCCGTGCGGGAAGCGGCCTACGAGCCCATCCGCAACAACTACTGGCTCATCCTCGCCGGCATCGCGTTGCTGGTGTTCGTCGCGCTCGTGCTCCGGGCCTTCTGGCTCGCGCTGGGACGCAGCGACAGCTACGACGTCGAGGACGATCTGGAAGGCGAGGCCGTCTAGTGGGCGACGGCTCCGCAGACGACGCAGAGGGACTGCTGCGCCCGGTCTCCGGGCCGGAGGCAGGCCTCCCAGAGGACAGAGCGCCGACGGCGCGGGACACCTTCGATCCGTTCGACACCATGTCGGTGGCGGCGGGCCGGCGCGGCGCCGGTGGGGCGCGGGTGCTGGTGGTGGATCCCGATATCCGGTTCGGGTTGCTGCTCAAGGGATTCCTGGAGTCCCACGGCTGGCGTGCGGACTGGGTGTCCGACGGGCGCAAGGCGCTGCGGGACTGGGACTCGCTGCATCCCGACGTGGTCGTCACGGAGCTGCAGGGGGAGGACCTCGACGGGTTCGAGTTCGTCGAGGCGGTCAACCGGATCGACCCGCGCCTGCCGGTGGTGGTCTGCACGCGACTCGCCGGGGCCGGGCAGTGGTCCCGGGACGCCCGGACCTCCCTGGGGATCGAGGCGGTGCTCGTTCGGCCGCTGCAGTTCCTTCAGCTCCACTCAACCCTGGAAGCGGTGCTCGCGGCTTGAGACCCTGGACACCGGCGTGGCGCGCGCCCTGCCGATCTCCGGTGTATGGTGCCTGCGCGGCGCATGTGGGGATGACCGCAAGAGGACATGCGAGGTCAGAGCGGCTCGCTCGCTCGGCTCAACACTTTTAGACGGGCTCTTCCCTGATGAATATTCGTTCCTTCCTGACCATGTTTTGTGGGGTCTTCCTGGCTTTGAGCTTCGCCCCGCGCGACGCCGACGCCCAGATCGCCGCCTCGCTCAACGTGCAGCAGTTCAACCCAGTAGCGGGCTTTCACGAGTTCGTGGCGGTGGACTCGGCCCGTACGTTGCCGCGGCTCAAGCCCGGCTTCGGACTGACCTTCAACTACGCCCACCGCGTCCTCCAGAAGGTCAGCGGCGACGGAACCCGCGTCTACGGGATCATCGACGGGGTCGTGGGCGGCGACCTGCAGGTGGGCTTCGGCATCACCGACTGGCTCGAGGTCGACCTGAACGTCCCGTTCATGGAGATCGCGATCGTCGACCAGATGGTCGGCTTCGGTCCTGGTGGTCATTACTCGCTTGGGGACGTCGCGCTGTCCGCGAAGATCGCGATCCTCAATCCGACCAAGAAGCCCATCGGTCTGGCCATCGAGCCGATCATCACGTTCCCCACCGGCCGCCCGAAGCTCTACCTGAGCGACGGCGTTCCGACGTTCGGGGCGCGGCTGGCCGTCAGCGGCCGGTACCCGGCGTTCCACTGGGCCGCCCACGGCGGCTACATGATCAAGCCCGGCCACGCCATCGTGGATGACACGGTGTCGGCCGGTGACGAGATCCCGTTCGGCGGCGCCATCGGCTTCACGCCCGCGTCCATGCTGGACATCAACATCGAGGTGGCGGGCGCGGCGATGATCGGCTCCGGCCGGCTCGACCTGCGCGACGGGCTCCCGCGGACCCAGCTTCATCTTCCCCTGGAGATCCTCCCCAACCTGCGGGTGCGCACCAACGTGGGACTCGACATCCTCGTCGGCGGTGGACCGGGCCTCACGTTCGGCAGCGGCACCCCGCAGTTCCGCGTGTTCGGCGGCGTCAGCTGGGCGCCCCTGCCCGTCGCGGACAGCGACAAGGACGGCGTGGCGGACCACGAGGACCGTTGCCCGAACGATCCCGAGGACAAGGACGACTACAACGACAAGGACGGCTGCCCGGACTACGACAACGACGGCGACAGCATCCTCGACGAAGACGACCAGTGCCCGATGGACCGTGAGGACCTCGACAACTTCGAGGACGAAGACGGCTGCCCGGACCCGGACAACGACGGCGACAACGTCCCGGACGTGGACGACAACTGCCCCGACGAGGCCGAGGATCTCGACGGCGTCAACGACGAGGACGGCTGCCCCGAGGAAGACGACGCCGACACGGACGGTGACGGCATCCTGGACAAGGACGACATCTGCCCGACCCAGCCCGAGAACTTCAACGGCGTCAAGGACGAGGACGGCTGCCCCGACGAGGTCAAGGCCGTCATCAAGGGCGAGAAGATCGTCATCCTCGACCGGGTCTTCTTCGTGACCGGCACGGACGAGATCATCAGGAAGTCCAACTCGGTCCTGAACGCCGTCAGCAAGACGCTCCTGGACAACCCGCGGATCACGAAGGTCCGCGTGGATGGCCACACGGACAGCCGCGGCAGCGACGAGATCAACCAGGCGCTGTCCGAGAAGCGGGCCGCCGCGGTCGTGAACTACATGGTGCGCAAGGGCGTGGACAAGAGCCGGCTGGAGTCCAAGGGCTTCGGTGAGAGCCGGCCGATCGACACGAACGACACCGACGACGGCATGCAGAACAACCGTCGCGTCGAGTTCACGATCATGGAGCAGGCTGCCATCGTGGTGCCCACCGGAAAGGGCGAGGCCGTCGAGGAGGCCGCGCCCGCCGAGGAGGCCGCGCCCGCCGAGGAGGCCGCGCCCGCCGAGGAGGCCGCGCCCGCC
>CALAGR010000250.1 GCA_937891735.1 uncultured Pseudomonadota bacterium | reverse complement strand
CGGGCGGCGGCGGCCTCGCGGGACTTCTTGGCTGCGTCGGCCTCGAGCGCGTCGTTTCGGGCGCGCAGCGCGACATGGCCGGCCCGCACGGTGTCCAGGTCTGCCTGCACCGCGTCGGTGGCGGTCCGGGCGGCCGACAGACGTTCCTCGGCCGCGGCGGAGGTCTCGGCCTGCGTGTCCCGCAGCCGGGCGAGCTCCGTGGTGTGCCGTTCCTCGAGCTGCTGGAGCTCCCTGTCCCGCGCCCGCGTCTCGCGCCGTGCCTCGGCGAGGCGGTGCGCGATCTCCTCGAGCCGGCCCTTGAGGGCCTCCCGGTCCTGGGTCACGGCGGCGATCTTGTCCAGCTGCTCGGACAGCAGCGCTTCTGCCGCCTGCCTCGCCTGGTCCAGCTGGCGCTCGGACGCCGTGCGCAGCGTGTCGAGCTCCGCGTTCCTGCGCTCCTCGATCCGGGCTGCCTCGGCGATGCGCCGGTCCTCCGCCCGGTCGAGGGCCCCCCGGTGCTTCGCCTGCACCGCGTGGGCCGCGCGCTCGTGGGTGCGCGCGGCCTTCAGGAGCTCTTCGTTCAGGCGCTCGTCGGCCGCTTCTGCGAGGCGCTGTCCGCGTTCCTCGACCACCGCGAGGGCCTCTGCATGGCGTCGCTCGGCGATCTGGAGCTGACGCTGCAGGTCCACGGTCGTCTGCGCGAGCTGCTTGTGGGAGCCCAGGAGCTCGTCTTCCTTCTTCACCAGATCGGCGGCCAGGTCGGCGGTCCGGCGCTGGGCGGCCGTGGCCTCCTCGGCGGAGCGGGCCTGGGCGGTGCGGGCGGCGTTGAGCTGCTCGCTGGTCCGGGCCTGCAGCTCGCGGGCGGCGGCTTCGGACTGCTGCAGCCGGTCCAGGAACGTCGCCTCCTGGGCCTGGAGTCGCTGGGTGAGCCGCTGCAGGTCGGCGGTCTTGCCGTTCACCTCGCGCCGCTTCGTGGCCAGCTCGCTTCCGAGCTCCCGCACCTGCTCCTGCAGGGCGCGGGTCTGCTCCTCCGCCGCGAGCACGTCCTGGTCCTTGCCGGCGTAGCGCGACTGGAGCTCGGCGTTCTGGGTCTGGAGCTCCGCGACCGCGGCCTTGAGCTTGTCGAACTCCCGCGTCGTGCGGTCCAGGGCGTCCTGCTTCTTGCGCAGGTCCACGTCCCGACGATCCAGCTCCCGCCGCAGCTCGCCGGCCTCCCGCAGCGCGACGTCCTCCTCCTGCTGCAGGTAGCTGACGGTGTCGGTGCGGAACCGGCTGACCTCCTCCAGGGCGAGGGTGAGGCGGTCCACGGTGCTCAGGAGTTGGCGGATCCTGGCGTCCTGGGACCGGATCTCGTCGGACTTGGTGTCGAGCTCAGCCTCCTGGCGCGCCGTCGTCTTGCGCAGCCCGCGGGCCGCTTCGTGCTCTTCCCACAGATCCGCCTGGGTCCGGGACAGCTGCCCCACCAGGGTCTCGCCGTGGCGCCGTCGCACCGGCGACTCGACCGCCTCCAACAGCGCCCCCGCGGTGCGGTCCCAGCTGTAGCGATCCCGGGCCAGACGCTGGGCTGCGGCGCCCGCTTCACGCACCCGGTGGGGCTCGGCGATCAGCAGGGCGACCAGGGCGCTCAGGGCCTGGCGGTCACCCGGCTCCACGAGCCAGCCGGCGCCGTACTCGACCACGTCCTCGGCGATGACCTGCCCCGGGGCGGTGATGATGGGCAGCCCGCAGCGCAGGTAGTCCACCTGGCGAAACGACAGGTTGAGCTCCCGCTCGGGGTTGCTCGCCATCAGGTCGAACGCCACGGAGGCCTGCCGGTACTCGTCCCAGAGCTGATCGATGGGCACCAGCCCGCGGAAGCGCAGGCGCTCGTGATCCGCAGGCAGCGCGCTTCGGGGGTCCAGGTAGTCCTTCGTGTCGGACCGGATCCCGTACTCGCCGCCGTACAGATCGATGGAGCCGGCGCCGGCGGCGTCCAGCCCCGCCAGCAGATCGAGCAGTCCCCCCGACAGGTCCGCCCAGGGCCAGAACACGCCGCCTGCCACGAAGCGCAGCGCGTCGGGCGCCGAGGTAGGAGGGAGCTCCGGGGGGCCGGAGATGGGGACCACGGCCCCCGCGTCCTGGGTGATGTCCACGCCCGCCAGGGCCAGCAGCGGCAGGTGGAAGTACTTCTGGCGCTGGTTGCTGAACAGGAACTGGTCGGCGCGCTGGAGCGCATCGAGCACGCGCACCGCCTCGCGCGGATCGTTGGGGCCGGTCTGGAACTGCTGCTCGAGGACCCGCGGGGCGAACAGATCGAGGATCACCGTCCAGCGGCCCTCGGGGATCCGCCGGGCCTCCTCCAAGGCCTCCACCAGGACGACGTCTGGCGCGACCTGCTCGATGACCGCGTGCAGCTCGTGGGTCTCGGTGAACGCGAAGGGGTTGCCCGGAGCTCCGCGGGGGCCTCCGAAGGGGGCGAGCCCCGCCGAGGGGGTCCACCCCGTGCGACGGACCGGCGCCGCCGCGCCCGGAGAGGTCACCTCGCGCTCGTCGGACAGACCGGAGGAGGCCAGCAGCTGCCTGCCCCGGGCGGGATCACCGGGGGCGCTGGAGTCCTGCGAATCGGCGCCCTGGGGCCGGGCGTTGCGGGCCCGGCGAGGGGTCGCCTGGGAGGCCAGCTCGTCGGGAAGATCTTCGTGCCGCGTGCAGTACAGCACCCGGTGGCCCGCGGCCGACAGGGCCTCGCCGTTGGCGTAGGCGCGCAGTCCGGATCCCACCACGGCGCGCCCCGCGGTGGGCGGCGTTCCGTGCAGGACGATGAGGACGGTCTTCAAGTGCGCGGACTCCCAGAGTTTTCCGGGAATCAAGATAGCACCTGGCGCTCAGCGCCGCCGTCGCCGGATCAGCGCCAGGGGCACCAGGGCGATCCAGGCGGGGGACGCAGCCCCGGCGAGGGTGCCTCCGCAGGCCGCGCAGCCGTTGCCGCCGTCGCCGTCATCGGGCTCCGGGACCGGGGCGAAGCCGCCGTTGTCCGTCGCGTCGATCAGCTCCGCGGAGTAGCTCCAGGACACGGGCCCGTCGCCGAAGTCCGAGATGGGGGACACGGCCATGACGACGTAGTCGAAGTCCTCGCCGATCTCGTTGACCAGCACCTCGCCGATCACGTCGTCCCCGTCGCGGGTCAGCTCCATGCTGTGCAGGAACTTGACCTCGTCGTTGTACACGGCCGCCATCTCGACCGCCCACTCGACCTCGCGGCCGTTCTTCTCGCCGTCGCCGCGGAAGCGCACCACGGCGCCGATGTCGTCGTCGATGCGGTCGCCTTCGAAGACGACGTAGTTGTTGCCCAGGTACTCGGGTCGGTCCTCGCCGGAGGAACTGTCCACGTCCTCTTCGATGGGGTAGTCGCGCCCGTCCCACTCACCGACGACGGTGTCGCGGTACTGCCCGTTGGTGCGCTCTTCGATGGTCAGGGGCGTGATGATGTAGGGGTTGTCGAGCATCGGGCCCACGGCGCCGCGGATCATGAAGGTGCGCCACTCGGTCAGGAAGTCGGTCCCGTACTCCGCGAGCACCACGTCGAGCTCGTCGCGCAGGTCGTAGCCGGAGCGGTCGTAGATCTGGTCCCACAGGGCCTGGTGCCAGGCGTTGGTGCCGGTGGAGTGCTCCAGGCTCATCAAGAAGATCGCCAGGCCGTACTGCAGGCCACTGTCGTCCGCCGTCTCGAGCGACCGGTGGGGCTCGGCGGCCCAGCGGAAGGTCTGCTGCGCTTCGACGCCGAAGATCCCGGGGTACACCACGCGCTGCATGTAGGTCGCGGAGGACTCGATCAGCCAGCGGTTGTCTGTGTCCTGGCCCCAGTACTCATCGATGCCGTACACGATCTGCACGCCGTGGAAGAACTCGTGGGGGGCCACCGACCTGAGCCACTCCCGGTCCTGGAACGACCAGTCGTTCACGACGATGTAGGTCATGAAGCCGCCGGGCGCGCCCGAGCACTGGCTGATGGTGGCGTAGGCCCCGATGCCCGGGCTGTTCAGGGGCTCGACGACGACCAGCATCTCGTACTGGGACAGGCCCGTGGGCTGGTAGAAGCCCCGGTCCACGACCTGGAACTGCCAGGATTCCTCGAACCACGCGAGCAGATCGTCGATGTCCTGCTGGTCCACGTCGCTGGTGGGGTTCCAGTGCAGCAGGAAGTGGTCCGAGCTGGTCTGCTGGCTGTAGGGGCCGAGCTGGCCGTTCGCCATGGCGGGGCTGAAGCAGGTGTTGCGCTCCTCGGCCTGGATCGCGTCCACGTCCGCCTCGAGCCAGGACACGCCGCCGTCCGCGAGCCAGCCCCGGTACAGGGGCGACGTCTCGAGCTCGATCAGGTGCTTGTCGTCGGGGGACGCGTCAGCCCAGTGAGCGCGCAGATCGGCGAGCACGCTGGTGGCGCAGTCCGGGGTGCCCTGCACGAGATCGGCGTACCGCGCGTCCACCAGATCAGGGCGGAACGCGGCGTAGAAGCGCTGCAGCCGGGCCTGGTGGGGGGAGAGCACACCGGCGGTGACGTCCGCGGCGAGGGCCGAGGAGGCCGCGCCGTGGCGCTGGTGGGCGGCGGCGAGCGCGGCGACGTCGGGCCCTCCGCTGGCGGGCGCGGCGGAGGCGGTGGCCGAAAGGACCAGGAACAACGCCAGCGATGCAGTCAAGACGGTCTTTTGCATGAGTGGCGCACAGTAAGGGACGGTCACAAGGCGAGCAATGGCCTTGTTCGGCCCCATGCTGGTGGGCGCGGGTGGGTGCCCCACTCACCGGGTCACGGGTCGTAGACGCTGGCTCCGTCGCCAGCGCCGACCTTCACGATGTCGCGCTGCGCGTTGACGGCGCTCACCCGCCCGTTGGCGTCCACGGTGAAGTCCCACACCAGCCAGACGTCTTCGGCACCGGTTCCTCCGGCGGGGGGCGTCTCGGCGTAGATGCCCTGGCCATCGACGATCATCAGGGCGGTGGCCCCCTCCGTGCTCATGTCGCTGTCGCCGCTGAAGTGATGCACGGAGTAGCGGTAGTCCCCCGGCACGAGGTCGTAGATCGTGACCACCTCGGGGCCGTACCCGTCGGTGTCGTCCGTGTCCAGGCTCGCGTCGGTGATCGGCCGGTTGGCGTAGTACAGATGCTCCCGCGGCGCCCCCGGCGTGGTGAGGTGGCTGTCCAGATCCTGGGGCACCGCGTTCCAGGTCAGGGTCACCTTGACCGGGGCCACCCCCAGGCAGAGGTCACCGACGTCGAGCTCGCCGCCCGTGTCGGCCGACACGAAGTCGAGCCGGACGCCCTCCTCGCCGTTCTTGGAGGGCCAGATCGTGCAGCTGTGGTTGCTGTCCACGGGGATGCGGAACCGGCCGTCCTCCGGAGTCGAGGTCTCGCCGCTGGTCCAGCCGCGCACCCCCTTGACCGTGACGCGGGCGCCCTTGACCGGGTCGCCGCCGTCGTCGCAGTCGATCACGCGCCCGATGACGTAGGAGCGGTCCGCGGCGACGTCGCAGTTCCAGATCGACAGGTGGGTCACGCTGCCCGTGTACCGCGTGCCGTCGAAGGTGGCGCTGGACTCCTCGAACCAGCGGCCGGATTCCTCGTCGAAGCGCCAGAGCGGGATGGTGGCCGGTGCCTCGGCCTGCATCACCGCCGGCACCGGCATGCTCAGCCCGAAGACAGGTCCGTTGGCGCTGTCCAGGGGTTCCCCGGTGGCCGGATCCGACAGGCTGACGTCCATGAAGGAGTAGGAGACGAGCAGGGCGTCCGAGCCGTCCAGGCGGGTGCCGATGAACTCGCCGGGGAACGCGGCCAGACCCGCGTCCGTGCTGGGGTCGAAGAGCGTCACGGCGACGTTGACGTCCCCGGTCCAGGCCAGGCCTCCGGGTCTCACCGCGAAGTTGGGGGGCAGCGTGACGGAGGCGCCGTCGGGGCTCGTGACGGTCCCTCCGATGATGCCCGACACGGTCTGCGGGGGGCTGGCGGGCGCCATCACGGCGTCCAGGAAGCTCGACTCACCGATCCGCACCCGGGTGATCTCCGAGGTCATCACGTACCCCGCCTTGCGGAAGGTCACCACCGCGCGGTCGGCCTCGTCCAGCTCGTCGAGCACGAACCAGCCCTGGCCGCTGCTGACCACCGTCTGGTCCCCCAGGGACACCACCACCTCGCCGAGCCCGGCGCCGTAGGGGTCCTGCACGGTGCCCATGACGACACCGAAGGAGACGAGACCCTTGGGGCACCCGGTCAGCGCGAGAGCTGCCGCGGCCACCAAGGCGAGGGAGAGAGACGAGCTGGGCATTGCGTCCTCCGGCCTCGGAGGTGGCTGTTCGAGGCGAGAGAGGCGACCCGCAAGATCCACGCCAGACGGACGTCTGGGCCGACTCCAGCCACGTCGTGCGAATCCAGGGGGCTCGGTGGGCGACCGCTGTGGGTTCTGCCCCAACGTGCCTCGACCGCGCGTGCAGATCTGCACGGGGCGCGGGTCTCTGGCGCACTCCGTCCCCTGGCGCGCCCTGGCATGCTGCAGGCATGCGTGTCCGCCCCGGCGTCCTGCCCCTTCTGATGGTCCTCGCCGGCTGCGCGGGCCTGGACGACGCGGACTCGATCTCATCGGGCCCGGCTTCGGCCGCGGGTCAGGCCCCGGCGCTCCGGGATCGGCCCCCGCCGCCCTGCGCGGACCTGTTCGACGCCGAGGCGGGGATGGTCCAGCGGTTCGCCTACCGGGGGCCCCTGGGCGACACGAAGATGCTCGAACGCACCATCGAGTGGACCAACGCCGGCGGCGCCGTCGGCAGCGGTCGGCAACCCTGGCGGCGCCTCGGGATCCCCTGGGTGGAGCCGACCGGATGGGCCGCGCGCCTCTCCGAGGGGCTCCCCTGGAGCGCCGCCGTGGACGTGACCGCCGCCACCGACGCGCTGGCCTCCCTCAACGACGTCGTGCAGTGCGGGCAGCCGCGGGAGCCCCTCGAAGGAAAGGGCCGTCGTGTGCTGATCCGGTGGCAGGAGCCCTGGGTGTCGGGGGTCATGTACCCCGTCACGGGGCCCCCCGGCGGCGAGCTCGAGCTCCGGGAGGACCCAGCCGGCTGGATGCTGCGCAGCGGGGAGGAGGGGCCGGGCTACATCGTGTCCGGTGACGTCGACGCGGCCCTCGACGCGCTGCTCGCCGTCGCGGGTCCCCAGGCCGCCGCGGCGGTCGCCGCCCCCTCCATCGAGTGCCCCCCCGACTGGGCTGTGGACGCCCGGGTGGTGCGGGTGAAGATCGACGGAAACCTGGACATCGAAGCCACCCGGGTCGGCGACCGCTTCGAGGCGTCCTGGACCGCCCACCGGCTCTGCTGCATCCCGTCCCCCATGCTGTGGCAGGCGGAGCTCGGCCCCGCCGCGACGCTGATCGATGCAGGCCCGGCGCAGGAGCTGCTGGCCGCCTTGGGCCGCAACCGCTCGTGTCACGACGCGCTCCCCGAGCTGCCCATGAGCCACGCTCCGTACCCCAGGAAGGTGGAGGTCGAGCTGGAGGACGGCACGCTGATCGAAGCCTCGGTCGCGTTGAACGGAGCCCGGATCAGCTCGGGGGGCCGGGCCGGCGTGCAGTGGACGGGTGAGGCCAGCGTGGCGATGGGCGAGCTGATCCGGGCCGCCCAGGACGCCGGTCCCCCCCAAGGACGCCTTTGGCGCATCACCGAAGGGAGCCGGCTGGAGCTGCAGGAGTCCGGCGTGAGCAGCGACCCCGCGCCAGACCTGCAGGACTGGGACAAGCGGCTGGGGAGGGAGCTCGGCGACGCCCGCTACTGCCTCGCCGAGTACAGCCGCACCCAGCAGGGCTCTTTGCATGAGACGTACGCCGTGGCGTTCACCGTCGTTGATGGGGTGGCCCGGGAGGTCGCCTTCCAGGCTCCGACCGAGGCGGTGCGCACGTGCGTCGTGGAGGGCGTGACGAAGGGGGACTTCGCGCCTTGGGCCGACGGCGCGCGGATCCGGCTGGTGTGGCAGCTCGACGTGTTCACCGAAGCCGACGGCGCGGTCCTGGACAACTGATGCGCACAGCCCTGCTGCCGCTGCTGATCGCGCTGGGCGGCCCGGGTCGCTCGTCGGCGCAGGTCGGACCTTGGGAGGCCAGATGACCGAAGGTGAACGCTGGCTGCACGAGCTCGAGGCCGCGCTGATCCCCTGGGGCCTGAATCACGTGGGCGTCGTGTCTGGGCAGGCCTGGGATGCGGTGGCCCGCCCGGAGACGACGACGTCCGCCTTGGCCCCCGGAGCCCGCTCGGTCGTGGTCGTGGCGAGCGCCGGTCCGGCCTTGTGGGAGGCCTTCGTGGGCGCCTGCCGCGCGGATCCCCAGCACCTGCTGAGCACGCCTCACCCGCTGGACCAGTTCTGTCGACGCGCGGTGCATGCTGCGACCGCGGGACAGGAGCACGCCTGGTTCCATGCCTCCTTCGACGCCCCGATCCCCCTGGACTTTCGCACCCTGGCGGTTCTGGCCGGGCTGGGCGCTCCGAGCCGCCTGGGTCTGGTGCTCGATGCGGAGTGGGGACCTTGGATGGGGCTGAGGGCTGCGGCCTTCGTCCCGTTCTCCCTCCCCCTCAGCCCGCCCGCGCCCGACCTCTGTGCGGACTGCAGCGCGCCCTGCGAGGTGGCCTGCCCCGGAGACGCCTTCGTGCAGGGGCGCTGGTCAGTGGCGCGGTGCGCGAGCTTCCATCAGGTCTCCGTGGCCTGCGCGGCGAGCTGCGCGGCGCGGAGCGCCTGCCCCGTGGGCTCGGTCCACCGCTACTCGGACCTCGAGCTGCTCTACCACTACAACCGCGCGCAGGGCCGCGTCGCCTTGCGTGCCGCGCTGGGCATCCCCGCCGAGCAGGACCCGCACATGGGCAGCGGTCCCTATTGGGGCGCATGGTCCGGCTGAGCTCCCCGCTCGCGCCGCGGAAGCGAGCGCGACCGACGCGCGCCGCCGCACCGAACAGATTCCCCACTGGTGCGGCATACCCGCCTGTGGCAACGTGGGCATGTGGCTAGGCGATGTCCAGGAAGTGAGAGTGGGAGGCGCGCTCAGGCGGGGGTCGTGCGGGTGATCGTGCTGTTCGTGGCGTCCTCCAGATCACGGGCTGCGTCTCGGAGTCCCCTCTGTCCGGCCCCGGTCTGGGCGATCCGGCGTGGGGCGCAGAGCGCATCGGACCGCAGGCTGCCTGTGAGCCCTTGACCATCACGGAGAGCCAGGTGTTTGAGGTGTCCGACCTCCCGGCGCCATACGAGATGGCGAACAAGCACCCCGGAGTCGCTCTGGGCGACCTCGACGGCGACGGCGATCTCGACATCCTGCTGGCCTGGGGGTGGGGAAGCGGGGTGTTCCTCAACGATGGGAGCGGTCGCTTCGAGCTGACCGACAGCCTCGACGTCGATGGGGTCCCTCTGCCTCCCGGCAGGTCCGCGGCGCTCGCGGATCTCGACGGGGACGGGGACCTCGACGCCCACGTCGGCACGTTCCTCGGTCTGAACGACCTCGTGCTGCGCAACGACGGCACGGGCGTGTTCGCGGTCGAGGAGGTGGCGGACAGCGCGCAGAACACATGGTCGGCCCAGGTCGGCGATCTCGATGGGGACGGGGACCTCGACATCATCACAGGGACGTTCGACGCCCCGTTCGACCCTGCGGCGATCATGGGTGGCGTCCGGGGGGGCGGCCCCGCTGTCTTCTTCCAGAACGAGCCGGGCGAGTTCGTCCGCCGGAATGAAGCCATCCCCGAGGCGGTGGCGGGGTCACTGACGATCGAGGCCGCGCTGCTCGACGCAGACCAGGATGGCGATCTCGACGTGTTCCTCGCGAACGACTTCGGGCCCTACGTTGTCCCGAACGCCCTGCTGCTCAACGATGGCAGCGGCAACTTCGCCGTCGCGGAGGGCTGCGGGTGCAGCACCGCGATGTACGCGATGGGTGCGGGGGTGGGCGACCTGGACGACGACGGCGTGGCCGACCTGTACGTCTCGAACGTCGGGCCGACGCTCGTGTTGCGAGGCCTCGGGGACGGTACGTACATCGACGTTGGCGAGGCGACCGGAGCGACGATCCCGGCCTCCACGACGAGCATGACCTCGTGGGCCGTGGAGATCGTGGATGTCGACCGGGACAGCTGCAGCGACATCCTCGTCACCTACGGGGCGCTCGGGCAGGCAGGTCAGGCGATCTTGACCCAGCTCGAGAGCGCCGAGGACGACTGGGTCGATGGCTTGGAGCAGCACGATGCGCTCCTCCGGGGGGACTGCGAGGGTCACTTCGTACGCGACGAGACCTCCGGGTTCGGCTCCGTGGACCGGACGCGGGCGCTCGCGGTCGGCGATCTCAACGGGGACCTCCGGCCCGACGTGGTCACCGCGGGGAAGTTCTTCTTGCGGATCTTCCTGGCCGGGGGGGGCTGCCCCTCCGGCGTCGTGGTCACCCTGCAGGACGGAATCGGCGCGCGCGTGACGGTCGAGGCCGGCGGGCGGGAGGTCACGCGCTGGATGCTCCCTGGCAACACGGCCTCGTCCTCGGCCGAGGAGCTGACGTTCGGGCTCGGCACGCTCGACAGCGCCGACCGGATCGTCGCGACCTGGCCAGACGGCAGCACCGTGGTCGCCGAGGACGTGCCGAGCGGCACCCGCGTCCACCTGGAGCGCTGACACGAGGCGACGGCACGCTCGACGCCGGCGCTCCATGTCCCCGTGGATCCAGCGCCCGACGCGGCGGTATCGTGACCCACGCCGCGACGCGACATCCTCGTCCTCGCCGCCGCCCACCCCCGGTGCGGTCGCGGGCACCAGCGTGACGTGCATCAAGCTCCCCTGGGCCTGCCGCGTCCCGAGGAAGGCGACCTGGTGTGCATCGGGCAGGCGGGGGCGTACGCCGCGGGGGCGAGCCTGACGGGCTTCCTGGGACGAAGACCCACGCCCACCGTCGTCTTGTGACCTGCGGGCGGATCAGCGGTGTGCGGCGTCGTCCAGCCGGTCCAGCTCTTCGATCAGGTCGATGAAGGCGCCCAGCACCCGCAGCTCGGCGCGCGTCAGCCGAGCCCGCAATTCGAGCTGGAGCGCCGTGTCGGCCACCGCCATGAGCGGCTCGGACTGGGCGGTGATTGAGTCCCGATGCACCGTCTCGACCTGCCATCGGTCCCGCGCTGCGTGAGCGGCGCGAACCCGGCGTGCGAGGCGCTGCCTGGCTCCCAACTCGACCTCCTGGCGGCTCAATCGGGCCGCCTGCTCGATGCGGAGTGGGGACCTTGGATGGGGCTGAGGGCGGCGGCCTTCGTGCCCTTCTCCCTCCCCGTCAGCTCCCCCGCGCCCGACCTCTGCGCGGACTGTGCCGCGCCCTGCGAGGTGGCCTGCCCCGGAGACGCCTTCGTGGAGGGGCGCTGGTCGGTGGCCCGTTGCGCGAGCTTCCATCAGGTCTCCGTGGCCTGCGTGGCGAGCTGCGCGGCGCGGAGCGCCTGCCCCGTGGGCTCGGTCCACCGCTACTCGGACCTTGAGCTACTCTACCACTACAACCGCGCGCAGCGCCGCGTCGCCTTGCGTGCCGCGCTGGGCATCCCCGCCGAGCAGGACCCGCACCTGGGCAGCGGTCCCTTTTGGGGCGCATGGTCCGGCGCCGCGGTATCGTGACCCATGCCGCGACGCGAACTTCTCGTCCTCGCCGCCGTCCTTGGGACCGGCACGCTCCTGCGCCCTCCGTCTGCGGCGCCGGTCCCAGCGCTCAGCCCGCCGCCCTCCCGGAGTGCCCCCGCGCCCTTCGACGCGGATCGGCAGATCTTCACATTCGAGCACAACGAGGGGCAGCTGCCCGAGGACCTCGCCTGGGCCGCCCGAGGCGCCCCTCATGGCGTCGGCATCGACCGCTCCGGCGAGCCGGTGCTCGGCCTCTCCACCCCCGAGGGCCCGCGCGTCCTGCACCCCCGGTTCAGCCAGGCCACCGCTCCTGACAGCGAGGGCCTCGAGCCGGCCCACATGATCGCGGTCTACAAGGGGCGACCGGAGGACTGGAAGCCCGCGTTGTCGACGTTTCGCCGCGTGCGCGTGCAGGGCGTGCGGCCCGGGGTCGACGTCGACTACTACGGCAGCGCGGACGGGCGCCTGGAGTACGACCTCCGCCTCGCTCCCGGCGCGGATCCCGCCGACCTCGCGCTGACCTTCGACGGCGCGGACGGCAGCCGGATCGACCAGGATGGCGCCCTCGTGCACCGGCTCGGAACCGCCGAGCTCCGGCAGGCCCCCCCGAAGGCGTGGACCGAGTCCGAGGGTGGCCCCGAGGCCGTCGTAGTCCACTGGAGCGAGCGCGGCGACGGCCGCTTCGGGTTCGACCTCGGTTCCTATGACAGCGACCGCACCCTCGTCATCGACCCGGAGTTCCTGTGGGCGACGTGGTTCGGGGGCACCGCGGGCGAGCAGGGCAGGGACCTGCAGCTCGACGGCCAGGGCGGCGCGTGGCTCGTCGGGGGCTCGGCCGCGACCGACCTGACCGCCTTCGACGCCCAGACCGCGGAGGACCTGCCGGGCACGGACGCGTTCGCGGCGCACTTCGGTAGTGACGGGCAGATCATGCAGGCGATCTGGCTGGGCGGCGAGGAGTCGGACTGGGCGTCGACCATCGCGGTGGGGGAGGACGGCTCCTTCTGGCTCGTCGGAATGACGACCTCGCCAGGTCCCGCCGACGTGCAGTCCTGGGAGACCGATGTCGTCTTTCCCGTCAGCGCGGGCGCGCAGCAGGACTGGAACGACCGGAGCCTGTTCGCGGCCTACTTCAGCGCCTCGGGCTCCCTGGTCGCATCGACGATGATCGGCCGTGACTTCGACGGCCTGAACAGCGTCGCGCGGATGGAGCCCAGCGGCGCGCTGGTGGTGGCGGGGACGGCGCTGGAGGCCGACGTGCCCGACGCCAACGACACCGACTGGATGGACGACAAGCCCTACTTCTCGCTGAACGTCGCCACCGACGGCGACCTGATCACCAGCGCCACCGCGCCCTATGGCATGAACGACGAGGGCGGCCTGGCGTTCGCCCCCGACGGCGACGTCCTCGTCTGGGGCGGGGACTTCACCTGCACGACGTTTCCGGACGCCTGGGAGCCGGACGGCAACCCCACGGCGCAGGGCCTCAGTTGCCTCCGCAAGTTCTCCACCTTCACGATGACGCAGTCCTGGGAGGTGAGTCTTGGCTACGGCGCCATCAACGCCATCGCCTTCGACGGCGACGAGAACATCCTGGTGACGGGGGTCACCTGGGCGGCCGTGGGCTTCTACACCACCGAAGGCCCGCCGCCCGCCGCGGGCACCGAGGACATCCCCTTCATCGCGAAGCTCGGGCCGGGCGGGACCCCGGCGTTCAGCAAGCGCTGGTGGCCCACCGAGGTCCCCGACGCGTGGCCCACCGCCGCCGCCTTCGACGCCGCGGGCAACATCTACATTGGCGGCGGTGCGACCGAGGACTCCCTGATGGAGGTGCATCCGCTGTACGTCTACGGGGGAGGCGAGAGCGACCCCTTCCTCGTCAAGCTCGACCCTGAGGCGGAGGACGTGTTCCTGGCGACGTTCCTCGGCGGCAGCGCGGGCAACCAGACCTACCTCTGGATCGACGCCGTGGACGAGCTGGCCGTCGACGACGCGGGCACGATCTGGCTGCTGAACTCCGGTTTCTCCCTCGACATGCCCACCACCACCCAAACCCAGCAGGGCACGCCCCTGGGCACCGCCGACCTCTGGCTGGCCGCGGTCCGGAGCACGGATCCACCGGTGGCGCCGCCGCACATCGAGGTCGCGCTGGAGCTCACGCAGGAGCTGGAGGACAGCGATGACGATCCCGCCTCACGGGTGACCATCGACCTGCTCGTCGACAACCAGGGCGCCGATGTCATCGACCGGGTCGGAGTCAGCTACGCGTTGAGCGAGCCCGTGGAGGCCGCGACCCTCCCCCTGGACGGCGAGTGCGCCTGGGACTCCGTCGATGCCAACAGCTGGGGCAGCATCATCATCTGCGACTACGAGGTCGACATCGCGTCTGGAGCGCAGGAGCGCTTCGTGCTGACGGTTCGCGCCGCCATGCACGCCTACGTGAACGAAAGGCTGGGACAGAGGCGTTCGTGGACGTGCACGGGGACAGCGGCCTGACGACCGAGGCGACCGCGAGCGCGTCCACTGAGCTGGATCAGTCCGTGGCGGACCTCGGGGTCGTGGTGACGCTGTCGAACCCCGACCTGGGCGGCTTCGACATCACCTGGAGGAACGCTGGTCCGGAGCTCGTGGACGGTGTCACCGCGCGAATCGACTCCACCTCCACCTTCACCGTCGCGACCGCAGAGGCGGGCGAGGACTGCTACGCCACCCCCGGGGAGCCCGCGAACACCAGCGCGACCTGCCTCACGATCGCCGTCCCACCGGGGACCTCCCGGACGTACCACCTGGACGCCGACGGCGACTCCACCGTCACCGTCGCGCTCATCGCCTTCACGCGCGATCCGGACCGGACCAACAACACCACGACCTTCACGACCGGCGCCCCGTCGACGGGCGATCCGCCCCCCAACGGCGTCCCCCCCGGCTGCGCGAGCCGCGTCGGCGGCGGCGGATCGAGCGCGGGCGGGCTCGTGCTGGGCGCGATGGCGATCCTGAGACGCCGAAGGCGCTGACCCGACGGGGTGTCGCGCCCCGCCGCCGGCGCCACAGCAGCTCCGGGTCGGCTGCAGCCCGTGGGGCGCTGTACTCTCGCTCCGCCTCAGCCACAGAGAGGAGCGTCCGACCGTGCCCAAGCGCTATGTCCACGTCTATTTCGAGCCCGACGGCCCGGCGGTCGAGCCGGAGCGCTTCATCGGAACCCACGACCCATCCGAGACCGAGAGCGGAGGCTCGGCGCGAGACCTCGCGACCATCTTCGACAAGTTCCACCGCTCGGACAGATGGGGTCGCACCGCGCGGCAACGCGTGACCGAGGCCGCCATCGACGTGAGCCGGATCGTCAACGTGACCATTCACCTTACGGACGGCATACGTCAGCAACCGTCGGGCGAGGTCGAGGGCGCGGGCGGCGTCATCGCCCTGACGAACATCGCCTACGAAGCTCCCTGGTAGGCGGGAAGCCTGAGTGACCGGCGCTGCATCCAGGCTCGGCATCGACACCGCCCCTACCATCCACCTGGACCCGGATCGGGCCGCCGCCCTGGCCCAAGAGCACGGCACGCCGCTGTACGTGTTCGACGGACGGG
>CALAGR010000249.1 GCA_937891735.1 uncultured Pseudomonadota bacterium | reverse complement strand
GGAGCCGGCCGCCGACGCGAAGGTCTGGGTCGCGTTGTTCTCCAGGATGGAGTACTCGCGCCCGATCAGCTTCATGAAGGCGAAGCCGAGGATGACGGCGATGATCGAGCCGCCCTCGCCCCAGCCCGTCTTCAACCCCATGTAGATGTTGAAGGCGATCATCAAGGCGCCGAGACCGACCGAGAGCACGACCACCTGGAGCGTCAGCTCCGGGAGCGTGTGGCCCATGTAGACCTCATCGAGCCACTTCTGCTCGATGGCGGCGACCTCTTCGGGGGTCGTGGGGGGGGCGGGAAGATCCTGCTGCGGCGACACGTCGGACATGGGGCATCCTGGCTGGTTGCGGGCGGCGGACAATTACAGAGCCACCGCCGTCGGTGCAAGCGGCTGCTAGGTTCGCCGTTGATGACGCCGGATCCTGCTGCCCGCCCGACCCTGTCCGACCTCGTGACGGGGCCCTTCCGCGGCCTGGACATCTACCCTCGCGCCGCGGCGCTGGGGGCGGGGCGGGGCCTCGGGCTGCTCGTGCTCGTCGCGCTCGTGCTGACCCTGCTCGTCGGCGGCATCTGGACCGCGCGGCTGCTGTCCAAGGTCAACTCGATGGCCGACTCGGCGATCTGGTTCATGCCGCGGGTCAACATCGCGGATGGGTTCGCGACGGTCGAGGCGGACCCGGGCCGCATCATCGAGACGGACCGGGTGGTGATCCTGTTCGACACGGTGTCCGAGAGGCCGGACATCCCCCACGGCTTCGGGGCCGACTCCCGGCCCCGGGTGCTGGTGCGCGACCGCGCGATGCTGCTGTTCACCGCGGAGCGACCGGTGCCCATGGCGCTGCCGTGGATCCGCGTCAACGAGGCGATGGGCCCCGTGTCTGTCGACGGTCCGGAGCTGATCGACGCGCTGCGGCGCTTCGTGCCGCGGATGGTGTTGACGCTGGGGGGGATCGCGCTGGCGGCGGTGCTCGCCTGGCAGATCCTCCTCGCGGGCGTCTTCGTGGGGCTGTACCGGACCCTGTTCGGGCGCGGCCTGTACGTGCCCGGCGCCTCGGTGCTCTTCGGCGTGGCCTCCGTGGCTGCGCTGCCCCCGCTGGCGTTGGGCGCGGCGCTCCTCGCCTTCGGGCGTCAGGAGCTGGCGGTGGCGGTGCAGGGCGTGGGGTTCGGCGCGCTGTTCCTGCTGGGAGCCACCCGGGTGCGCCTGGGGGATGAGCGGCCGGGGGCGCCGGCTCCGGAGCCAGACCTGGTGGGGCCCCCGCCGGATGCGCCGCCGGAGACGCCGCCCGAGGCTCCGCCCCCCCGCAAGGCGGTGGTCACCGAGCTCTGATCACGTCCCGGATCAGGCCCACGAGGGGGTCGAAGGTCGTGGGGAAGGCGTGCTGCTCCCGGACGAACCGGATGCCCGCCCGTCCCTGCCGATCCCGCAGCTCCCGGTCCCCGAGCACGCGCACGAGCTGAGCCGCGAAGGGCTCGTCCAGCGCGCCGACCAGCAGGCCCGACGGGGGGCTGGCGGACAGCGAGGCGGCCACCCGCGCCGTGCCAACGACGGGCGTTCCGGCCGCGAAGGACTCCAGGACCTTGTTCTGCACGCCGCTTCCGAAGCGCAGCGGGCAGGCGGTGACCCACGCCTCGGCCAGCGTCGCGGCCATGTCCTGCACCCGGCCCACCACCCGCACGCCGGGCTCCGAGTCCAGCGCCCGCACCACGGGGGGGGCCTCGACGCCCACGAGATCCAGGGTCGCGTTCGGACGCTGCCGGCGCACCCGGGGCAGCACCTCGTGCACCAGGTGCAGGGCCATGTCGCGGTTCGACGCCGTGCGGAGGTTCCCTGCGAAGACGATGGAGTCGGGTCGCGGCTCCGCGGGCTCGTCGCGAACGTGCTCCACCGCGGCTGGCACCACCGCGGCTGGCACCACCGCGTGTCGGACCTGGGCCCCGGCGAGCACGAGATCGCGGTCGCGGGCCGTGATGAAGGTCACGCCGTCAGCCCGACCCAGGGCGCGCCGTTCCGCCGCCTCGAGCCTGCCCCGGTCGAACCGGAGCGCGAGGCGGCGCCAGTCGGCCCCCCCGCCGTGGCTGGTCGCCTCCCGCGCCTGGGCGCAGAGCGCGTCCTGCAGACACACGATGACCGGCGGTCCCGCCTCGGGAAGCCAGGGCACGGTCCGCAGCAGGTGCGCGACGACCACGTCGATGCCTCCGGCCAGCGCCGCCGCCACCGCGCGTCGCACCTCGCCCGTGTCGTACAGGCTCTCCTGGAGGGAGCGGCCCCTCGCCATCCCGCGGACGAGCCCCAGGGCGGTGCTGGCCCGCGACGGGCGGACGAGCCGCACGCTCGCGAAGGGGTGGGAAGCCGGCGCTGCGTCGTCCCCGGTGGCCACGAGGTGTACGGGCCCGAGCCCGGCGAGCACCCGGGCGAGCTGCGACGTGCGCAGGCGGTCCCCTCCGATGGGCGGCCAGGGCGGTCGCGAGCACAGCAGGAGCGAGCGGATCGGCGCGTTCACGGGGCGTGCAGGCGTGCCGCGCGGATCCGCAGGAAGCGGTCGATCAGGGGGCCCACCTCGGCCAGGGGCCACTGGGTGTCGGGATCGGAGCGGGCCCGCTGCGGATCGGGGTGCACCTCCAGGAAGAGCCCGTCGTAGCCGGCTCCGGCGGCGGCCCCCACCAGGAGCGGGATCGCGCTGCGGTCGCCGCCCGACGCGTCGCCTCGCCCCCCCGGTCGCTGGACCGAGTGGCAGGCGTCGAAGACGGGCCGCGCGGGGGACGCGAGCAGCACCGCGAGGGAGCGGAAGTCCACCACGAGGTCTCCGTGGCCGAAGCTGGTGCCGCGCTCGGTGATCCAGGCCGGCACCCCGGGGCCGAGCTTGGCGACGGCCGGCGCCACCTGCCACGGAGCCAGGAACTGGCCCTTCTTGATGTTCACGACCCGGCCTGTGGCGCCGGCGGCGGCGAGCAGGTCCGTCTGGCGGCACAGAAACGCCGGGATCTGCAGGACATCGGCCACCTCGGCGACCCGCGTGGCCTGTCCGGGCTCGTGCAGGTCGGTCAGCACCGCGACGCCGAGGGTGTGCTTGATCCGATCCAGCACGCGCAGCCCGGCATCGAGGCCCGGTCCGCGCCAGGAGGTGCTCGCCGTGCGGTTGGCCTTGTCGAAGGACGCCTTGAAGACGAAAGGCAGGCCCCGCGCGGCCGCGGCTGTGGCGAGGGCCTCGGCGAGGGCCATGGTCTCATCGGCGTCTTCGATGACGCAGGGGCCGGCGATCAGGAGCGGCTGCTCCTGCGGCCAGAGCGGAGTTGGTTCGGGCACGGCAGGATTGTAGGCATGGACTTCGTGGTCTTCAGCGACGACTGGGGTCGGCGCCCCTCTGCGCCCCAGCACCTGTTCGCCGTCCTGGCGCGCCGGCACCGGATCCTGTGGGTCGAGCCGGCGGGGCTCCGGCGCCCTCGTCTGAGCCGCGCCGACATCGCCCGGTCTGCCCACAAGCTCCGCGGCTTCCTGCCGTCGGGGGCGCCCGGGCCCTCCGAGGACCCCTGGCTCCCCCAGCCCGACTCGCTGGTCCGCCTGGTGCCGCCGATCATCCCTGCGTACGGCGTGGCGTCCGTTCGCCGCGCAAATGACGCGGTGCTGACCCGTCGGGTGCGCGCTGCCCTCGCCGCGGAGGGGTTCGACGCGCCGGTCCTGGTCACCACGATCCCCACGGTGGCTGGGGTCCTCGGCGCGCTGGGAGAGCGCTGCTCGGTCTACTGGCGGGTGGACGACTTCAGCCTGTGGCCGGGGTACGACGCCGCCGCGATCACCGAGCGTGAGGGGGTGCTGCTCGAACGGGCGGACGCCCTGCTCGCCTCGGCGCCGGGTCTGCTCGCGGCCGGACCGCGGATCCGACAGGTGTTTCCGCACGGGGTGGACCTCGAGCACTTCTCCGCGCCGCCCGCTGGGCCCTCGCCTCTTCCTGGAGCGGGACCGCACCTGCTGGTGGCGGGCCGGCTGGATGGGCGCATCGACGTGGAGCTCCTGCGCGGGATCGCGGCCCGCCGCCCGCAGGCCCAGCTGGTGCTCCTGGGGGACGCCCTCGCCGTGCCCGCGGCCCTGGCGGACCTGCCGAACGTGCAGGTCCACCCCCATGTGCCCTACGCCGAGCTGCCCTCGTGGCTGCATGCGGCGCAGGTGCTGTTGATCCCGTACCGCTGCAGCCCCTGGACCGACTCCCTGGCGCCCCTGAAGGTCCGCGAGTACCTGGCCACCGGCCGGCCGGTGGTGAGCACGCCGCTGCGGGGCATCCTGCAGGACCCGGAGCTGGAGGGGCTCGTCGGCATCGCGAGCGGCCTGGACGCGACGCTGCGGGCCGTGGACGCTGCCGTCGTCGAGCCGTCGGGGCGCGGGGCCGCGCGGATGCAGGCGATGGCGGGAATGTCCTGGTCCGAGCGCGCCGGGGCCTTCGAGTCGCTGATCTCGCTGCTAACCTCCCCGGCGATTTGACCGGCCCCGTCCTGCACGCGATCGCCTGGCCCGGAGGCCTCGGCGGCGCCCCTCGCTCCGTCGAAGAGACGTGTGCCGCGCTACTACGCGACGGCGTGGACGCTCACGTGTGGCTCTGCACCGCGGCCAGGATCCAGGAGAGCCCGGTCCCGGACCGCTTCCGGGCGCGGGGCGTGCCGGTCGAGCACGCCATCGCCAACACGGTCGCGGCTCCCCGGGCGATCGCCAGCCTCACCGGTCGCCTGCGGCACCTGGGTCCGACGGCGGTCCTGCACACCCACGGCGAGCGTGCCCTCGTCTGGGGCCTCGCCGCCGCGCGGATCGCCGGCGTGCGGCACGTGCACACCCTGCACGGCTGGATCCGCAACACGAACCGGGACCGGCAGCGGGAGCAGGTGGCTCGGCGCCTCCTGGGTCAGGTCGATGCGGTCATCGCCGTGCACGAGGTCGTGGCCAAGGGGATCGCCGACTGCCACGTGGTGCCGAACACCATCGACGCCCGTCGGTTCGCCCGGGGGGCCGGTGATCGGGAGCAGATCCGGCGCCACTGGGGCCTCACCCCGGGGGAGCGGGTCTACCTGTTTCTGGGGCGTCTGTCGGCGGAGAAGGGGGCGGACCGGCTCGCGGTGATCCAGGCGCGGCTCCAGACGGTGTCGGCGGCCGCGCGGCTGTTCGTCGCTGGCAACGGCCCGCTGGCGGCCGGCGTGGAGGCCATGACGGACGTGCGCCTGCTCGGCGAGCGGGACGATCCGGCGGCCATCCTGGCGGCGGCGGACGTCGTGCTGATGCCCTCCCGCTCCGAAGGGCTGCCAATGACGGCGCTGGAGGCCGCGGCGGTCGGCGTGCCCCTCGTGGGCTTCCCCGTCGGCGGGTTGAAGGACTCGGGTCTCGCCTTCACGGTCCGAGATGGGGACGTCGATGCCCTCGTCGATGCCGCGGCGGCCCTCGTGAGGGACCCCGAAGGACGGGCCAGAACGCTCGACCGGGCGGCCGCCGCGCTGCGGGACCGCTTCTCACCCGCCGCGCACGTCGCGGCCCTGGTCCCCATCTACGGTGGTCCCGCGTGATACTGTCTTTGACCCTGTATCCGCACGGAGAAGACCGACGATGACCAGTGGCGCCCGACTAGGAGAGCTCCTCGTACGTGAGCGGCTGATCACGCCGCTTCAGCTCCAGCAGGCCGTCGAGGAGCAGCGCAACACCGGCGGTCGCCTCGGCTACCAGCTCACCAAGATGGGCTTCATCGAGGAGAACGAGCTCACCGCGTTCTTGAGCAAGCAGTACGGCGTGCCCTCGATCGACCTCAATGATTTCGACATCGAGCCGGACATCATCAAGCTCATCCCGAAGGAGGTCGTGCTCAAGCACCAGGTCATCCCGGTGAACCGCACCGGCTCCACGCTGATCGTGGCGATGGCCGATCCGTCGAACATCTTCGCGATCGACGACATCAAGTTCCTGACCGGATACAACGTCGAGGTCGTGGTGGCCTCGGAGCAGGCCATCGAGTCGGCGGTCGAGAAGTACTACACCAGCAACGTCACCTTCGATGACGTGATGCTCGACTTCGACGACGACGACGTCGACGTGATCGACGCCGACGAGGACATGAACGAGCTCGATCTCGAGAAGTCCGCGGGCGATGCCCCGGTCATCAAGCTCGTGAACCTGATCCTGCTCGACGCGATTCGCAAGGGCGCCTCCGACATCCACGTCGAGCCCTTCGAGAAGCAGCTCCGCGTGCGCTACCGCATCGACGGCATGCTCTACGAGGTGATGAAGCCCCCCGTAAAGCTCAAGCACGCCATCACGTCCCGCATCAAGATCATGAGCCAGCTCGACATCGCCGAGCGGCGGCTGCCCCAGGACGGGCGCATCAAGCTCAAGATGGGCAAGAACAAGGAGATGGACTTCCGGGTCTCGGTCCTGCCCGTGATCTGGGGCGAGAAGATCGTGCTCCGGCTCCTGGACAAGTCGAACCTGCAGCTGGACATGACCAAGCTCGGCTTCGAAGAGAAGATCCTGGAGGTCTTCAAGAAGTCGATTCACCAGCCCTACGGGATGATCCTCATCACCGGACCGACCGGCTCCGGCAAGACGACCACCCTGTACTCGGTGCTGTCCGAGCTCAACACGACCGACACGAACATCTCCACCGCCGAAGACCCCGTCGAGTACAACCTGTACGGCATCAATCAGGTGCAGATGCACGACGACATCGGGCTCAACTTCTCGAGCGCGCTGCGGTCGTTCCTGCGTCAGGACCCGGACATCATCCTCGTCGGAGAGATTCGAGACTTCGAGACCGCCGAGATCGCCATCAAGGCGTCCCTCACCGGTCACCTCGTGCTGTCCACGCTGCACACCAACGATGCGCCGTCGTCGATCTCGCGCCTCCTGAACATGGGCATCGAGCCCTTCCTCGTGTCCGCGGCTGTCATCCTCATCGGCGCCCAGCGGCTCGTGCGCAAGTCGTGCAACGAGTGCCGCGAGGTGGTCGAGGTGCCCCGCCAGGTCCTGCTCGATCTGGGCGTGCATCCCGACGAGGTCGAGGAGTTCGAGATCCAGCGGGGCATGGGCTGCCGGGTGTGCAACAACACCGGCTACAAGGGCCGCATCGCCGTGTACGAGATCATGACGATGACCGAGGAACTGCGGGAGTTCGTCCTCAACGGCGCCTCCACCCTCGAACTCAAGCGCGAGGCGATCCGCCAGGGCATGAAGTCCCTGCGCATGTCCGCGCTGACCAAGCTCGGCGAAGGCATGACGTCCCTGGACGAAGTGAGCCGCCTGACCGCG
Source organism: uncultured Pseudomonadota bacterium (assembly GCA_937891735.1). GTDB lineage: Bacteria > Myxococcota_A > UBA796 > UBA9615 > UBA9615 > JAGSHC01. The sequence goes on along the minus strand of CALAGR010000249.1, from coordinate 36,102 downwards.
GGCGACTAGGACCGCGATGCATCCGCTCCTGCGCCGCCTGTTGAGCACCATGCTTCGGGAGGGCGCATCGGATCTGCACCTGACCACGGACGCCCCGCCGGTCCTGCGGGTGGACGGCGAGCTGGTGCCCACCCAGAGCAATCCGCTGAGCCCGGAGGAGACGAAGGAGCTCTGCTACTCGGTGCTCACCGAGGCCCAGCGCCTCCGCTTCGAGCAGGACAAGGAGCTCGACTTCTCCATCGATGCGAAGGGCTTGAGTCGCTTTCGCGCCAACCTGTACCTGCAGCGGGGCTCCGTCGGCGGAGCTTTCCGGGTCATCAGCTACTCCGTGCCGTCGCTGGCCGACCTCGGCCTGCCGGCGATCCTGAGCGAGCTGGCGCGCAAGCCCCGGGGGCTGGTGCTCGTCACGGGCCCAACGGGCTCTGGGAAGTCGACCTCGCTGGCTTCGATGATCGACCAGATCAACGAAGAGCAGCCCGTGCACATCATGACGGTCGAAGACCCGATCGAGTACCTGCACCCCAACAAGCGGGCGCTGGTGAACCAGCGGGAGGTCGGCGCCGACACGCCGTCCTTCAAGTCGGCGCTGCGTCACGTGCTGCGCGAGGACCCGGACATCGTCCTGATCGGCGAGCTGCGGGATCTGGAGACGATCGAAGCGGCGCTGCGCGTGGCCGAGACGGGGCACCTGGTGCTGGCCACCCTGCACACGAACTCCGCCATCCAGACCCTGAACCGGATCACTGACGTGTTCCCGCCTCACCAGCGCAGCTTCGTGCGGAACCAGCTGAGCTTCGTGCTGGAGGGGATCTGCTCGCAGATCCTGCTGCCCCGCTCGGATGGGCCCGGGCGGGTGTGCGCCTGTGAGGTGCTGATCCCCACTCCAGCGATCCGGAACCTCATCCGCGAAGAGAAGACCCACCAGATCTACAGCGCGATGCAGGTGGGGCAGGGTCAGACCGGAATGCAGACCCTGAACCAGTCCCTCTTCGATCTGGTCACGAGGCAGCAGATCGCGCTCGACCTCGCGCTGTCGCGCTCGTCGGACCCCGGGGAGCTGCAGTCGATGGTCAGCAACGAGACCCGCAGCGCGCGCGGCGGACGGCCGACGCGCTACTGATCGGGCGTCGCCCTACCCCTCAGGTGTTGTCGGACATCCGGCCGCGCACCTCGGTGGCCTCGCCGAGCTGGAGCCTGAAGCGCGAGGGCAGCCGGTAGCGGCCGCCGGCCCGCAGGTCCTTGCCGTTGAGGTTGGTGCGGTTCGTGGCGGTCGGGGAGACCTCCAGCCACCACTCCTTGCCCTGCAGGGCGGGGCGCACGACGACGTGGTAGCGATGCACCGTGTCGTCCTTCTGGATGACGACGCGGTTGTCCGTGGCGCGGCCGATCGAGAACACCTTGCGGAACTTCTTCGTCTTGCGCGCGACGGGCTTGCCGCTGAGCAGCACCCCGATCTCGAACGGGCTGTCCGCCTCGTAGCCGGTGCCGTCGTCCAGGACGGGCATCGCGACCGTCATGCCCGTCTTCTTGGTCGAGGCAGGGGCCCCCACGGCGACCGGGGGCGCGGTGTCGCTGGCCTCGGCCGGGGTGTCGGTGGCGGGGGCGATCTGCGTGGACTTCGCGGCTTCGGCAGCCTGGACCAGCTCGCCGCCCTCCTGCTGGCGGGTGGCCCGGGCGTTCTCGGCCTTCTTGGCCGGCCCGAGCTGGGCGGCCGAGGGCACCAGATCCTGAATGACGGGCATGGCGCCGGTCAGCTGGAAGATGGTCGCGTTCCAGGCGTCGGGGTCCATGGTCTGGGAGAGATCTTCGGCCTCACCGACGGTCTCCCACTTCACCATCTCTGCCGCGCCGGTCCGCGCCTTGATGAGGGCCACGGTCATGAGCAGGGCGATCAGGATCGCGAGCCCGCCGACCGCGAGGGCCTTGCTGTGCTTCACCCGGCGCTGGTTGAACTCCTCCAGCCACGAATCAGGGACGGAGTCGTCCTCCGTGTAGGAGCCGGTCCAGGGGTTTTCCTCGCCCTTGAAGCCCACGGTGATGTTGAAGTTCCCGCCGCTGTAGGCGTAGCCCGACAGCACCAGGTGCTGGTCGTCCACATCCAGACCCGAGAGCGCCTTGGTGACGGCATCGGTGGACTCGCGGTCATCGAGCTTGAGGACCTCCCAGTTGTCCCCCTGGCTGGCTGCGAGCCACTTGTCGCGGTTGCCGATGCAGGCCTTGCTGAGGCCCTGATCCCAGGTGAGGAACCGCACCGGGCCCTTGAAGCCGCTCAGGTCCGTCGGCTTCTCCTCCTCCGCCACGCAGAGGCTGGAGTAGACGACCGCCCAGGGCTTGCTCCGGGGTACGGCGATGCCGCGAAGCGACATCGGGAGGAACGACGCCACGTTCGAGGGCGCGTACTTCATCTTCGGCGGGACCTCGACGGGGGTCCACATCGCCATGAGGTCCTTGAGGTTCTTGAGGGCGAGGGACGGGTCGCTCAGCGCGAAGTTGTTGCCGACCTGATCCGCGACGATCACGAGCTGGCTGCCGCCGTCGAACTGGGCCCGAACGAGGCTCTCGACGTTGGTCTTGACCCGGTCCAGCAGCTCCTGGGGGATGTTCGCGGTGTCCACGAAGATCACCAGCGGCTGATACCGCAGGGACGGCGTCGGCGTGGAGCCCACGACGTCGATCTCCGTCTCGCCGACGCGGAGCATGGGCAGCTCCCCACCCGCATCGCGGACGCCGACCTCGAACCCGCCAGGGACCTCCACGGAGGGGCGAACTTCCAGGACCTGCCCGGCGAGGGCGGATCCTCCGAACATCAAGGCCACCAGGGTGGCTGCGCAGAGCACGCCACGAATGGCGTGATGCAATGCAATTGCACGCACGATGCTGACGTCTCCAGAGGGGGGGAATGACGGGCGCAGAGGCGCCCCAAAATCAGCGCTGGAGGGTACCAGGGACGTCTATCGGCGGCAAACCAGGACGGGGGTCCGCGCGGCGTACGCCGGGGAGGCGTTCGGGTCGGCCGCCGACGTCGCTTCCGTGTCGAGCCCACTTTCGCGTATAACTGCACCCAGGCATCTGGACTCCGGGGGGAGGGAGCCGATGTCAGCGCCGCCGGTCGCGGCTGTTGGAGGTCGACAGATGCCGATGTTCGTCTACGAAGGCCGCACCTCGGGTGGAGACGTGCGGAAGGGCGAGATCGAGGCCGCCAACCAGGCCGCGGTCATGACGAAGCTCCGCGAGATGAAGATCAAGCCCACTTCCGTGAAGAAGAAGGGCGGATTCGACCTCAGCGGCGACATCAACATCGCCATGCCGGCGTTCCTGCAGCCCACCGTCACTGAGAAGGACCTGGTCGTCTTCACCCGCCAGTTCGCGACGATGATCGACTCCGGCCTGCCCCTCGTCCAGTGCCTCGAGATCCAGGCCAACAACGTCGAGAACCCCACGTTCCAGAAGCAGCTCACCGAGATCAAGGAGACGGTCGAAGGGGGCGCCACGTTCGCGGACGCGCTCAAGAAGTTCCCCAAGACGTTCGACACCCTGTACGTGAACCTCGTGGCCGCAGGCGAGGTCGGCGGCATCCTGGACACGATCCTGAACCGCCTCGCCGCGTACATCGAGAAGAACAGCAAGCTCAAGCGCCAGGTCAAGGGTGCGATGGTCTACCCGGCCGCCATCCTCTGCATCATGGCCGTGATCATGTACGTGATCATGCGGTTCGTCGTTCCGACCTTCGAGAAGATGTTCTCGGAGGTCGGCGCTGAACTGCCGGTGCCGACGCAGATCCTGATCGGGTTCTCCAACTTCACGGTGAACTACGGCATCTACGGCATCATCGGCACGGTGATCTTCTTCTTCGTCTTCAAGCGGGTCCTGGACACGGAGACCGGACGCAAGCTCTGGGACGCCACCCTCCTGAAGATGCCCATCTTCGGAGACCTCCTGCGCAAGGTCGCGGTGGCCCGGTTCTGCCGCACCCTGGGCACGATGATCTCGTCCGGCGTGCCGATCCTCGACGCCCTGGAGATCTGCTCGCGCTCCGCGGGCAACGCGGTGGTCGAGGCGGCCATCATGAGGACCCGGGACTCGATCTCCGAAGGCCGCACTATCGCCGAGCCTCTGGCCGAGTCCGGGGTGTTCCCGGGCATGGTCTGCCAGATGATCAACGTCGGTGAGGCCACCGGCGCCCTCGACACCATGCTGTCCAAGATCGCCGACTTCTACGACGACGAGGTCGAGGTCGCGGTGGCCGGTATCACCTCGCTCATCGAGCCGTTCATCATGGTGTTCCTGGGCGTCGTCGTCGGCGGGCTCGTGGTCGCGCTGTACCTGCCGATCTTCGGGATGGCCGGGGCGGTCAGCGGCTGAGCACACCCCCGTGACGCCGCCGGTCCAGCGCGTTCGCCTGGACGCCCCTGAGTACTCCGCCGATCCCAGGCGCGAGGACGACGACCTGTTGGGCCGTCGCCTGCAGCGGCTGATGTTCCTGCGGATCTTCGTGGTGAGCGCGCTCTTCGCGCTGGCGCTGGCCGTCGAGTCTCAGGGCCACGTGTCCGCCCAGCCGGCCACGACGGTCTACCCGCTGGTCATCGCCGCCTACTCGTTCTCGGCGCTGTACGCGCTGCTCGTGCGGCGCATGCCCAACCTGGAGGCGTTCACCTACCTGCAGTTCGCGGCGGATGCGCTGTGCATCGGGCTGGTGGTCCTGTTCACGGGCGCTGAGGAATCGGCCTTCACCCTGCTGTTCGTGTTCAACATCCTCGGTGCCGGGTACCTGCTGCTCGTGCCCGGCGGGGTGATCGTCGCGACGCTCGACCTGGTGGTGTACGTGGCCTGTCTCGGTCTGGCCTGGACGGGGGTCGCTCCGCAGGTGGACGTCAACGGCATGGTGCACCTGGCCCCCTGGTCGGCGGCGCCCCTGGAGGCGCTGTCCACCTACTCCACGGTGGCCTTCCACCTCGCCAGCTTCTACCTCCTGGCGTTCCTGTCGGGCTCCCTCGCCCGGAAGCAGGAGGAGACCGGCAAGGCCCTGGCACGCACGGCGAACACGCTCCTGCGCCTGCGGGACATGCACGGCCGCATCGTCCAGAACATCGACGTCGGGCTGGTCACGATCGATGACTCGGGGCTCCTGACCAGCTTCAACCGCGCCGCCGAGTCGATCATGCGCCACCAGGCCTCGGAGGTCCTCGGGCGCCCAGTGGGCGACGTGCTGCGCGGCATCGACCGCCGGCTCTCCCGGGTGGTGGACGAGGCGGGGATCCCGTTGCACGGCCAGACCTTCGAACGCTGGGCCACGCGGAAGGACGGCAAGCGGGTCTTCCTGCGCATGTCCATCTCGACCTTGCGCACCGCGGCCGGCGACATCGAGGGGTACATCCTCGTCTTCGAGGACCGCACCCAGCTGCTGTTGATGGAGGAGCAGCTCCAGCGGGAGGAGCGACTGGCGGCGGTCGGCCGGCTGTCGGCGGCGATCGCCCACGAGATCCGCAATCCGCTGGCGTCGATCACGGGGTCGGTTCAGGTGCTCCGGGAGGGGCTCGACCTGGCTCCCGAGGACGACGAGCTGCTGGGTCTCGTGGAGCGCGAGGCCGCGCGCCTCAACGACCTCGTCTCCGACTTCCTGTCCCTGGCGCGGGACGAGGCGCCGGACCTGCAGCCCTGCCACATCGGGCCCATCATCCGCGAGACCGCCCTGCTCATGGAGCGGCGCGGATACCTGGGTCTCGAGTTCTCCGTCGAGCTGCAGGCCGATCCCGAGCTGATGCTCGACTCAGCCAGGATGCGTCAGGTGTTCTGGAACCTGTTCAACAACGCGGCTCACGCGATGGGCGACGAGGGGATGATCGAGGTGACCTCGGAGCGCATCACCCCAGAGCAGCTCGGGCTGATCGTGTCGGGCAACGCGGACTCGGGCTACTGGGAGTACAACGAGGTGCGCGCGGCGTCGGCGGGGGAGCGCCGCCTGGAGCCGGAGGTGGACGCCATCCGCCTCGTGGTTCGGGACACGGGCCCGGGGATCCCGGAGGAGTCGCTCGCTCGCATCTTCGACCCGTTCTACACGACATCGTCGGGGGGCACGGGCCTGGGGTTGGCGATCGTCCAGCGCATCGTGCAGTCTCACGGAGGCGTGATCAGCGTGCGAAGTCTGGTCGGTGAAGGTACGAGCTTCGCGATCTGGCTGCCGGCTCGAAGCATCGAGGACTCCCTGATGTTCTCCGGCACCTCCGATACCGACGCACGCACGACCTTCGGGGGCAACGGATGAAGGGTGGCAAGGTCCTGGTCGTCGATGACGACCGCTCGCTCCGGCAGTTCTTGAGCATCATGCTCAAGCGCGTCGGATACGACGTCCGGGTCGCGGCCAGTGGCCGGGACGGGCTGACCGCGATGGCCCGGGATCCGGCCGACGTCGTCCTGACGGACCTGACCATGGAGGGCATCGACGGCATGGGCGTCCTGCGGGGTGTCCGGGAGAACTGGCCCCACACGGAGGTGGTGATGATCACCGCTCACGGAACCACCGAGAACGCCGTCGCAGCGATGAAGCAGGGCGCCTACGACTACATCTGCAAGCCCTTCAACACCGACGAGCTCAAGCTCGTCCTGCAGAAGGTGTTCGCCCAGCGCGCGATCCGCGTCGAGAACACGAACCTCAAGAAGCTGCTCAAGGACCGGTTCGGGTACGGCAGCATCGTGGGCCGGGCCCACTCGATGCTCGCGGTCTATGACCTGATGGACCGGGTCAAGGACACGCCGATCAGCGTGCTCGTCACCGGGGAGAGCGGCACCGGCAAGGAACTCGTGGCCCGCGCGCTGCACTTCGAGGGGGACCGCCGCGACCGGCCGTTCCGGTCGATCAACTGCGGGGCGATCCCGGAGAACCTCATCGAGTCCGAGCTGTTCGGCTATCGGAAGGGAGCGTTCACGGGCGCCCAGAAGGACCACGACGGGCTGTTCATGTCCGCCGACGGCGGCACCCTGTTCCTCGATGAGATCGGCGAGATGCCCCTGTCCACCCAGGTCAAGGTGCTGCGGGCCCTCCAGGAGCGTCGGATCCGTCCGGTGGGCTCCTCGGAGGAGGTGAACGTCAACGTGCGGCTCATCGCAGCCACCAACCGCGACCTCGAAGCGGAGATCCGGCAGGGGCGGTTCCGGGAGGACCTGTACTACCGGCTCAACGTCGTGACCATCGCGTTGCCGGCGCTGCGGGAGCGGATCGGTGACATCCCGATCCTGATCCAGCACTTCCTGGAGAAGTACGGGCGCGAGTTCGGGCGGCCGGACCTCAAGGTCAGCGACGAGGCGGTGAGGTACCTCACAGCCCATGGCTGGCCGGGCAACGTGCGCGAGCTGGAGAACGCGCTGCAGCGCGGGGTCGCCCTCGCCCGGGGTGACGAGATCGGGCCGGAGGCGCTTCCGCCCCAGATCACCGGAGGCGTGCAGGTGGCGGGAGGGCTGCCCACGGTGGTCGATTCGGACGGGCTGGACCTGGAGGCGACCCTGGAGCGCTACGAGCGGATCCTGATCGAGAGCGCGCTGGACGCGTCGGACGGGGTCAAGACAGAGGCCGCGCGCCTGTTGCGCATCACCTTCCGTTCGCTGCGCTACCGCCTGCAGAAGATCGGCCTCGAGGAGCCTCCGACCCTCGGCTGAGCCCGGTGGCGGTCCAGGTGCCCCTGAGCGTCACTCCAGGCTCCGAGGGGGTGACGAAAAACGTCACCTTGCCTGCCCGCCCAGACCCTCTCGCCGCTGTCAACCAGACCTCGATATTCGAAAGAGCACTGTAGAAACAAGTGGTTGCGGCCGACTCGCGGCGCCTTCTGAATCGTGGCACGGTCTTCGCAGAAGAGTCGGGTACGCGTTTTCCCCCCAACCCTGTTCCCATTCCGAGGAGATACGAATGAACCGCAAGGGCTTTACTCTGATCGAGCTGATGATCGTCGTCGCCATCATCGGCATCCTGGCCGCCATCGCGATCCCGAACTTCCTGGCCATGCAGCTGCGTGCCAAGCGTGCCGAGCTCCCGTCCAACCTCGACGGCATCCGTACCGCCGAGAAGGCCTACCAGGCCGAGTGGGACTCCTTCACCTCGGCGATCGCCACGCCGGCCACCCCCAGCGGTCGTGCGCAGACCACGTTCGCCGCTGGTGGCTACACCTCCTTCGACATGCTCGGCTGGGTCGCTGACGGCAAGGTCCGCGGCTCGTACTCGGTGAGCGGCTCGGGTGGTGCTGCCTTCTCCGCAGACGCTTTCACGGCCACGGGCCTCGCGGATGTGGATGGAGACGGCACCAATTCCACCTACACCTGCAACCGGACCGAGAAGTCGTCGATGCTCTCGGCGAACAACGTCTACTAGTCGCCTCCCGGTGGTCTGACCACCGAAGCAACTCAGCGAAACCCGGCGGCTTGTCCGCCGGGTTTCCTGCTTGGGCCCCTCGGCTGTGGAGCCAGGGCCGGCGACCCGGCGCGGCACTCTCCGGTAGGATCAGCTCATGGCCTCTGACGACTCGATCCACAGCATGCCTCCCCGCCTGGAGGCGGAAGGCGCGCAGGTGCTGTTGAAGCGGATCTCGGAGGGTCGGGACCCCCGATATCGCTTCGGTGAGGAGATCGGCAAGGGTGGCCACGGGCGGGTGACCGTCGCCTTCGACTCCTGGATCGGCCGGCGCATCGCGCTCAAGCGGCTGCGCAAGGGAATCAAGGCCAGCCCGCGAGAGGTCGCCCGCTTCCTCGAAGAGGTCCAGATCACGGGCCAGCTCGAGCACCCCAACATCGTGCCCGTTCACGATCTCGGCCTGTTCGACAACGACGAGGTCTTCTTCACGATGAAGCTCGTGGAGGGCCGCACCCTGGAGGAGGTCCTCAAGGGCCTCAAGCGTGGCGAGCCGGAGCTCCGCAAGAAGCACGGGCGCGTGCGCATGCTGCAGATCCTGCAGTCTGTGTGTCAGGCGGTGGCCTTCGCCCACAGCAAGAGCGTCATCCACCGCGATCTGAAGCCCTCCAACATCATGCTCGGCGACTTCGGCGAGGTTCAGGTGATGGACTGGGGCCTCGCCAAGGTGATGGGTGAGGCGCACATCGAGAGCGGCGAGCACGACGCGGTGGAGCCGATGGTGGTCACCGCGACCGCCAAGGAGCCCGAGATCGTCACCCAGGTAGGCACCGTCAAGGGCACGCCGGCCTACATGTCCCCCGAGCAGGCGCGCGGTCTGGTGGACGAGGTGGGGATCCAGTCGGACGTGTACTCGCTGGGAGTGATCCTGTACGAGATCCTGACCCACCGGCGGCCGTTCTCCGGCAAGGATCCTCGCAAGGTCGTGCGGTCCGTCGCCTACGATCAGGTGGTGCCGCCGCGCAAGCGCGCCCCCCATCGGAACATCCCCGTCGAGCTGGACGACCTCGCCACCCGCTGCCTGTCCAAGGACATCGCGCGCCGGCCCCAGAGCGCCATGGCGCTGCACCACGAGATCGCCACGTACCTGGAGGGCACCAAGCGCCGCCAGGAAGCCGGGATCCGCGTGCACCAGGGGATCATGGCCGCGTCGCGCTATGAGGAACTGCAGGCGCGGGCCCAGGAGCTCCAGCGGGAGGCGCGCAAGCTCCGGGCGCGGGTCAAGCCCTGGGACGGGATCGGGCGGCGTCGTGAGCTGTGGACCGCCGAGGAGCGTCTGGAGCGCGCCGAGGCCGACGCCATCGACGTGTTCGGCTCCGCGCTGACCTCCTACGGTCAGGCCCTGGCGTACGACCCCGACAACCGTGAGGCCCGACTCGGCCTCGCGGCGCTGTACTGGAACCAGTTCCGCGAAGCCGAAGCCCGGCGCGATGCCAAGGAGCAGCGCACCTACCGCGCGCTCGTCGAGCAGTACGACGATGGCACCTACGCGAGCTTCCTCGCTGGCACGGGCCGCCTGTCGCTGGAAACCACCCCCCCCGGCGCCGAGGTGACCCTGTACCGGCTGGAGGAGAAGGACTGCGTGCTCACGCCAGTCGATCCGACCTGGCTGGGCACCTCACCGTTGATGCAGGTGGACGTGGGCATGGGCTCCTACCTGCTGGAGCTGCGCCACGAGGGCGCGCGGGACACCCGGGTGCCCCTGTACGTCGATCGCATGGAGCACGTGCGCCTGCACCTGCACGTGCTGGCGGTGGATGCGCTCCCCGCCGGCTTCCTGCATGTGCCCGCCGGCGCCTTCTCGATGGGCGGAGACCCCGCCGCCTTCGGCGCGCTGCCGCGCCAGCAGGTGGACGTGCCGGACTTCGCGATCGCCGAGCAGCCCGTGACGATGGGCGAGTACCTGGAGTTCATCAACGAGCTCGCGGAGGCCGACCCGCTGCTCGCACGCTTCCGCGCACCGCGCGAGCGGGACGAAGCGGGCGCCTACTTTCACCGGGCCGACAATGGGCGCTACTACCTGCCCGACGTGACCCGGGAGGGAGACCGCCTCGCCCCGGACCTGCCGGTCTTCGGCGTGTCGTGGGAGGACGCGAGGGCGTACGCAGAGTGGCGCGGCCGCCGCGACGGTGTCCTGCTCCGGCTGCCGACCGAGTCCGAGTGGGAGAAGGCCGCCCGCGGCGTGGATGGCCGCTTCTTCCCCTGGGGGGATCGCGGGGACGGCGGGTTCTGCAAGACCTCCGAGTCCCAGGCCTCCCGGCCTTCGCCAGCCCCGGTGGCGGCCTACGGGGTCACTGATCGCTCTCCGTATGGCGTCGCGGACATGGGGGGCGGGGTCGCGGAGTGGTGCGACGGCTGGTTCGACGACGAGATGACCCTGCGCCCCGTGCGGGGTGGCTCCTGGGCGCAGCCGGCCCGCTACGCCCGGGTGTGCACGCGGTCTGGCCACCACGCGCGGGAGGTGTTTCCCCACGTGGGCGTTCGCCTGGTGCGGGAGCTGGGACGCAACCTGCTGCCCAACGCGCGGGAGCCGTCAGGCCAGACCCGACCCACGGAGTGGTAGGCGGCCCCGGAGCAACCCTCAGGTGGCGCGCAGCACCCGCGCGTAGCCGGCGAGGTAATCCCACGCGCTCCACAGACTGAACACCGTCGCCACCGCCAGGACCCCGTATCCAACCCGGTGCAGGTCCACGCCGAAGAGCGGGTAGTGCAGGCACAGGAGCGACAGCGCGGTCGCCTGGTAGGCCGTCTTGTACTTGCCCCACTTGCTGGCCGCGATCACCACGCCGTCGTTGGCCGCCACGGCCCGCAGGGACGTGATCGTGACCTCCCGCGCGAGCAGCAGCGCGACCAGCCAGGCCTCCACGCGCCCCAACGGGATCAGCATGATGAGGACCGTCGAGATGATCAGCTTGTCGGCCAGGGGGTCGAGGAAGGCGCCCATCTTGCTCTGCAAGTTGAGCTTGCGCGCGAGGTAGCCATCGAGGAAATCGCCGATGATCGCGAAGATGAAGATCCAGCCCGCTGCCCAGCTCCTCGCGAAGCTGCCGTCCATCATCAGCCAGATGATCAGGGGCACCGCGACCACGCGCACGGCGGTGATCGTGTTTGGCAGGTTCCAGAAATCTCGGAGCTGACTCATCTCAGCCTCTGCGCAGCGGACGTTCGGCGAGGAACCACCGGTAGTACCGAAGCACCTTCTTTACGTAGTACTGGGTCTCTTCGAACGGCGGGATGCCGGCGTACTTTCTCACGTTTCCGGGCCCGGCGTTGTAGGCCGCGAGGGCCAGCTCCCGGTCGCCCCCGAACTGGTCGAGCATCTTGCGCAGGTACGAGGCGCCGCCCCGCACGTTGGCGAGGGGAGCGTAGCTGTCGTCCACACCGAGTTCCTCGGCGGTGCCGGGCATCAGCTGCATCAGGCCCTGGGCACCCCGGGGGCTGGTGGCGCGGGGGTTCATCCCGGACTCGACGAGGACAACGGCCTTGACCAGCTCGGGCGCGACCCGAAACTCGTTGCCCGCGGACAGGATGATGTCGTCGTAGGAGTCCAGGTTCCGGCGCAGCAGCGCGGCGTCGATCGCGGCCCAGGCGCCCGGCCGGTCGTCATCGAGCTCCTTGATGAAGACCGCGAAGCCGTCCAGATCGCTGGGCGGCGTGTCGGTGAACGTGACGACGCCGTTCGCGTCCGTGCCGACGTAGATGTCCCCCGCCGCGCGCGCTACACCCGACCAGAGCAGCAGCCCCAGGAGCGACGAGAGGCACAGGCGGATGGGTGGCGACATGCCGGCACGATACCGCACGACCCGGTGTCGGTAGGATTGAGGAATGGCGTCCATCTCCACGACCCCTCACTCATCGGACTTCCTGGTGATCGGCTCTGGCCTCGCTGGGCTCTCCTTCGCGCTCGAGGCGGCTCGCCACGGCACCGTCGCGGTGCTGACCAAACGTGCCCCTGAAGTCTCGAACACGGCCCGTGCGCAGGGCGGCATCGCGGCGGTCTGGGATCCCAGCGACTCGCTCGACGCCCACGTCGCGGACACCGTCGAGGCCGGCGCGTTCCTCGCGACTGCGGAACTGGTCCGGGACATCCTGGAGGACGGCCCCGACGCAGTGAAGCGGTTGATCGACTGGGGCGTGCGCTTCACCAGGGAAGGGGAGCCCGGCACCGACGACGAGGAGGAGGGGCACCCGGGCCCGTTGGACCCCAACGGTGGGCTCGCGGGCTACCACCTGACGCGCGAGGGTGGCCACTCGACCCGGCGGATCCTGCACAGCGGCGACATGACCGGCGCGGAGATCCAGCGCGCTCTGCTCGATGCGGTGGCGGAGCATCCCCGGATCGAGCTCTTTTCGGACCACATCGCCATCGACCTCATCACGCAGCGCAAGCTCGAGCGCCACCTCGCGAAGCGACGACTGGGCCTGCATGGTCCCGAGGTGGCGAAGCGCTACGGTCCGGCGGGCCCCGAGGGGTGGATGCCGAACAGCGTCGACCGCTGCCTGGGCGCGTACGTGCTCGACACTGCCAGCGGCCTGGTGCGGGCCTTCTCGGCCCCCGTGACCCTGCTCGCGACGGGCGGCGCGGGGAAGCTGTACCGGTACACGAGCAACCCCGACGTGGCCACGGGGGACGGCATGGCCATGGCCTATCGGGCCGGCGCCGTGCTGGCGAACATGGAGTTCGTCCAGTTCCACCCCACCTGTCTGTACGACCCCAAGGCCAAGAGCTTCCTGGTGTCCGAAGCGGTGCGCGGGGAGGGCGGCATCCTCAAGCTGCCAGACGGCACGGAGTTCATGGACGCCGTGCACCCCATGGGCAGCCTGGCCCCCCGTGACATCGTCGCCCGGGCCATCGACGAACAGCTCAAGCGCCGTGGTCTGGAGTACGTGCTCCTCGACATCAGCGACAAGGACCCCGAGTTCGTGCGCCAACGGTTCCCAGGGATCCACGAACAGCTCCTGAGCTTCGGTCACGACATGACCGCCGGACCGATCCCCGTGGTGCCCGCGGCCCACTACTTCTGCGGCGGAGTGCAGATCGATCGACAGGGGCGCACGCTGATCGCGGGCCTCCTCGCCGCGGGCGAGGTCACCTGCACGGGCCTGCATGGGGCCAATCGACTCGCCTCGAACTCCTTGCTGGAGGCGTGCGTGACCGCGCGCCGCTGCGCGCAGATCGCCCCGGAGGAGCTGGCTGCGGGACGGGCCGCGGGCACCAAGGAGCTGCCCGACTGGGACTCCGGCAACGCGCGGGACTCCGACGAGCTCGTGGTGATCCGCCACACGTGGGACGAGATCCGAAGGATCATGTGGGACTACGTGGGCATCGTGCGAACCGATCGTCGGCTGCAGCGCGCCCTGAGCCGGATCGAGCTGATCACCGAGGAGATCCAGACCTACTACTGGGACTTCACGATGACCTCGGATCTGGTCGAGCTGCGCAACCTCGCGACCGTCGCCGCGGTGGTCGTGCGGGCCGCCCTGGGGCGGCGGGAGTCTCGGGGTCTGCACTACAACCTGGACTGCCCGGCCCGGGACGACGAGAACTGGCGTCGCCGGTCGCTGCTGCGTCGGGAGTGGTGATCGTGGCGCCGGGTCCGGCGGTCAGGAGCCTTCGTTGATCCTGGCGGGCCTCAGGGGCCACGCCAGCTCGCCCCGCGCGAGCACGCCCGCGACCTGAAGGCTCACCTGCGCGCTCCGCTGGCTGATGAGCGGGGTTCCGTCGTCTGCGAGCACCGGGAACTTCGCGATGAAGATCCGGTCGTGCGGGGTGATGAACGGAAACAGCGTGAGCAGCTCGGTGCTGGGGCGCTTGATGCGCTGCAGGATCAGGGGGGCGACGGTGCGGTCATCGTCTCCCACGAGCCGGATCGTCCAGGGCGCGTCGTCTCCGATGAAGTGTCCGCCGCGGCTGTCGCCCGCCCAGACGGCAAACAGGATCTCGTGGAAGCGGGCCGCGTCGTCCATCTCGCGCTCGCGCAGCAGCGCGTAGGCCTCCGTCGGGAGGATGTTCCGGCGGGCGTATTCGTGGGTCCACCCCTCTCTGAACTGCGCGCTCTTGAACACCGCCCGCATCAGCAGCTTCGTCTCGAACCGGTCGTAGAGCCGGAGCTCCTTGGTCCACAGGCGAAGGGTCCGGCCATAGGCCACCGCTCCGCCGGTGCGTTGGTACTGGGCGTAGCCGGTGAGACGCTGCGGTGTTTGCGTGGCGCAGCCGGTCAGGAGCAGGATCAGCGCAGCCAGGGCGCCAGCGAGGCGACCCATCGATCAGAGGTCCTCGTCGTCGGGGAGGAACCAGGAGTCGCTCAGATCCGCGTCGGGTTCCGGGAGCGCCGCCCGCCCGGCGCCGGGCACGGGGACCGTCGGACCGACCACCGGCACGGCCCGTCCCGACACCGACGCGGGACGCGGGCCCGGGGGGGCGGGGCGCGGTGCGGATGCCTGCGCGGGCAGGGGGCCCCCGAAGGCATGACGGAAGGGCGCTACTCCGGGGGCCGTCGTGCGGCGCTGAGGCGGATTCGCGATGGCGAGACGGGTGGGCCCTGTCGGCAGCCCGGTCGGATCGGCCCCGCCGGAGAGCGGCCCCTGCGGTTCTTCCTGGAGAGGTGGGATGTCGCCGGTCAGGGGACCCGACCGCTCCACCGCTCCGAGCCGGAGCGCCACCTGGTCGGCGGTGAGGGCGGGGATCCCGCTGACGGATCGGGGAGGCGGCTCGCCCTCGGTGATCTCCAGGACGGGGGTGGGCGCGCGGCGTGCGATGTGGCCGCCGAACCAGGCCTCGTCGGGGTCTGACGGAGGGTCACGCTCGGCGGTGTCGCGCAGGAGCCTGCCCGCCGGACCGGCCGCGCCGGAGCTGATCGAGGGCAGCCCGTCCTCGGTCAGCCGGTCGGCCTCCTCGACGGATCGATGGGGGAGCGCAGGAGGGCGGCGCCGGGTGTTGACGGTCTTCTGCGGACGCGCCCGGCCGGGGGTCATGTGGCCCCGATAGACGCCCCCGTCATCCACCAGCAGCTGCCCCTGAACCGTCCCCTGGAGATCCCCCGTGGAGCCCACATGGATCTCGCGGGTGGCCCGGACCGATCCGGCGAGGAGGCCGAACACGACGACCCGCGACGCGAGCACATCCGCGCGGACCACCGCGCCCCGAGCGATGAGGAGCTCGCCGCCGATGTGGATCGAGCCTTCGAAGTGGCCCTGGATCTCGATGGAACCGTCGCCCACCAGGTGTCCGTCGATCCTGAGGCCGGTCCCGATGGTGCTGAGCCGTTCGGCCATGGCGCACATTGTTGCCCACCGACCCCCCCGATTGGAAGGCCGGCCGGGGCGACGGCTCAGGAAGCGGCGGTCGCCACGGTGGTGCACCACTGCACGACGGCCTCGATCACCTCGGCCTGGTCGAGGTCGTTGTGGGGCTCGTGGTAGGACGCGGGCCAGGCCTTGATGGTGGTTGTGTCGCTGGGGAGGCTCCTGCCGAAGGCCTCGCCCGCCACGGGCGACACGATCTCGTCCCCGCCTCCGATGATCCACAGGGTCGGGAGCCGGAACGCCGACGCGCTGGCCACCGCTGCGTCGGCGGCGCCCATCATCTCGTTGTACAGGGTCGTGCTGATCAACCCGTGCACCAGCGGATCATCGACGTAAGTCTTCACGGCGGCGGGGTCGCGGCTGATCTTCGTAGTGTCCAGCCCGCTGTCCAGGCGCAGCCGCGGAGCGATCCGGCCCAGCAGCCGGGACGCGGCCGTCTTCCACCGGGGAGGCGTGAACGCCAGCGCGAGCAGGGGGTTGCTCAGGATGAGGCCGGCGAGGCCGTGATCCGGGTGGTCCACGTGGAAGCGCAGCGTGATCAGGCCACCCATGGAGTGGCCGTACAGGATCGCGGGCAGGCCCGGGTGCTCCGCCCTGAAGGCCTGCACGACACCGGACAGATCCGCTGTGAACTGGCCGAACCCGTCGACGTGGCCGCGCAGCCCTCCGCTCCGGCCGTGCCCGCGGTGGTCCAGACCGCGCACGGCGAACCCAGCGGCCACCAGGGCCCGGGCCACGTGGGCGTACCGACCGATGTGCTCGCCCAGCCCGTGGGCGATGACCACCACGCCCAGGCGCTCGACGTCCTCGCTCGGGAGCCAGGTCAGGGTCCGGAGCTGCAGTCCGTCTGAGGTGGTGAAGGTGCCTTCGGCGGGAGAGGTCATGGCGATGGGTCCTCAGTCTGGAGCACGGCGGGGGCCGGCTCATCCAGGAGCGCGGTGCTGATCCACGGAAAGCTCGTGATCAGGGCGAGCGCGGCGAGCATCAGCAGGGTGAAGGGGATCACGCTCTTGATCACCTTGAGGATCGGCTTGTCGAAGACCGAGCTCGCAACGAACAGGTTCAGTCCGAGGGGGGGGGTCAGGTAGCCGATCTCGAGGTTCACGATGAAGATGATCCCGAAGTGCACGGGATGGACGCCGAAGGCCATCGCGATGGGCGTCAGGAGCGGCGCCACGATGAGGATGGCGCTCATGATGTCCATCATGCAGCCCAGGATGAGCAGGAAGATGTTCACCATGATCAGGAACTGGACGCGGGTCTCGACGTGGGCCTGCACCCATGCCGCGGCCCTGGTCGGCACCTCCATGATCACCAGGAACTGGTTGAAGGCGATGGCCAGCACCACGATGAGGAGCAGCGAGCCCATGATCACGGCCGAGTCGCGGAACACCCGGGGCAGCTCGCTGGGCTTGAGCTCGAACAGGGGCGCTGCCGGGGGCGCCACGCCGTTCGGGCCGGCGAACGCCACGGTGCTGTCGCCGATCCCCGCGACCGCGGCGTTGCCCAGCTTGCGTTCGATGAGCCGGGTGAGGGGGTGGATCACGAACTCGACCAGCATCGCGTACACGACGCTCACGGCCGCGGCTTCGGTGGCTGTGAAGGTGCCGGAGTAGATCCCCCACAGGATGAGCACAGGCAGACCTGCGGCCCACACGCCGTCCAGGAGGGCGCGGGGCAGGCGCTCCAGGGTGTCGGCGCGGCTCAGGACCTTGTCGCGCTCCCGGAAGATCGACCACCCGATCAGGATGCTGCCGATGAGCAGGCCGGGCCCGATGCCCGCGATGAACAGGTCGGTGGCCGAGTACTTGATGTCCACGTCGGAGAACGCCACCACCGCGAAGATGATCATCGGGATGGACGGCGGGATCAGGATCCCCAGGGAGCCCGCGGAGGTCAGCAGGCCAAGGCTGAACTCCTCGTCGTACTTCGCGTCGATCAGGGCGGGCACCATGATCGAGCCGATGGCGATGACGGTGACCGGGGAGCTGCCCGAGATGGCCGCGAAGACCATGCAGGCCGCGACACCTGCGACCCCCAACCCGCCCGGGATCCACCCGAGCGCCGCCCGCGCCATGTCGATGAGCCGCCGCGCGATCGAGCCCTCGGTCATGATCGCGCCGGCCATGACGAAGAACGGGATCGCCAGCAGGGGCTCCTTGTCCGCGGCCCCGTACATCTCGCTCGCCACGTACGACAGCGGCCTCCCCTCGAGCAGGAACACGCACAGCGCCGCGGCGATGCCGATGACGACGAACAGCGGCGCCCCGATGAGCAGCAGCAGCACGCCGCACCCCAGGATGAACCAGCCCTTGCCCAGCCACAGCCCCAGCAGCATGCCGAACAGCAGGCCCGGGAACAGGCCGGCCAGGGCGATGTCCTTCGTGCTCGCGTTGGGCACGAAGGTGCGCGCGGACCGGGCCGGGATCTCGTCGATGTTCAGGGTCGAGCGCTTGCCGGCGAAGAACTTGCCGCCGAACCGCAGGGCCATCAAGAAGAAGGCCACGGGCAGGATCAGCTCCGGTCCCCAGGCCTTGAGGTCCATCATCCCGTTGGGGCAGGCCTTCACGCAGCGCTGCACCGCGAAGCCGCCCTCGGTGGCGTAGTACTCGAAGTCCTCGGCGTCGAGCCGTCCCTGCAGGGCCCACGCGGCCCAGCTGTTGAGCTTGTCGCCGATCGCCTCGGGGATGCTGAGCTTGGCCAGACGCTCGAGCTCGAAGTGCTTCTTGATGACCTCGATCGACGAGGTGCCGAGCTTCCAGCAGAACACCGCCGCGACCAGCATCGAGAACCGATACAGGCGCGCCGAGCCCGCGGGGGTCAGGGCCCGGTCTGCTGCGTCGATGGTCAGGTGCTTGTCGTCGCGGGCGGCGAGGGACGCGCCGAGGAACGCCACCCAGAGCATCAGGATCAAGGACAGGCGCAGCGCACCCTGCAGCCCGAGATCGAGCGTGTCGCTCTCGCGGTCCACGAAGTCGATGAACACCAGCCCGGTCATGGCCAGCGTGCAGACGAAGATCAGCGCCGTCTCGACGCGATCAACGACCTTGTCCAGGAGCGACAGGCCCCTGGCGAGGTAGCCGTACAGGCCCGTGACCACGAGGATCAGGCCAAAGATCACCTTGAGCAGCAAGGTGTCCTTCAGGAACGCACGGACCCCGGACCACATCCAGTTCCAGCCGCGCGCGGCCAGGTCCAGTGGGTAGAACAGGGTGTCGAGGACACTGCGATCAGCCACGACTCCCCTCCTCGAGGTCGCGCCCAGGGCGAGGCGCTGCTACTTGGCTCGGAAGGCCGTCAGGGCTGCCTGGGTCGCGTCGTACAGATCGGCGCCGACCTGGTCCCTGAACTCTGCGTGCACCGGCTTCGTTGCGGCGATGAACGGCTCGAGCTGCTCGGGGGTCGGGGTCACGACGGTGAGGCCCATCTCCTTGAAGTTCTCGATCAGCTCGGTCTCGAGCGCGCGCACGCCGGCGCGTCCCTTGGCGGTCTCTGCCTGCTTGTCGCCGAGCACCGCTTCGGCCAGTCCGGCCTCTTCCAGGGCGGTCCACATGTCGGTCGAGTAGACGATGGCCGCGGGCTGATAGATGTGCTTGGTCAGCGTGCAGTACTTCGTGGGCTCGAACCAGCCCGCCGCCTGCGCGAACAGGCTCGTGTTGTCGAACCCGTCCACCGTTCCGCGGTTGAGGCCATCGAGGACCTCGGTGGTGGGCAGGGGCACCGCCTGAACGCCCAGGGCCTTGTACATCGCCTTGTGCACCTCGGACTCCTGCACCCGCATCTTGTGCCCGCGCAGGCCCTCGAGCGTCGTTGCGTCCTGGGTCTTCGTGAAGAAGCTGCGCCAGCCGTTCTCCGCCCAGTACGCCAGGTACAGGCCCCGCCGCTTGAGCTTCTTCTTCATGGGCTCGTACAGCACGGTGTCCAGGACGTGGTCCACCTCGGCGTCGTTGCGGAACAGGAACGGCAGCTCGGGCAGCTGCAGCGCCGGCACGTTGGCGCCGGTGGCCACCGCCGCCGTGGAGAAGCCCCCCGCCTGCAGGCGTCCGCCGCTGACGATGTCCTGGGTCATCTCGACCTCGCCGCCCATCGCTGAGGACAGGAACAGCCTCACCTTGACGCGGCCCTTGGTGTCCGTCTGGACCCGCTTCTGAATGTCGGCGAGCTGGTCCGCCCAGGGCGTACCGGCGGGTGCGGCGGTTCCGAAGTTGATCGTGAACTCCGGCTCCTGCGTGTCCGCATCGGGCGGGGCGAGCAGCAGTCCGGCGAACGCGACGGCGCAGCCGAGGGTGAGCGTGGGGATCAGGCGGCTGGTGGGCTTCATCGTGACTCCAGGGAAGGAAGGGCTCGCAGGTCCCCACAGGCTCGGACCGGTGTGGGGGGCGCGTCGGGTCCCAGAAGGGCTACTCGGCGAAGAGATCGCCGATCTTCGCCATCAGCGCCGCAGCCTTCGCCTTCTCCACGTCCTGCTCCGGAATCATGTCGGGGATGATGTCGCTGGACGCGTCGATGACATGCTGCAACAGCGACGTGAACAACTCCTTGTCCTGCGCCTTGACCGCGTAGGTGTCGGCGTAGAGCACGTAGGTCGAGAACGCCTCGGGGTTCATGCTCTTGGCCTTCTCGAAGAACTCGCGGCTCTTCTCCATGTCGCCGCCCGCGAAGCCCGGGGCGACCGCGTAGAAGGCCCCCCAGTACCGCACGGGGCCCGCGTAGTACGCGGTCTCGTCCAGGGCGAGGCAGTGGGTCATCATCTTGGCGACGTAGCCCTTGTACTTGACCAGCGTGCTGAAGCCGGACATGCGCGCCCACTTGCCGAGGCTGCTGGCCGTCCAGTAGATGGCCATCTGGTCGTCCTTCTGCAGCGCGGTGACGGCGTCCGCAGGCTTGGTGCCCTTGTCCACCTGCGCCTTGAACGCGGCGTCGGCGGCCATCGCGGCCTCGCCCCAGGTCACGCCCTTCTCGAAGCCGGCCTTCTTGGCCTCGAGGTCGGTGGTGAAGCCGTCCGCCAGGAAGTAGTTCGCCCGGGCCAGCAGGATCAGGGCCTCCTGGTTGCCGGCATCGGCGGCGACGATGGCCTCCAGGGCCGTGATGACGGCCTGGATCCCCTCGGCGGAGGAGCGGTTCGTGCTCCACATCTCCTTGACCGCGTCCATGGACGTGCTGGCTGCGGCGTCACCCGAGGTGGTCGCGCCGGCGAGGCCGGAGGTGTAGGTCTTGCAGCCACCCGCGAAGGGCAGGGAGAGCGCGGCGGCCAGGACGAGCGCCCGGCTGAAGGTCGTGGGAAACATGTCAGTCCTCCTCATGCCCCGGGTCCGGGCCGATTGGCCCTCCGGCCCCACAGGGCGCGCGCGAGTCTACACGGGGGCGGGGGAGGGTCAAGGACCCGCTGGATCGCGCCGGCCAGCGCTCGCGCTGGCCTTCCGTGCCCGTTCTGGGACCGCCTGCACGCCTTGTCCGGCCCTGGCCCCTGCGCTAGGTTCCGCCCCTCTCCGGGGAGCCCGATGCCCGCCTCAATGATCCCGCTCGCGCTGACCTTTGACGACGTCCTCCTCGTGCCCGCGCACAGCACGCTGCTGCCGCGTGACGCGGACGTCTCTGCGCGCCTGTCGGATCGCATTCATCTGAGCATCCCGTTCCTCAGCTCGGCGATGGACACCGTCACCGAGTCCGGCACGGCCATCGCGATGGCGCAGCTTGGCGGGCTCGGGGTGATCCACAAGAACATGTCGCCGCAGGCCCAGGCCGGCGAGGTGGAGCGGGTCAAGAAGTCGGTGGCCGGGATGATCATCGATCCCATCACCATCGAGCCCGACGCGCCCGTACGCGAGGCCCTCGGTCTGATGCGGCGCCACAAGATCAGCGGGGTGCCGGTCACGGTGGGGCCGGAGCGACACCTGGTGGGCATCCTCACCAACCGGGATCTGCGCTTCCTCAAGGACGTCGACCGGCCCGTGCGGGACGTGATGACCAGCTCGGGGCTGGTGACCGTTCCCCTGGGCACGACCCTGGACGAGAGCCGGGACATCCTGCAAGAGCACAAGATCGAGAAGCTCCTGGTGGTGGACCCGTCGGGCACGTGCCTGCGCGGGCTGATCACCATCAAGGACATCGTCAAGTCCGAGCGCTACCCCCACGCCATCAAGGACAGCAGCGGCCGGCTCCTGGCTGCGGCGGCGGTGGGCGTGGGCAGTGACCGGGACGAGCGCATGTCCGCCCTCATCGCGGCGGGGGTCGACGTCATCGTCATCGACACCGCGCACGGTCACTCCCAGATGGTGATCGACGCCGTCGCGGAGGCCCGTCGCCAGTGGCCGCAGATCCAGATCGTGGCGGGGAACGTGGCCACCCCTGGAGCGACCGCGGCCCTCGCGGAGGCTGGCGCGGACGTCATCAAGGTGGGCATCGGCCCGGGATCCATCTGCACCACGCGCATCGTGGCGGGAGTTGGCGTGCCACAGCTCACGGCCATCATGGACTGCGCCAAGGAGGCCCACGCGCGCGGCAAGACGATCATCGCCGACGGCGGCATCCGCTCGAGCGGGGACGTCGCGAAGGCGCTGGCCGCCGGCGCGGACGCGGTCATGATCGGGTCCATGTTCGCGGGCACCGAGGAGAGCCCCGGCGAGACGGTCCTGTACCAGGGCCGGCGCTACAAGTCGTACCGCGGCATGGGCTCCCTGGAGGCGATGCGCAAGGGCAGCGCCGACCGCTACTTCCAGGAGGCGGCCGCCGACGACCCGCTGGCCGCGCTGGACGGGGTGCCGTCGGGCCCGAAGCTCGTGCCGGAGGGGATCAGCGGCCGCGTTCCGTTCCGAGGCGCCATCGCCGACACGATCTACCAGCTGGTCGGTGGCGTGCGCGCCTCCATGGGCTACACCGGCTGTCGCAGCATCCAGGAGCTTCACGAAAAGGCCAGGTTCGTGCGGATCACGAGCGCTGGCTTCCGCGAGTCCCACGTCCACGACGTGATCATCACCCACGAGGCCCCGAACTACTCGGCGACCTGAGGGAGAGAGCATGCAGAAGGTCTTCCCGGACGCAGCTTCGGCCATCCACGACCTGCAAGACGGTGCCGTGGTGATGGCGGGTGGCTTCGGCCTGTGCGGCATTCCCGAGAACCTCATCGCGGCGGTGCGCGACAAGGGGGTCACGGGCCTCACGTTCGTCTCGAACAACGCCGGGGTGGACGACTTCGGCCTCGGCCTGCTGCTGCGCACCCGCCAGGTCCGCAAGATGATCAGCAGCTATGTCGGTGAGAACAAGGAGTTCGAGCGTCAGTTCCTCGCCGGGGAGCTCGAGGTGGAGCTGACGCCCCAGGGCACGCTGGCAGAGCGCATTCGCGCCGCCGCCGCCGGGCTCGGTGGGTTCTTTACCCCCACGGGGGTCGGCACGCTGATCGCCGAGGGCAAGGAGAGCCGGGTCATCGACGGCAAGACCTACATCCTGGAGCACCCGCTGCACGCGGACTTCGCGCTGGTCAAGGCCTGGAAGGGGGACCGGCTCGGCAACCTCGTGTATCGCAAGACCGCCCGGAACTTCAACCCGATGATGGCCATGGCGGGCAAGGTGACCATCGCGGAGGTGGAGGAACTGGTGGAGGTCGGCGAGATCGAGCCGGACTCGGTGCACACCCCTGGCATCTTCGTGCAGCGGATCCTGCTGGGCACCGGCTACGAGAAGCGAATCGAACAGCGCACCGTCAGGGAGGCCTAGGCATGGCTCTCAACCGCACCCAGATCGTCCAGCGCGCCGCCCGGGAGTTTCGTGACGGCTTCTACGTCAACCTCGGCATCGGGATGCCGACGATGGCGGCCAACCATGTCCCCGAGGGCATGGAGATCATCCTGCACAGCGAGAACGGCCTGCTCGGCATCGGACCGTTCCCGACGGACGACGAGGTGGACGCCGACCTGATCAACGCGGGCAAGCAGACCGTCTCCGAGATGCCGGGCAGCTCGTTCTTCGACTCCGCCACGTCGTTCGCGATGGTGCGGGGCGGGCACGTGGACCTGACCATCCTGGGCGCCATGCAGGTGTCCGAGACCGGGGACATCGCCAACTGGATGATCCCCGGCAAGATGGTCAAGGGCATGGGCGGCGCGATGGATCTCGTGGCCGGAGCGCGCCGTGTCGTCGTGACGATGACCCACAACAACAACCGCGGGGACGCCAAGATCCTGCGGACGTGCGATCTGCCGCTGACGGGCGTCGGCGTCGTGAACGTGATCATCACCGACCTCGCGGTCTTCGAGGTGACGCCCGACGGACTGGTCATGACCGAAATCGCCCCCGGCGAAAAGGTCGATGAGGTCCGGGACCGAACCGAGGCGCGGTTCACCGTCGCCCCGGACCTTCAAGTGATCGAGCTCGCCGACGCCTGAGTCGACCGTGAGCAGGGGAGAGTCCGTGCTGCCTGTACAGGTTCTGGAACTCTGGCTCTCCGGAGAGCAGGTCGACGTCGTCGCGCCCGGGCTGCGTCCGGAGCAGGTGTGCGCGCAGCTGCCCGCGGGGCGACGCCTGCTCGTCGTCACGCCGGACGACGGCACCGCGATGCTGGTCGCCGCGCGGATGGGCCATGCGCCGCTGCTCAGGACCACCGGAGCGGAGGACCGAAGCCGGCTGCTGGCCCGGTCCCTGGTGGTCACGTCGCTCGACTCCCTGCACATCCCGACGCTGCGCACCCTGCTCGTGACCGAGCTGGAGGGGGCGGCCCGGCTGCTGCTGGGGGCGTGTCGGCTCGACCCGCGGGTGCCGGGAAACCTCGGACGTGCGTCCTACGTCGCCGAGCTGCTCGGTCCCTCCGTGCTCCGGGTACACAGCCTGCGGGCGACCGCGCCCGAGGGCGCTCCGGTCGTCGTCGGCGAGGGGGCGGTGGTGGTCCGCAGCGGTCGTCCGGCCCTGGACCTGGCGGCGCTGGGGGGCGGCGTGACGCTGAGCGAGCTCGATGGCCTCACCGCTGCGGCTCACGACGGCGGCCTCGTGGTGCGCGAGCACGATCTGCGCCGGCCCTTCGCCCGGGGCTGGATCGGAGCATCGGTGGCCCTCGCCGAGGCCTCTCGGGGGTTCGACGTGGTGTCGGGGCTGGCCGCGTTGCCGGTATCTGGCGCGGCACCGGTGTACTGGGCGGGCACCTTCCGCGGCGGCTTCGTGCCGGACGGAAGCCTGTTCCTGGACCAGGTCGCCGGCGAGGTGGCGGCCGTGGATCCGAAGGACGTCAGCCGCGTGCTCGCGCAGGTCGAGAAGGACGGCGGATGGTCCGTGTTCCCCGGAGATGACGCGCCCACGGCAGGGCTCCTCGAGGACCTCGTGGCGGTGGGGGTGTTGGGGCGCATGCGGCCTGCCTGGAGCACGGCGCGGATCGCCGACGCAAAGAGGTTCAGGTCCCCGTTCGCGGATCGGGAGCCGGCGTGGAAGGCCCTCGCAGACCGGTACTCGGAGGCCCTGCGTCGGTGGTCGCTGGAGGAGCGCACCCGTCTGGCCCTGTCGGATCAGTCCCCTCGGGACCTGGTGGAGCTGGCCCGGGCCCTGGGCACCGATCTCGCCACCCTGTCCGATGCGCTGATGGACCTGGATGCGGCGAACGTCATCGCGGCGCGCACCGAGGCCCGCGGGGGCAGCTCGGACATCCAGGTCCGGCGTGGACGCGACTTCGGGGCGTCGGTCGAGGAGGCGACGGAGCGGGTGGCCTCGCTGCGCGCCCGGCGGCGTCTGTTGGACGAGGAGATCGACGCGGCGCTCCAGGCCCCCGGCTGCTCGACTGCCGCCTGGCGGGCCCTGGCCACGGGCGTGGCGGGCGACCCCTGCGGACTGTGTGCCCACTGCGAACCCACCGGCGAGGCCCTCAGGACGAGGGGCTTCAGCCGCGTCACGGGGGCTGCCCCCGCCCAGGCGGGGCCGCGTTCCTCGGCTCGGCAGGAGGCCCGGTCGAGCCTGCAGGGCTTGTTCGGTTCGTTGGAGGGGCGCGCCCCCAAGCCCGAGCCCGAGGACCCGCTGAGCCTGGCGCGCTCGGGTGCTCCCGCGGATCTGGAGCGGGCCGTGGAGCTCGCGGGCTCCGCCGCCGCTCTGTATGTGCACGGGCTGTACAGCCACCGACCGCCCGGGGGCCAGCCGGCTCTGCCCTTGCCCGAGGGCGTGGTGCAGGCGCTGCTGGGCGCCATCGAGTCGGAGGCCACACCGACGCCCGCGTCCGACATCTTCGAGGCGGCCGGCGCATCCGTGCGGCGGGCCCGATCCGGCAGCTGGAACGTGCAGTGCGAACAGGACGGTCCCGGGCTGTGGAGGTTCGCGCCGCGCTCCTCGGCGGGCTCGTGGGAGTCCGACGCCCTGACGCGCCTGGAGGGACTGTCCCCGACGCTGGCCCGGCTGGCTGCGGCGCGTCGGTGCCAGGTCGCCTGGATCCACGCCACCCGTAGCCTCGAGATGCGGCTGGGGCAGTGGCTGGAGCGGAACGACGGCGTGCCCGGGCCCGCGCAGCTCGCGACCCTGGTGGGCGCGCCGCTGCCGCAGGCGCATCCGTTGTGGACGCAGCCGTTCGGGCGCTGGCAGCAGCTCGGCGTTCCGGCGAGCCCCGAGGGGCATGCGTTCCCCACGCCGCTGCCGGCGGGCCTGGTGGGCCGAAGGCTCATCGAGGTGCTGTCCTGGCTCGCGAGCCTGGACGAGGGGGCGCTCCTGGCGGCCGGACGGGCGCTGCTTGTCGACGTCCCCCCGGCGGGCCCCATCGATCGCCTGTTGCTCCGCAGCCTCACGATCCTGCAGCCTGCGTTGTCGGCCGAAGAGCTGGCTCGATGGCTCGAGCTGCCGGAGCGACCGATCCAGCCCGGACCGCTGGTGGAGCGGCTCTCAGGGGGGCGACGAGGCACGTTCGCCCAGCTCGCGGGCTTGCTCGATGAGGAGGCGCGCCCCCTCCTCCTGGCCCGTGCCGTGACCCTGGGCCGCGTGCCCCGGGAGCTGCTCGATGAGGCCCTCGCGGCGGCCGAGGATCCCGCCGGGATCGCCGCGGTGCTCGTGGGTGCCACGCCGTCGCCGGATCGCGCCCGCCGGGTGTGGGACGCGGTCCGGGCGGGCGTCGCCGTCGACGACCACGCCGCCCTCCTGGAGGCGTTGCAGGGTCTGGGGGGCCGCAACGCCGCGGCGCTGGCCAAGGTCGTGGGGGCCGAACAGGCGCATCGGGCAGAGCTCCGAGCCGCACGGGCGGCCGTCGTGGAGCTCGCGCAAGCCGGACAACTGGGCCAGGCGGCGACCCGGCTCGCCGCCCTGGTCGGCTGGGAGCAGGAATCGTCCGAGGAGGAGAGGGCTGCGTTCGAGGACCTGCGCACGCGGGCCATCGAGCGCCAGAGGCCCCTCCTCGGGCCCATCGTCGCGGCCCTGGCGGGCTCGGTGGCCCCAGGAGTGGACGACGCGGCCTTCGGGGCGCTGGAGGATGCGGTCCAGGAGGGCTTTGGCGCGGCCGTGGTGGCCCTGCTGGCCCGCCAGCACCGCCGGGCTCCCGAGGACGCGCGGCGCGCGCTCTGGTTCGCCCGGGCCCTCGCCCTGAACGGCGACTGGGGCGAGGCGCAGCGGGTCTACCGCGAGACGGCGCGGGAGCACGTGGACCTTCGCAAGCGGTTCGAGACCGAGTTCGAGGGCGTCTTCCTGGCCTTTGACGAAGGTCAGGGCGGCCGGGCGCTGGCCTGGCTCGGGGAGCTGCTGTCGATGCCCTGGCACCAGATCCTGGCCCCGCACGTCGACGGGCTGGTCGCCGACGACATCGTGAAGCCCGACCAGCGCGGGGCGCTCGCCGACCTGTTGGAGGGCACAGGAAGCCCGTTCTACGCCAAGGCGGTTCGCCGGCTTCGGGGAGGCTGATCAGCCCGGTCCCGGGGGGGATCAGCAGCCCCGACCGCGCACGTCGGACCGGCACCCAGACCCCAGAACGAGCACGGCGCGGGACTTGCCCGCGCCGTGCGTCGATGTTCTGCGGTCAGCGGACCGCGGGCGCAGAGCCCTCTACCACTTGCGTCCGCCGGTGCTCTTGACCGCGGCGCGCACGAACACCGTGCCACCCTTGGCGCCGGGAACGGCCCCCTTGATGAACAGCAGGTTGTTCTCCACGTCGATCTTGTAGAGCGTCAGGTTCTGGGTGGTGCACTGCACGTTGCCCATGCGGCCCGGCATCTTCTTGCCCTTGAGCACGTGGCCCGGGGTGAGGCGTGTGCCGATCGAGCCGCCGTGACGGAAGTACTCGTGGGTGCCGTGGGTACGGGTGAAGCCCTTGAAGTTGTACTTCTTCATGACACCCTGGGTGCCCTTGCCCTTGCTCGTCCCGGTCACGTCGACGAGGGTGACGCCCTCGAGCACGTTCACGGTGATCTCCTTGCCAACGGCGAGGTCGGCGCCCGGATCTTCGCTGAGCCGGAACTCACCGATGGAGAGCTTCGGGGTGATCTCCGTGCCGGAGGCCTTCGCGGCCGCGTTGAACTGACCCGCGTCGGGGCGGTTGGTCCGCGTGGCCTTCTTCTCACCGACCCCGACCTGCACCGCGCTGTACCCGTTCTTCGCCTGGGTCAGGTGCTGGAGGATCACGTTGGGGGTCGCGTGGATGACGGTGACAGGGACGACGATGCGCAGGTCTTCATCGAAGAGCTGGGTCATTCCCTCTTTGGTGCCGAGAATTCCGAGTGCCATCTTTACTCCTGCTTCATGGCGCACGGCTTGATGCCAGACCAGAGGAAGCGCCTGCGCGGGGCGCAGAGCCCGCGAATGCTACTGATGCGCTGCAGCCTGTCAAGTTCGGCCGGGGGGACGAGGGGCTACTGGATGCCCAGACCCAGACAGGCCGTGATGTCGGCAGGGGTACCCACGGTGAATCCGTAGGCGCCGTTGACGTTGATGACGTCGCACCCGCCGGTGGTTCCGACCTGGAAGGTCACGACCGCGCTCTCGCCCCCCGCGAGGGCCCACGGAAGCGGGTCCTGGCTCACGATGGAGATGTCGGGGTTCGGCCCGACGAGGGTGCCCGAGTCGTCGGCGATGGAGGTCACGCTCAGCGTGTCGCAGCCTGCGTTGGAGACGGTCACGGCGGTCTGTGCGCCCATGCCGAGCACGACGTAGATCAGGTTCGGGGGGCTACCCAACGGGTTGGGGGTGAGCGTGCCCCCGACGATCTCGAGCTCGGCGCCCCCGGCACAGGGCTGGGTGACGTTGGCGGTCAGCGCGATGTTGACCGTGCCCTCGTCCGCGTCGTTGGACGTGATGGCGAGGTTTGCAGACTTCGGTCCCAGCGCGGCGCCGGCCGCGTTGAACGTGAGGTTCAGGCTGGCGGGGGCGCCGCCGGGCTGCAGCGTGCCTCCGGCGTAGCCACCGGAGATGAACAGCGCTGCGTCCACACCGGTGATCGCGATGGACGACACCACCAGGGGGCCGCTGCCGGTGTTGCTGATCTGCACCACGTCGCCGGGCGGGTTCTGGTTCTGGGGCACGTCCCCGAAGTCGACGCTGACGGGGTTCACGGAGATGTCGCCGTCTCCGCTCGCTGTGGAGTCGTCGTCGTCGCCGGTGTCGTCGTCGTCTCCGGTGGTGTCGTCGTCGTC
Source organism: uncultured Pseudomonadota bacterium (assembly GCA_937891735.1). Classification (GTDB taxonomy): domain Bacteria; phylum Myxococcota_A; class UBA796; order UBA9615; family UBA9615; genus JAGSHC01. The sequence goes on along the minus strand of CALAGR010000249.1, from coordinate 6,837 downwards.
GTCATCGCCGACATCGACGGTGCAGTCCACATCGGTCGAGCATCCGCCGAGCTCGATGGTGAGCATCTCGTCGGACCCCTCGTCCGTGATCACTTCGACGGTGCCCAGGTAGACGTCCGTGCCGGGGGGCGCGAAGGCGACCGTGATGATCTCGGAGTCGCCTGCGCCCACGGTGGCCGGCAACGTGCCCGGGATCGCGCCGAGGGTGAAGGCGTTGTCGCTGTCCTCGCTCAGGTGCACCGACTCGATGTCCACGTCGCCGGACGTGTTGTTGATCAGCTCGATCTCGCGGAACTCCGAGAACTCCGACGCGGCGATGTACCCGAAGTCGATGGACCCGGGCTCGGCGTGGAAGGTCGTGTCGTCCGGCTCATTGCCGGGGCCGACGTAGCAGGCGCCGGTGGCGATGAGGACGGCCAGGATGGTGCCGTGACTGAGAAGGGCGGTGGGGCGCATCGAGTCTCCAGACGGGGCGGTCGCCCCGAGCCGGCGGGATTATAACGATCACGCTGCGCCGACCGAGAAAGAATGCCGTGTCCGGGCAGCGAGTTACCCGGCTGGGCGCACTTGGCGGGCGAGGGCGCGAGGGCCAGAACGACCAACGCCCCCGAGTGGGGGCGTTGATGAGCCGGGTGGCTCAGAACGTGTATTTGGCGAAGAAGTCGGCGCCGATCCCGATGGCCGGAGCGGGTCCGCCGAGGATGATGTTGGCGTCGACGTCCAGCCCGATCGAGAAGTGCGACAGCTTCGTGTAGTACTCGATGCCCAGGCCGGGGGTGATGAGCCCCAGGAACCGCCCCTGCATGATGAACCCGAGGTTGTTCGCGTTCATGCGGTTCTGGATCTCCGCGTCCTTGAGGTCGATGAGGGGAGGGGAGTAGCCGCCGCCGCCGCCGACCTGGATCGAGAAGTTGGCCCGCTTCGTCTTCCGGCCGCCGAAGTTCGGCCCCAGACGCACGTTGACGGTGCCCGCGAAGACCCGGAAGTCCCCCTGGATCGTCGGCGCAATGCCAGCCTCGAGCAGGGCCTGGAACGACTCGTTGTCGTTGATGCCCGTGCCGTTCGTGATGATCGTCGAGAAGCTCGCCTCGACGGTCAGCGTGAACGGGAGCCGGTCGATGACGTCGTAGCCGAAGCTGAAGTCCAGCTCGGTCCCCGAGGTCGTGGTGACGTTGGAGATGGGCGGAAGCCAGAAGATCGGGCCGACGTTCATCTTGAGGTAGGCCCCCTTGACCACCTCGCGAGTCGCGCGACGCTTCTTCTTCTTGGAGGTGCCCTGTCGCGAGCTGGACGTGTCCTCGGGCTGGGAGTCGATGTCGGCCCGACGGGCGCGTTCGCGTTCTGCGCGCTCCTCCTCGGCGGACTTGACGTCGCCCTCATCCTCGTCCGCCTCGCCGGCGTCACCTTCGTCGACCTCGTCGTCGTCCCCGTCCGCCGCGTCGTCGTCGTCGTCGTCCTGGGCCCAGACGGACTGGGCCTGGAACGCACCGAAGGCGACAAGGAGGAATGCGAGGCGCGAAATCCGCAGCAGCTGACTCATGTTCGGCTTTCCGCTAGGGGACGAGCTAGCCGCCCTGGCTGTTGAAAACGAACGGGTACGACACGATGACGATGCCGCCACCCTTGGGCTGGGGGAACTGCATCCGCATGAAGCGGGAGTGAATGCAGTTCTCCACGATCGGGCTCTTGAGGGTCGAGGACTTGGTGCTCGAACTCGAGACCGAGCCGTCCTTGGCGATGACGAACTTGACGATCATCTTGCCGAACAGCTTCGGGTTCTTGTTCAGCTCCTTCTGGTAGCAGTACCGGATCTGGGGCAGGTGCTTCTTGACGATGCGATCAATGATCGACTTGTCCAGAGCGCCCAGGATGATGGGGTCACCCGCGCCGACGCCCGGGGCGCCGCCGCCCTTCTGCCCGTAGTAGCCACCACCGCTGCCGTAGCCGGAGGCCCCACTCCCACGACCCTGCGTGCCGAGGCCGCCGAGGCCCTCAGCCGTGCCGCCGCCGCCCAGGCCCGAGCCGCGCGAGCCGAGGCCACCGGCGCCCATCTGGTTGCCGTACTGGCTGCCGATGAGGCCGCCGACGACGTTGGACACCGAGTCGTCCAGACCGCCGGTGCCGAAGATGGAGGTGTCGGCCATGGAGTTCAGGTCGGCGAGCAGGCCGGTGGACTCTGCGATCTTCTTGTCCAGCTCGGACTTCTGGATCGCGACCTTGGAGCCCTTCGCCTTCTTGAGCTTGGCCTCCTTCTTGCCGGTCTTGCCCTCTTCGTCCTTGGCCTTGGCGCCCTCACCCGCGTCGGGGTTGCCGGCAGGCTTCTTCTTGTCCTTTTCCTTCTCGACCTGCTGAACCATCAGCTCCACGAACCGGTCGGGGATCGTGATGACCTCCTGAGAGGGGTCGTAGTCCATCGTCAGCAGGCTGACCATCAGCGCACCGCCCAGGAACGTCAGGGCGACGAGGGTGCCGAGGTACAGCCAGTCGATGTTCCCGCCGACGGGCGCCGGAATCACCTTCGACTTGTGGACCTTCTGGAGGAAGAAGACCATGTGGCCGATGTCGTTGACGAACCGCTCGTCCGGCCCCATCTCGACCTGGTAGTAGCCGCCGACGTCGCGGGCCTTGCCCGAGCTGACCAGGTCAGCGGTCGATATCCGATTGCCCCCGCCCTCCAGGAACCCGACCGACTCCTTGGTGAAGTTCACCTTCACGCCCGCCGCGTCCTGCTCGACGATGGCCCAATGGTCGCTGGGAAGGTTCTCGGAGCTGACGAAGAAGTCCTGGGCCATCTTGCGGGCGCGGATCTCGTCGAAGCCGAAGCCGATGGGAAGCAGAACCAGGATCACCATGGAGAGCTTGATCGCAGACCAGACCTGGTCCTGCTGCTTCTCCTTGAGGCGCTCCATCCCGAGCAGGTGGATCGAGTGGTGCGCGGTCTTGAGGTCGTTGCCCCGCTGGATCTTCTGGATGATGAAGCCTCGAAGGTCCTGGTACGCCTCGAAGGCCCGCTCGCGCTTGTCGATGGGGATCAGCGAGGTGTCCGCCTTCAGGGGGTCGCCACCGTAGGCGTCGCTCAGCAAGGTGCGAGCCTTCACCGACAGGGCGATGAAGTAGTCCTCCGCGACCTCCGGGCTCATGTCCTTGGGCGAGGTCGGCAGGTTCTCCAGGGCGCGCTCGAAGTGGTCGCGGCTCTGGTCGAACTTGCTCTTGTCCGCGAGGCACTTCGAGTAGCGGGCGTTGTATTCGAAGTCCTTGGCGAACTCATCGAAGGTGAGCAGGTTCTCGGCCGCGTCGCAGATGCCGCGGGTGGAGCGCTTCTGCTTGTTCTGGATGAACAGGAGCTTCTGGATCTCCTTGTAGGCGTCCAGGCGAGCGGCCTTCTGCTCGGCGGACGGCTCCCACAGCTGGAGCTCGGCGTCCCCTGCGACCTCGGTCTCCTTGCCCTCGACGTCGACCGCGTAGACCTTGGTCGGATCGAAGCCGGCCGCGAGGATCAACACCTCGTCATCGACGATCACCCGCGTACCCAGGACGAGGTCCTCGGCGACGCGCTTGACGTCCAGGTCGTCCAGGATGTCGTACTCCTTGGTCCACTTCTCGAACTCGTCCATCCAGCTCTTCTTGAGCTCGCCCTTCGGCGCGGCCTCGCGAGCCAGCGGCAGCATCTGTTCGATGACCAGCTTCTCGTAGTTGGGCTGCTCGAGCAGCTCGAAGCGGGGCGGAAGCATCGGGCGCTGGGCCTTCTTGACCTCCTTCTCGAACGCTGTGCGCTTCGCGGTGGTCCAGCCATCACGGAGATCGCGGTAGGGATCCGGGGGGGCGTTCTCCTCCGCCAGCTTGGCGGCGGCCTCTTCGCGCTCATCGCGGATCTCGGAGATCAGCTCGGTGCGGATCTCGTCGCTGAAGTCGGCGACGGTCTTCGTGAAGTCCGCGTCCTTCTCCGCCGCGGCTTTGCGGGCCTCGTCGAAGCGCTTGATCGCGTCCTGGGAGTACTTGCGGGTGTCCCCGAGGATGCGCTTGTCGGCCTCCTCTTCGAGGGACTTGCGCTCGGCGTCACGAACGGCCTTGCGCTCGGCGGCGAACGCGACCTTCTCTGCCTGATCGCGCTCCTCCCATTGGTTGAGCAGGGTCTCGTCGTCCACCCCGCCGGCCAGAGCATGCAGATCCGTCGGGATCTTCGGCGGCTCCGGCAGGTTGGCGTGGGTAATCATGAAGTAGCCGACCCCGATGACCAGGATCGTCGTGAAGATGTTGGAGAGCACCCTCACCTGTCGGGCGCGGCGGTCACCCACGAAGACGGCAGCCACATCCTTGCTGTAGTGCCGCACGTTCATGACCGTGCCGGACCAGATCTCGGCGACTTCGAGCACCTTCGGCGCTGCGCGGTCGATCCCGAGGTCCGACTCCGCGGTCCCGGAGCGCAGGATGAAGTCCATGACGGACTCCGCGTCCGCGATCTCCTCGTCCGCGCTGTGCTCGTGGGGGTCGTGTTCCGCGGCCACCGGACCGACGCCGTCGTCGGTCGGCTCCTCCTGAGCCACCTCGGGACGAACGAGCCCGAGCTTGATCACGGTCTGCCCGAGACGGATCTCGTCGCCGTCCTTCACAGGTGAGTTGTTGATGCGCTCCCCGTTCAGGAGCGTGCCGGCCTCGCTCCCGAGGTCCAGAAGCGTCACCGTGCCGTCATCCCCCAACTGCACCGCCGCGTGGAGATCGGCCAGGTCCGGATCACTGATCTGAAGAACGGCCGCCTGGCCCTTCCCGATCGTGACCATCTCCTGGTCGAACTCCTGGGTGCCAGCGTTCTGGCCTCCCACGGAGATGGTGAAGGCGAGCGTCAGCGAGTTCTCCTGCTCTGCCATGTGCGATGTGTCCTTGACTTGTGCTCGGGAGGGGGAGGGAAGCTCGTGCCGTCTGCTCTTTTGGCCACGACCGCGAGAGGATACAGAAATCCAGTATCCGGCGATAGCAAACGCCGGTCCTCTCCCGTTCGGGCATGGGAGAGCTCACAGCCGCGTCACCATGGGGCCCACCAGGTGCCCCGTCCGATGGTCAGCGAATCTGGTTCACCGACTCGATCATTTCCTGGTTGAAGTTCTCCTTCAACCGGATGAGCGGGTTGAACGAAGACTGGCGCTTGTCCAACAGGTACGCGCCATGCGGCTTCTTGAGCTCGCCGTCCACGGAGACGTCCTCGAAGTCGATCTCGGTCTTCTTCTTGTATCGGACATCCGCGTCGTCATCGTCCTGGGCCACCGCCGGCACGGCGAGACCGAGACCGAGCAGCGCGACAAGAATCATCATCAGGTGCTTGCTCATAGGCCAGCCTTCCTTCCATCGGTCGCCCATTCTGCACACGCAGGAGGGACCGGGCAACAGGGAAAGACCTCGGTCGGAGACCCAGGTTCCCAGGAACTACTCAGTCTCGTCAGCGGGGCCAGCCTCGTCAGCAGGGGCGGCCTCGTCAGCAGGGGCGGCCTCGTCAGCAGGGGCGGCCTCGTCAGCAGGGGCAGCCTCGTCAGCAGGGGCAGCCTCGTCAGCGGGGGCCGCCTCGTCAGCGGGGGCGGCCTCGTCAGCGCCCTCGGTACCTTCGACCCCGGTGCCCTCCTTGGGAACGTCGATGGGGTTCGACTCGTCCGTCCACTCGTCCGACGGCAGCTCGAGCGCGTACTCGTAGTAGCTGACCACGAACTCATCGAGGTAGCCCTTCGCCTCCTCCATGAAGTAGATGTCTTCGGACTCGATGGCGTACAGCGTGGACTCGAGCTGGATCGCGAGCTGCTCGGCCCAGGAGGGGTCCTGCTCGACGTCCTTGTACTTCAGGAACACGCGGGTGGCCCGCTCCGTCTGAGCGATGAGCTTTGGCTTGAACTCCGTCGCCCTGCGCTCGAGCTCGGCCATCTGGCGCATGAGCTCCTCGGTCTGGCGACGCATGTCCTCTTCTTCGTCGATGGCCTTCTGGATGACCGCGACGCGGGCGTCGATGTTGACGTCCGGGTGGCACTTGCGGTGCTGGTCGTACGTCTTCATCGATGACTTGAAGTCGTCGATGAACAGGCCCTGGACCACGGCCTTGTTGACCAGCGCCGTCGAGTGGCACTTGTCGACCTTGAGGATCTTGTCGTACTCCGCCACCGCGCTCTCGAACTCGCTGATGCCCCGGAAGGCCACCGCGAGACCGATCCGGGCCTCGGCGTGGCCCTGCTCGGCGGCCAACACGCGGTTGAAGCACTCCGCAGCCTGCTGGTAGTCGGCGGCCTTCAAGGCGATGAGACCCAGGTTCATGTTCGCCTGGATGCTGTTCTCGTCGAGCTTGAGGGCCTCCTTGAACGCCGCAACCGCGTCGCCCTCCTTGCCTTCGCGCAGGAAGGTGAGACCGATGTTGTTGTGGATGTCGCTGTCTTCGGGCGTGTACTTCAGGGCGTTCGCGGAGGCCAGCTGGCTCATCCGGTAGTTGCCCTGCTGGAAGTAGATGCCGGCCAGGGTCTTGTAGGCGCGCGTGTTCTTCGGATCCTTGAACAGCAGCTTCTGGATGATCTCGACGCCTTCGTCGTACCGGCCCGCCTCGCCCAGGGCGGCGGCGTAGTTGTTCACCATCTCGGTGTCGTCGGCGTTGGCCTTGAGGTACTCCTCGAAGTAGGGCAGGGCATCGACCGCCTTGCCGTCGCCGAGCAGCGAAAAGGTCAGGTTCTGCACGGCCGGCTTGTACCCAGGGTCGCCCTTGAGCGTCGTCCGGTAGTAGGCGATGGCCTTGCGGGCGTCTCCCAGCTGCGCCGCCGTGAAGGCCGCGTTGAAACACGTCTTCACGTGAATCGGGATCTGGTAGTCCTCGCG
>CALAGR010000248.1 GCA_937891735.1 uncultured Pseudomonadota bacterium | reverse complement strand
AGTCTGGCCACTCAGCCACCTGAGGTTGCCTGACGCAGATATCTAAACACCCTCTCAGAGCACCTGGCGAGGAAGGTTGGGGCCCTCCAGGATCGAGCGCAGCCCCAAGCCCAGCATGCCGCGCCCGATCTGCGGGGCCAGCATCCGGGAGCCGCTGAACTTCTCGGTGAGCTGGATCCCGTCCACCACGTCCGCCGCGGTGACGGAGCGGCCCGCGGCGCTGGCCACGGCCCGGGCGAACCAGCTGATCAGGAGCAGGTTGCTCAACAGCAGACCCGCCCCTCGGGTGGCCATGGGCGCGAGCTCGTGTCGATCCGCGAAGCCCGCCAGCCATCGGTCGAGCACGGGACGCAGCTCCGGGCTGTCCGGCTCCCACGGCAGATCGTCCACGTCTCCGGCGTGCACGGTGATCCCCCGCGCCTCGATCGGCACCTTGCCGCCGCCCAGCAGCAGGCCGAACGCCAGCCCCAGCAGCCGCAGCGACCGACGGAAGGACCGCTGCCGGCGCTTCTGCTCCCAGGCGTTGCGAAAGACCAGCAGCAGCATGGTCAGGACCAGGCGGCGGCCGAGCGGATCGGCGCCCGCGGCCCCGCGCTGGGTCGTGGGTTCAGCCCCCGTGCGCGCCACGTGCCAGGCCCGCCAGACGCGATCCGCCACCGGCTCGTCCCCGCTCAGGATCTCCCGCACCCGGATGCGCAGGGCGTCGTACTCCTCCCAGGACAAGGGCCGTCCCTCGGCCCACTCCAGCGCCCCCGGCTCCTCCACCGTGCCGTACCCCACCACCCGCTCCAGCTCCGCGGCCTCCACCTCCCCCCCGTGGGCGGCGGACACGGCCTTGCAGGCGGGATCGAGGTACGCCTCGATCCCCTGGGGCGTCTGCATGAAGTGGAACGGGAACTGACGGCAGGGCGAGGGCTTCGCGTCCACGCCGATGCGCGCGTGGATGTCGCACAGCCCGCCGGCCCCGAGGAACACGCAGTCCAGCGTCGCCCCCACGCCCGTGTTCAGGGTGCACATGGTCGCGCCGCGCTTGCTCGGCAGGAGGGGCCCGACCCCCGCCGCGCGCATCTTCGCCGCCCGCTCACGCACCCAGTCCACCTGAAGGTGCTCCTTCACGTGGGCCGTGGGCACTGGGACGGTCCACGCCCGACAGCACTCCCCGCACTGAAGGCAGTCGAATCGCAGGGGCTGCTGCGTCGCCGTGATGATGGGCAGGCTCATGGGAGCGATCCTATAGGCTGGCGGCCCATGGACGCCCTGCTCCGACTCTGTCGCGACCTCGTCGCCGCGCGCCCCCGCCACGCGGTGCGCCTGCTGGAGCCTCCGTTTTGCTACGGGGCGTGGTCGGGACCCCGCGTCGATCTGCCGATCCTGAGCCTCCGGGTGCGCGACGCATTGGCCGACGGGGCGCAGGGTCTGGTCCTCGCGGACATCCCCGACGACGACGGTTCGCTGCTCGACGCGCTGCACACCGACGGGGTGCTCGGGGCCCTCGCGGTGGGCTGCGGCCACCTGGATCTGTGGACGGTGGATCCCATCGCCGCGGCCCTGTCCGAGGTCTGCACGGTGCGGCGCTCCGCCGACGGACCGCTGGCCTGCGCGAAGATGGACGACCCCACCCAGATCCGGCTCGTCTGGTCCGTCCTGGAGGCGCGCTGCGGACAATCGTGCTCAAGTGAGACCTCCCGGGTCCGATGAGGGGCCCACGGGTGCATCCGGCGCCCGCTCTGGAGAGGTGTCATGGGCGAAGGGCAAGACGGACAGCAAGAGGCGGAGGCTGACGCCGCCGGGGGAGAGGCCCTGCTGGGGCGGCTCTTCGACGACCTCGTCCGAGACGGCTGGCTGCTCGGCATGAACGCGGGCCTCGACCCGGCCATGGAGCGCATGGATCCGGAGACGGGCGTGTACAACGCCGCGTACTTCGAGGCGATCACCCAGGAGGCCGTGGCGGACCTGGAGCGGGGGCGCGAGCCGCGGGTCGGCGACGGCCCCGAGCACGGCGCCATGGCCATCCTGTCCGTGCGGATCCTCGACCTGGATCGACTCATCGCGACCGCCGGCACCGAGAGCCCGGAGATGCTCCGGGAGATCGCGCGGCGCCTGGAGACCTGCCTGCGCGCCGACGACGTGCTCGGACGTACGCGCCGCGACACCTTCAGCCTGCTGCTCCGGGGCTGCCCCCCCGCCATGCTCACCCAGATCGCCCGGCGCTGCGTCGCCGCGGTGACCGAGGCGCCGGTGGTGATCGCCGATCAGGAGATCCGCCCCCGGGTCATGGCCGCCGCCGCCCAGTGGGAGTGGGGCAGCGCGACGGACATCCTGGCCGCCAGCTGGGCTGCCATCGGGGCGGCATAGCCCTTCGGAGCGCGGGATGCGACACTCCCCCCGGCCATGGCGGCGGTGGAGTGAGCGATGGGCGACGACAAGCGCAAGGTCGAGATCGTAGGGCGGGTCGACACCACGAAGGAGGCGGGACCGCCTCGGTGGGATCCGGCGGACGCGGAGCCGTTCATCGAGCGCGCCCGGGCGGCCCTGAAGGACGGTGATCTGGCCGCCGCAGCCGAGGCCTTCGAGGCCGGCGCGGCCCTGCACAAGCACGACCCGCGACTCCCGGGAGGCCTCGCCGTCGTGGCGATGCAGCGGTCCGACTGGGCCAGCGCCGTGGTGCACGGACAGGCCGCCGCCGCCATGCGCGACCCGGGGATGGAGGCGCTGTACAACCTGGGCTGGGCCCTGCTGCAGGTGGACGAGCGGCCCGCCGCCATCGCCGCGTTCACCAAGGCCTTTCGTGCCGATCCCGCGCGGCCCGAGCCGATCCACCAGCTGGTGCGGCTGGGGCACGTGCCGTCCCTGGAGGGCCAGGACGAGGGGGAGCCAGTTCCGCTGGGCACCCTCGAGCGGCTGGAGCTGTACGACTCGGTGGGGCGCATGGTGCACCACGAAGGCAGCGACGGGACGTTTCAGTGGACGGTGCAGTGGGCCATCGACCGGGGCGCCCCGTGGGGGGGCATCGCCGCGTGGCTGGCATCCCAGGGCGTGCACGACGACGCATCGCTCATCAGCGTGCTGTCCACGCGCGACCAGCACCTCGCGGACTCCTTCGTCAGCGGGTTCCTGCTCTGCAACACCGCCGAGCTGAAGAAGGCCACGGCCCTGCAGGAGGATCTGGTGCTCCTGCCCGCAGGGGCCGAGCCGAAGCCTGGCGCGGTGCTCTCGGTGATCCCCGACGAGGACGGCACCCGCGCCCTGATCCCCTTGCAGCGCACCTCGGCGGCCCACGTGGTCGGCCTCGCCCAGGCCATGTTCCCCTCCCTGGGGCCCAACGCGGTGCTGATCCTGGTGGTGGACCCGGCGGCGCACCTGGGGCCACGCCGGCTGTGGTTCGTCACCCCGGTGGCGGATCACGAGGTCGTGGGCGAGTGGACGGGCAAGATGGAGGACGGGAGCTCCGCGCCGGCGCAGGTGGTCCCGGACCAGAGCACGATCCCCGCGGACGCCGTGCCCCTGTACATCCCCGGCCTGGACAAGGCGGGCGTGCAGGCGCTGATCCGCGAGCACCTGCTGCAGGACATCGTCACCGCCGTCGAGCCGGACGGCATGGCCACCGTCCAGGCGGACGAGGTTGCGCGCTACGAGGGCGCGTGGCTCGCCTTCCTCGCCAACGTCGCGGCGCGCGTGCCCGCCGGAGGGGCCAGCCTCGCCCGGTGGCGGCAAGGGGGCACCGACCGGCTGGCCATCCTGCGGGCCTCGATGGGCGTGGAGCTCATCACCCTGTCCTGCAAGTGGCCCGCGCACATCACCGCCGCCGAGGAGATCGCCATCCCCGAGCCGGTCCAGTTCCTGGGCCGCGCCCTCTTCCAGGCGCCGCGTCCGCGGATCTGATCAGAGGTAGCGCCGCGCGATGCCGTCCACCTGACGGCCGTAGCCGCCGCCGAACAGGTTGGCGTGCACGAGCAGCGGGTACAGGTTCCACAGATCGACCCGGTCCGCGAACCCCGGCGCCAGGGGGAACTCCGCCTCGTAGGCCCCGTAGAACGCCGCCGGGAAGCCGCCGAACAACCGGGTGAACGCCAGATCCGCCTCGCGGCAGCCGTAGAAGCTGGCCGGGTCGTAGATCCAGGGGCGCCCGCGTCCGTCGGTGGTCTGGTTGCCGCCCCACAGGTCGCCGTGCAGCAGGGCCGGCGCCTCGTCCTGGGGCAGCAGGTCCGGGAGCCGCGCGCACACCCGGTCGAGCCGG
>CALAGR010000247.1 GCA_937891735.1 uncultured Pseudomonadota bacterium | reverse complement strand
TCGCCCCCTGGCTGGACGCGGTCGGAGCTCCACGGGATCCGCGGTGGAGCGTGGCCGTGAACGTCGAAGTGAAGCCCGACCTGTGATCCCGGCCGCAGACATCACCCAATGGCGGGTCTCGGCATCTTCCCCCTGCTGAGGCCGGGGCTGACGTGGGACTTCGACCTCGCCCTCGAGCGCGTGCTCGGCGCCCTCATCGCCCTCATCGCACGGCTGCCAGGGAAACCGTGGAAGGGAGAGGTCTGAAGCGGCTCACCCGCGGTTGGACACCACCGATCGTCGGCCCCGACGTTCACTGGAGGGCACCGAGCCAAGGGGCGACGAGCCGCTGGTCCGACGGCGAACTACACGGGGCGCCAGGACACCCGCAGGTCCACCTGGCCGCCCGTCCGCGTGCAGGCGTCGACCATCATGATCCGGCTGTCCCTGGGGAACATCGTGCGCTTGCGCTGGACCACCAGCTCGAACATGGCTGCGGCCGTGGGCTCGCTTCGGAGTCTCCGCCGCGCGTCCCGCAAGAGGCCCGGATTGCCCCCGTGGTCGGCCATCACCACCGCGCTCCAGACCGTCGCCGCGAACTCGGCGGCCTTCGACAAGGCGTCCAGCGGCATCTCCTCCAGGTGTAGCGGCTGGGCGACGGCCAGCAGCACCGTCGACGCCTTCGGCCAGGTGCCGGGCGGCGCGTCCCAGTCCACGTCATCGAGATCCGCGGGGTTGAACAGCCCGGCGCGGCGAGCTGGCGCGGGGTCGCCGCTGCCCAGGAACGCCACCGGGAACACGTCGATGATGTCCTGCCCGCGAAAGCACCCGCGCTTCGCCCCACCCGCCGAGATCGCCAGCGCCCCCCTGCCCTCTGCGCGCCAGACCGCCCAATCACTCGCCGTCGTCGGGATGCGGGTGATCACGCCGATCACATCGGGGCCCGCCCAGGCGATGATCTGGGTCTGCCCCCCTTCCTCGTCGAGTGATATCCCATCGACACACCGCAGGAGGTGACTCAGGCGTAGTGCGGCGCGCTTCGCCATCTTCAGCCCAAGCGTGGGCTGCACTCCACCATCGAGCTGCCCGTTGAAGAGGCCGACCTTCTGCTCGACATCGACGAGCAGCGGCTCCCAGGTCACCAACCCCTGGGCGGTCGGGCCCCCGGCGAGGTGACTCGACATCGCCGCGATCAAGGTATCCGCCACCTCGTCGACCAGGGGCAGGCGTCGCTGGACGTCGAGCTTCGCGCCAAGCAGGGCCGCAGCGGGGCGCAACCGAAAGCGCATGGCCTCACGACACCGGATCCTGCGCGGGCGCCCAGGAAGGAGCGGAGCGATCGGGGACGACGCCGCTCGCGTGACCGCCTCCGTGATCTCGCCCACGCTCTTCAGCGGGCCCCCGAAACGGACCGTGCCGTCCGCGCCATCCACGACGAACAGGAGCCCCGCCAGATCGACACCGAACACCTCCACGCCGGTCGCCTCGACGAGATCGATCTCCCAGGTCCCCGCACGGGGCAACGTGCGCAGAGGGTTCATCAGGGGTCAGACGATCCGCAGATCGCCCAGCGCGAATAGCGCTCCCGACTCGGAGACGACCGGGACCGCCGCCACGCGGCTGCGCGCGGCGGACGCCGACGCAGGCAGGAGCTCGATCGTCCGCCTGCCGCGCTGCAGGAAGTGCGGGGCAGCAAGCAGGCGAGCGAGATCCCAAGCGAACTGCGCGCGCGGGTACTCCTTGATCTTCCCCTGCGCCGGGTTGGTCCTGGCCTGGGCCGTCTGACGCCTGATGAACAGCTCAAAGTGCACGTCCGGCAACGGCACCCGCGCGCCGGCGCGACCGTCCTTGCCGCGACCGATGACCGCCTCGGCGGCCTCGATGAGGAGCTCCGCGAACCGCTCCGGCGGGGTCTCGCCCTTGCCGAGCGCCGCGCTGGCCGCCTGCCACGCCGCGAACAGCTTGGCCGGGACCAGGGGCACCTTCGCCTTGACCGTCTCCCCCCCATACTCGATGGTCGCCTGGTCCTTCCCGGCGTCCAGCACGAGCGTGAATGGAGACGCGACCAGGGTCGCGCCGTCCAGCCGCGCCTCGATGCCCCGCGCGACGAAGTGGTCCGCAGCCTCCAGCGCCACCTCGCGACCCCGGCGCTCCCACTCCCCCCGCAACCAGGCCTGGGTCGACGCGAGCGCCTCCGTCGCCCGCTGCCCCAGCGCCTCGGGCAGCGCCGAGGCCTGCTCGACCTTCGCGAGCGCGGCGCGCACTTTCGGGAGCGACTCGTAGCCATCGGCCGAAGCGAGCATCTTGGAGGCCTTGTTCAGCGCGGTGGCGGCCCGATGCAGCCCCTGGGCGTCCGGCTGCAGCGCACGCCACTGACCCTCGATCATCTCGGTGTCGTTCATCTCACCTCCTCAACGCCATCGGCCTTCGAAGAACATGTGCAGGCGCGCCATCGGCGGACGGGGGCCGTTCTCGTCCGCCGGAACCAGGGCGTCGAACTGCTCGAGCTGCACGGCGCGATCCGCCGCCCGCTGCGCTTCTGGACCGTTGAGGCCGAGCGCCGCCTGGAGCGTCTTCGGATCGGGCTTGGCGCCCTGACCGAGCAGGAACGTCCACGCGAACAGCTGATCGGTCTCGGTGTGCTCCCTGAAGTCCGCGAGGCTCTGGCTCGACAGGAACACCGGGACGCCCTTGGACCGCCCGATGCGAAGCAACGTCAGGAGCGGCTCGCAGCGGGCGCGTAGGTAGTGGTGCGCCTCGTCCACAGCGACGATGGTCTGGAGCTGGCGAAGCGAGCCCGCGGCGAGGGGAGCGTCGGTGCAGGCCTGGACCTGGCGCGACACCCAGTGGAGCAGTACGAAGGCGACCAGGGTCCGCAGCGAGCCGAGGGCGGACAGGTCCACGATCCAGCGCTGACCCAGGAACTCTGCAGGGCTGCCCGCCGTGCGATCGGCGAACAGCCCGAGCTCGGCCAGCTGCGCGAGCCACGCCGTCACCGTGTCGGGCGCCTTTCCGGCGTCCTCGTAGGACTGCCGCACCGCCCGGGCGATGTCTCCCGCCGTCGGCGCGGCCCCCGCGGCCCCCGCGGCCTCGGTGTACGCGCTCTCGACCGCGAGCCGCACGATCTCCTGCTGCGCGGCGCCCATGCCCGTGGCGAGGGAGCGCAGCAGGGCCGCCACCTCCAGCGCGAGCAGCCCCGACCGGACCTCCCGCGGCACGTCGAAGGGGTTGATCGGGACCGCCTCTCGCTGCGGGCGCACGACCCGGGCGCCGACGGCCTTCACGAAGCCCGCGTCGCCGCTGATGTCCCCCTTGTAGTCCAGCAGGACGAGCCCGGTGCCGGGAGCGCGCGCAGCGATGGCGGACAGAAGGTGCTGCAGGAACTGGGTCTTCCCCGTCCCCTGGACGCCGGCGATCCGCACGTTCGCGTTGGTTCGGCGGCCAGCCTCGCGGTTGACCGTCCAGGTGAGCGGAGCGCCGTCGACCGCGCCAAGGGGCACCGTGACCTCCGGTCCGGTGGATGCCGAAGACGTCGCGCCGGGGCCGGACAGCAGGGAGGCGAGGAGCGCGGCCCCATCGCCCCCAAGAGCGTCGTACCGCTTCGCCAGCAATCCGAAGCCGGCGGCACCGAAGGCCCCGATCGAACCGGAACCGACCGTGCCTTCAGCGAGGATCGGCCCGAACACCGGACCGTCGGCGAACGCATCGACGTCCGGTGACAGATCCGCCTCGACGCCCGCCGCCGCACCCTCGCGGATCCCGATCGCGACCGCGAGGCGGTCCACTGAGACCGCGTCGACGCCGAGCGCGCCCTGGAGCAGCAGCCGAAAGGCCATCACGTCGAGGCTCACGCCGTCACCTCGACGAGCTCGCTGACGTTTCGCTTCGGGTGGGGGCGCCGCACCGCGAACCGCTGCCCGATCCGGGCGTCGATGAGGTGCTGCAGGGTAGGCGGCAGCTCACCGGGCTTGAGGAGCAGGAGCGTCTGCTCCTGGCGCTGGATCAGCAGCAGACGGACGACGTTGTCCTGGTGCAGGGGTCCCAGGGGCTTGAAGACCGCCTCCATGATCAGCGGGAAGCGCAGACCGGAGGCTCTCTGCAGTCCGGTGACGAGGGCCAACGCGAGCACCGTGCGCTCCCCTGTCGACGGGTCCGGGGGGACCGGGCGCCCGTCGTGATCGACGACGCTGTAGCGCAGCGTGCGCGGCTCGAACCTGATCCCGGCGAACAGCTCCGGCTTGTTCGTGGTGCTCGCCAGAGCCCGGGAGGCGGACCGCTCGAGCGTGCGCAGCCCCTCGTCGCGGATCCGGTCGGCGGCGACGCCCAGGGCGCCGGCCACGCGCTCGGCCGCTTCGGCCTTCGCGAGCAGGCTCGCCTGCCG
>CALAGR010000246.1 GCA_937891735.1 uncultured Pseudomonadota bacterium | reverse complement strand
CGTGGACGGGGGCGGGGGGTGGCTGAACGCCCAGACCTTCTGGTCGGGGGGAATCGTCAGCGACAACGTCGTCCGGGGCGCCTGCGGTGGGTTGAGCGTGCGAGTCGCGGGCTCCCAGCTCGACGGCCTGCAGGTGCTCGACAACTCGATCATGGACACGGCTTCGGGCGGCGCCGGCGGCGGCCTGTGCCTGTACGCAGACGTCGACGTCACCGCGCTCGTCGCGACCGGGAACGTCGCGAAGGCCGGGGGCGGCGGCCTGTACATCTCCGGCGCGTCCCCCACCCTCACCGACGTCGTGATCTCCGGCAACGAGTCGCTGCCGTGGTCCCGGGGTGGCGGGGTCCGCGTCTCGGGCAGCGCCGCCCAGCCGGTGTTCGACGACTTCGCGGTTGATGACAACGTCAGCCTGGGTGGTGGAGGTATCTATCTGCACAACGGCGCTGACCTGACCGCCACCAACGGATCGATCAGCGGCAACGTCGCTCCCTACGCAGGTGGGCTGTACGCCATCCACGCCGCCGCAGTGAGCCTGACGAACGTCGTCGTGATCGGCAACGTCGCCAGCGGGAGCAACGGCGGAGGGGTGTCGATCGAGTCGAACAGCGGCTACCTGGACCTGCGCAACGTCGTCGTCGCGGGCAACCAGGCGCTGAGCGGAGGCGGGGGCATCCTGTGCAACAGCTCGGGATCGATCCTCAACAGCGTCGTCGTCGGCAACACCACGACGTCGGCGACCTCCGGAGGGGGCGGCCTGATCCTGAACGTGCCCGCCGCGGGGGCGTTCTCCATCCAGAACTCGATCATCTCGGGGAACGCGGCCCAGGGGGTCTCCGGCTTCGGGGGAGGGATGACCGTGGCGCTGCTCGACGTGACCTCGGTGCTCGACGTGACCTGGGTGGACAGCTGGGGCAACTCGCCGGACGACTACGACGGCATCCCCCTGCCGAGCGCGAGCGCCGGGAACGTGTCGGTCGATCCGGGGTTCCTCGACGTCTCGGGCGCCGATCCCGAGGACTGGGATCTGCACCTGGGCCTCAGCTCGCCGCTGATCGACGCTGGCGCAGGGGCGATCCTCGACCCTGACGGCCTGCCGTCCGACCTCGGCGCCTACGGAGGCCCCGGCGCCGCCGGCTGGGACCTGGACCGCGATGGCTGGTTCGAGTGGTGGTCGCCGGGGCCCTGGGGGAGCACGTCGTCGACCATGGACTGTGACGACGGCGATCCCGCGGTCTACCCGGGGAGCGGCTGCTGAGGCGCCCGTCCGGCCCTCGCCGCAGGCTGCGAAAGACCCGGCGACACCACGCGCTCGAGGACGCCGACACCTGATCGGTGGGCGTCCGGGACGCTCACGACTTCGTTCGGAGGAGCCGCCTGGACGAGGCTGCGGCCCGACACCGACGCCCGGCGAACGCTAGCCAGGCCCCTTCCCCACCCCCAGAACGACGACCGCCCCAGGGCAGTCAAGTCCCTGGGGCGGAAGCGGTTTCGCGATGGTGCCGACGTGCGGACTCGAACCGCAGGCCTGCTGATTACGAATCAGCTGCTCTACCAACTGAGCTACGTCGGCGCAGTGCTCGCGGCAGGCGGGGTTTGTAAATCCCCGAGGCCAGCGGTGTCAAGAGGCAGGACCCGACACGCGCTTGCGGGGTCCAAGATCCTCGAGGATCCGGCGGGATGCGTCCCGGCCCGACAGCATCGCGCCCATCACCCCCAGGTGGTGCCGCCCGGACGCGCCGCACATGTACAGGCCCGGGATCGACGAGCGCGGGTGGATCCGCCGGCTCTCGAACTGGCCCGGCGTGATCGCGATCCCGTAGCCGCTCCCCGCGGGCGAGCGCGTGTAGCGCGTGTGGGTGACCGGACTGGCCGACTCCTGGAACACGATGTGCTCCGCGGCCCCTGGAAACACCCCGTCGAACCGGGACACCAGCTCGTCCTCGATGCGCTGCTTGAGCTCCTGGTAGCCATCGTGCCGGCGGTACTTGCGATCTTCGATGCCGACCGGATCGGCGCTCCAGCGCTCCGCCTCACCCCGCACCAGGGTCATCACCTCGACGTTGTGGACCCCGGAGGGCGCGTGGCCCGGCGTGTGCGGGTCCTTCATCGTGGCCGACGTGATGTAGGCCCCGTGGACCCCGATCTCGTCGCGCCCCGCCTGGTAGAGCGCGTCCAGGTCGTAGCCATCGACGGTCCAGTAGTTCGCCGCGCCCATTCCCCGCGCCTCTAGGTCGTCCTTGACCCCGAGGCAGACGAGGAAGAGCGCCGCGGGGTGCTCCCACCCGTGCACGGCGTCCACCACCTTCTTGGAGAGGTGCTGGGGTCCGACGAGCTGGAGCAGGGTCTGCGTGGGATCCGCGTTGGACAGCACCACGGAGGCCCGGACCTCGCTGCTGCCGGCCTTGCCCTCGTCCGTGCGCACGCCGACGGCCCGGCCGCCCTCGATGATGATCTCGGAGATCCCCTTGCGCAGACAGATGGTGCCCCCGGCGGCCTCGACGGCGTCCGCGAGCTTGTCCGAGATGGCCTGGCCCCCGCCCCGAGGGTAGTACGCGCCGGCGGAGAAGTGCCCGAGCAGTCCGGCGTGAAACAGCGCCGCGGTCTGGCTCGGGGGCATGCCGTAGTCGCCGTGCTGGCCGCAGATCACCGCCCGCAGCCGCGGGTTCTTCGTGCAGGAGTCCAGCACGCGGGTGAGGCTGCGGTACTTCCACAGCGCGGCGAGGGGGGCCTTGAACAGGATGGACAGGCCCTGGAGCGGGTTGATGGCGAAGTCCAGGGGGCGCGCGATGCCCACCGCCCGCTCGACCTGGGTGACGAAGCGGATCCACTTGTCGATCCCCCGGCGCTCCTCCGGGAAGAACTCCACCAGGCGGTCCCGGTAGTTCTGCAGCCCCACCGGGATGGGGAAGCGGAAGTCGGGGAAGACCAGAACGTCGTATCCGTCGCGGTCCAGGGGCGAGAACTCCTGCTCGATCCCGACCTCGGCGAGCACCGACGGGATCACGCCGCCCGGACCGCAGTCGCCCACGTAGTGCAGGCCGATGTCGAAGACGTACCGGTCGTCCGCCCCCCCCCTGCTGAACTGCGTGCAGCAGCCGCCCGCGACGTAGTGCTGATCGAAGATCGCGACGCGGTAGCCCCGTTGAGCGAGGAAGGCCCCGGCGGTCAGCCCCCCCAGACCTGCGCCGACGATGGCGACGTCAACCTGTTCGGGCACCGCGTTCCTGGTGCGGTCCTTGGTGCGGGCGGTGGGATCGTGGACCTGATTCAAAACCGGACTCCGGTGGCGGCGGTCGCAGGATGAAGCCAGCGGCGCCCAAGGTCCAGTTCAGCGCGCCGCGACCCCCGCGAGCCAGCGGTCAAAGGCGTTGGCGAAAGCCTGCCGGGCCCGGGAGTCGAAGGGTGGAGGGCCCCCGGTGGTCACGCCCAGCGCCCGCGCTTCGGTCATGAAGTCGCGGATGGACAGGTGCTCTCGCACGTTGTCTTCGGTCCACAGCTCGCCGCGCACGCTCACCGCGGTCGCGCCGATGCCCACCACGTCGGCCGCCAGGGGCACGTCCTGGGTGATCACGAGGTCGGCGGGCTGCACGTGGGCGGCGATGTAGTGGTCCGCCTCGTCCATCCCGGCGGGCACCTGCACGAAGTCGATCCACCCCACCGGCGGCGTGCGCTGAAAGCTGTTGGCAACCAGCGTCACCCGCAGGGCCTTCTTCTCGGCCCGCTTGAAGACGATGTCGCGAACGGGGCGGGGGCAGGCGTCAGCGTCGATCCAGATGCGCATGCCCACACGATAGGGGCTGGCCGCCGCGCGGTCGCCTCCGCAGGGGGCCGTCAGAGCGGAGGAGGACCCGCAACCGCTTGCGTGAGCTCCGCCTGCCCCACGCGGTACAGGAGGATCGACCAGCCCGCGCGACCGTCGGGCTCGCGGCGGCGCAGGTTCGCGGCCAGTCGGGCGAAGCGCAGTTCCTCGAACAGCGCGAGTTCGTCCCTCCAGGCCTGCTCCGACCCCAGCAGGTCCACCAGCGTCGCTCGCGCCGCGGGATCACCCGCGGTACCGCGCCAGTCCAGCCAGCGCGCCAAGGACTCGCGGTAGCGCTGCTCGTATGCGTCCGTCCAGGGCCCCGCAGGCCGCAGATAGACCGCCTGCAGCATCGTCGCGGAGATGGCGTACAGCCCGGGCACCAGGGGCGTCGGCTCCCCGCGGGACCCGGCCAGCGGGAAGAAGCTCGGCAGCGGGCGCGCATCGATCCCGAAGGCCCGCGGATCTGCGCTCCCGAAGTACGACAGGGCCACCGGGCCGTCTTCGCCCTGCAGCGCCTGGGACAGCGCAGGCAGGTCCTGGCCCCAGTCCAGCGAGCTGTCCACGAGGTGACGCCACCCCTGGCTCGATCCCCCCACGAGGCCGTTGAAGAAGCCCAGGTAGTGCGGGAACGCAGCCACCGTGCCCAGCAGCAGCCCCCCCACCAGCCCCAGGATCCCCAGCCGCCCTCCACCGGGCGCCCGCAGCCAGCGCGCCCCGCCCCCCGCCAACACGAACAGGGGAGGCAGCGTCGGCAACAGGTGGCGGTGGCCGATGTTGAGGTGCGACGCCACCGACACCGCCCAGTACACGCCGATCAGCGCCAGCAGCGGCACGAGCTCCCGGCGTCGTTCCTCACGGGCCGCGCCCACCAGCCCGAGCACCAGCAGGGCCAGCAACGGCAGCGGGGTCTTGACCGCCATGGCGTAGGGGAAGAACCACCACCACCCGTCGGTGCGCCAGGCCCCCGCCAGGAACGCGGGCCGCTCCGCGCTGTGGGACAGCACGAACGTGAAGCCGTACAGCCACGCCTGGGGCAGGACCCGGTGCTCCAAGGCCGCCCGCAGCGGCCCCTGCAGCACCCCGGTGCGCTGCAGCATCGGCTCCAGGGGCTCGCTGAAGGCGGTGTGCTCCGAGGACAGCTCCGGCTCGAACGCCGACCACCGGGCCCCATAGGCCACCCAGACCCCGGCCACCACCAGCCCCGCCACCACCAGCGCCACCGCCCCCAGGGCCGCCGCCTGCCGTCCGCGCCCCACCAGCCGGTGCCGCCCGACGGGCAACGGCTCCGACCGGGCGAGGCGCGCGAGGACCAGCAGCCCCGCGATGGGCCCGATCAGCACCGCGGAGAACTTGCTCAACGTGAGCCCGCACAGGGCCGCCGCCACGAGCAGCACGCCCCCCACGTTCAGCCGCTCCAGCAGGCGCCACAGCGCCGCCGTCGAGGCCAGGAAGAACAGCGCCGCGGCCATGTCCGACGTGACCAGGGCGCTGTGGGCGAGCATCGCGGGGGACAGCGCGCACACCGCGAGGGACAGCAGCCCCCCCGCGGGCCCGAACAGGGCTCTGGACCACAGCCACACCAGCAGCGCGCACAGGAGCCCCAGGACGGTGATCATCGCCCGGCCACGCCGCAGCATCTCGCTCAGCGGGTTGCCCTGGTGGAAGAAGAACCGCTGGCCGACGGTCCAGACGTCGCTCCGGTCCCACGCCGCGCCCGAGCTCAGCGGCGGTCCCACCGCGGGATCGCCGGCCACCGCCAACCCCGCCCACGCCTGGGGCAGCAAGCCGTTCTCGGGGTCGAAGCGAAAGTCGCCGGTCTGCAGGTAGCTGACACCGGCGGTCAGGTGCGCCAGCTCGTCGAAGGCAGGCCCGTTGACGCGCGCCGCGGTGGTCGCGAGCACCGCCATCAGGGCGAGCAGGCCCAGGACGGCGACGACCTCGATCCGCCGGCGGATCCGGGCCCCCTACCCGCTGCTCTCGAGGGTCTGCAGATCCGCGGTCCGGACCTGCCGCTCCTCGCCGTAGGCCATGAACTTGACCCGGGTGATCGAGCGGGTGCTCAGGACCACGAACCCCTGCCCGTGGCTCTCGTGGCGCACCGCCGTGCCCACCTGGAAGGCCCCGTTGGGGAGCTGCTTCTTGGGGGCCGCCACGCGCGTGGAGGACCTGCGGCCCGGTCCCACCGGCTGCGCAGGCTTGCTGGCGGACGACGGCGCCTTGCGGCGGGCGCTGGACGCTGGGGTGGTCCGGGGCCCGGGCTTCGGCGCGGCCACCGCGACCTCGGCGTACTCCCGGCGCCCGTGGGGGAGCGGGAGGGCGACCACGTCGGGGGGGCTCGACGAGGAGTCCACGCGAACGAGCACCCGCAGGCCCTTCACGACGTCGTGCAGGCCCTCGGTCCGCTCGAAGCGGAAGTGGCGCCCGCTGTCGGCCTTGACGGCCCCCTGGCCCTTCTCGGGCCGGTACCAGAGCACTGTCCCGGCATGGACTTCGTGCTCGTCCGAGGAGTCGGACATGGACGCTCTCCAACGCCGACGACGAACGCGTAGCCGGCTCGATTCGCCTTCTACCAGACCTGCAGCAGCTGCATCGAATGAGCAGACAGGAGCTGTTCGAGGCCCGTGGTGGCGACATCGCGTACGTCGGCGCGGGCGGTGTCGAGTCGGCACCTCCAGGGGATGGTCCCCAGCGCGAAGGTCAGGTCCTGATTCGATCCGTTGAACAGGACGAGGGCCGGCCGGGCCGCCGGATCCTGCAACCCGTCGGTGTTGAGCAGCATCCCGAAGCAGACGGCGCCGTCAGGCCCCCGGCTCCAGTCCGCCCCGGACATGGGCTCGCCGTCGGGCCGAAGCCAGGCCACGCCCGGGCGGTCCGGCGAGAAGTGCGTCCGACGACGAAACACCGGGTTGCCCGCCCGCAGGGCCAGGGCGTGGCTCACGAACGCCAGGAGCTCGCGATCCGCGGCCTCCCAGTCGATCCAGCTGAGCGGGGAGTCGTGGCAGTAGGCGTTGTTGTTGCCGCCCTGGGTGCGCCCGAGCTCGTCGCCGTGCCCGATCATCGGCACCCCCTGCGACACGATGACCGTCGCCAGCAGGTTCCGTTGGGCTCGAGCGCGAAGCGCCAGGATCCCGGGGTCGCGGGTGGGCCCCTCCACCCCCCAGTTGCACGAGGCGTTGGCGTCGGTCCCGTCCTGGTTGCCCTCGAGGTTGCCCTCGTTGCGCTTGCTCGTGAAGCTGGTCAGATCCGCGAGGGTGAAGCCGTCGTGACAGGCCACGAAGTTGATGGAGGCCAGCGGCCCCCGCACGAAGCTGCGGTCCGCCATGCGTCGGTCGAACACGTCCGCGCTCCCGGCCAGCCGCGACGCGAGGTCCGGCACCTGCCCCGGCTCCCCCCGCCAGAAGTGCCGCGCGGTGTCGCGAAACCGGTCGTTCCACTCCGCCCAGCCCGCTGGGAACTGCCCCAGCGCGTAGCCGTTGGGACCCATGTCCCAAGGCTCGGCGATGAGCTTGACGTGTGACAGGCAGGGATCCTGGGCCACCGCCGAGGCGAAGCGTCCGTGGGCCGCGACCGCCCCGTCCTGCCGGAGCATCGCTGGAGCCAGGTCGAAGCGAAACCCGTCCACGCCCATCTGCTCGACCCAGTACCGCAGCGAGTCCAGGACCAGCCGCAGGCACGCCGGGTGCCTCATCTCCAGCGTGTTGCCGCAGCCCGTCCAGTCCACGCAGCGCGACGGATCCTGGGGGGCGAGCCGGTAGTAGGCGTGGTTGTCCAGCCCCCGCAGGGACAGGGTCGGGCCATCGTCAGGGCCCTCGATGGTGTGGTTGTAGACCACGTCGAGCAGCACCTCGATCCCGGCGTCGTGCAGCGCATCCACCATCGCCCGGAACTCGGCCACGGCCCGATCGGGGCGCGTGGCGAAGCGCGGGTCCGGGGCGAAGAAGCCGAGCGTGCCGTAGCCCCAGTAGTTGCTGAGGCCCTGGCGGACCAGACGCTCCTCGCTCACCGACAGATGCACCGGCAGGAGCTCCAGGGCGGTCACCCCCAGGCCGGTCAGGTGCGCGATGATCGCCGGCGAGCCGACCCCCAGGTAGGTGCCCCGCAGCTCCTCGGGCACGCCCGGATGGGTCGCAGTGAGGCCCTTGACGTGGGCCTCGTAGATCACCGTGTCCGCCCACGGCACCGCCGGGCGGCGGGTGGACCACTCCTCGGATCGCGTCACGACCGCCTTGGGCACGAAGGGCGCCGAGTCCTTCGGATCCTGGACCTGCTGCCCCCCCCGGAGGCCGCGCACGTGGCCGAACACCGCGTCGTGCCACACCAGCTCGCCGGCGACGGCGCGGGCGTAGGGATCCAGGAGCAGCTTGCTCGGGTTGTGGCGCAGGCCGCGGGCGGGATCCCAGTCGCCGTGCACCCGAAAGCCGTACTGCAGGCCGGCCTCGCCGCCGCGCAGCAGGCCGTGCCACACCCCGCGGTCCCGGGCGACCAGCTCCCAGCGGCGCTCCTGTCCCCCCTCGAAGATGCAGAGCTCCACGCGGTCCGCCCGCCCCGCGAACACGGCGAAGTTGACCCCGTCCTCGGTGACGGTGGCCCCCAGGGGGTGCGGCCTGCCGGTGCACAGCTCCATGGGCTACAGCGGCTCGACTTCGAAGAGCTTCAGACCCTTGTCCTCCCGGAGCGCGTACTCCACCGCCCACGCGGTCTCGGCGAGCAGCACCGGGTTGCCGTTGCGATCCTGTACGACGCGGTAGTCCCGCCGGCGCTCGAGCCACTCCCGGGCCTCCGGCGTGCCCCCGATCCAGCGGGCGAGCTTGTACTTGAGCGTCTCCAGCCGCGCCGTGACCCGGTACTCGTTCTTGAGCCGCTCCTTGAGCACCTCGAACTGAAGCATGCCCACGGCCCCCAACCAGGGGTCCTGGCGTCCGACCTCGGGCCGGTAGAAGGTCTGGATCACGCCCTCGTGGGCCAGCTGCTCGAGCCCTGAGTCGAGGGCCTTGCGACGCAGCGGGTCCTCCAACACCATGCGGCCGAAGAACTCCGGGGCGAAGCGGGGGATGCCGTCGTAGCTCATCGCCTCGGACGCGGCCACCGTGTCCCCGATGCGCAGCTTGCCCGGGTCGTACAGGCCCACGATGTCCCCGGGGAAGGCCTCCTCCACGATCGACCGCTCGTCGGCCATGAACGTGTGGGGCTTGGCCATGCGCAGGGTCTCGCCGGTGCGACCCAGCACCACGTCCATGCCCCGCTCGAACTTCCCGCTGACGACCCGGATGAAGGCCACCCGGTCCCGGTGGCGGGGGTTCATGTTCGCCTGGATCTTGAAGACGAAGCCGGTGAAGCTGTCCTCGCCAGGGTCCACCGTGCGGCTCTCTCCCGAGGCCAGGCGCGCCACCCGCTGCCCCGGATGAGCCGCGTGTTCGGCCAGGAAGTCCAGCAGCGGCTCCACGCCGAAGTTCGACATCGCCGAGCCCCAGAAGCACGGGCTCACCTCGCCGGACAGGAAGGCCTGCAGATCCCAGGTCTCACCGGCCCCGTCGAGGAGCTCGAGCTGCTCGGTGACCTCCTCGAGCATCCTCGGGGACAGGACGTCCGCGCAGTCGGCGATGCTGTCGCGGTACTCCGTGACGACCCGCTCGGTGCCGTGCTTGCCCCCCGAGAACAGCGACACACGGCCCGTGGCGATCTCCACGAGGCCCTTGAAGTCGCGCCCCATGCCCAGGGGCCAGTTCAGGGGCACGACCTTGAGGTTGAGGGTGGTCGACACCTCGTCGATGAGCTCCAGCGGATCCAGGCCCGGGCGGTCGAGCTTGTTCATGAAGGTCACCACGGGGAGCTCCCGCATCCGGCACACCTCGAACAGCTTGCGGGTCCGCGACTCCACGCCCTTGGTGTGGTCCATCAGCATGACCGCCGAGTCCACGGCCGCCAGGGTCCGGTAGGTGTCCTCGGAGAAGTCGGCGTGACCCGGTGTGTCCAGCAGGTTCAGGGCGGCCCCGTGGTACTCGAACTGCAGCACCGAGGAGGTGATGGAGATCCCGCGCTCCTGCTCCATCTGCATCCAGTCCGACACCGCGTGTCGGGTGGCGCGGCGCGCGCGCACCGATCCGGCGAGGTGGATCGCCCCGGAGTACAGCAGCAGCTTCTCCGTCAGCGTCGTCTTGCCGGCGTCGGGGTGGCTGATGATGCCGAAGGTGCGCCTGCGGGCGGCCTGGATCGCTAGTTCGTTGGACATGGCTCGCGCCGTCTACCGCCCTGGGGTGAAGTGGTCAAGTCAGTGCGCCGTTCGGTGCGGGCGGGTCGGAGCGAGCGCAGCGCGAAGACGGCGGGACAAAAGGGGGTTGGGACACAAGGGCAAAGGCCATATCTTGCAGGTACCCTTGCGACGGCCGCCGGACAGCCGGTCCGCCGCCCTCAACCCGTTTCAGCGCTGAACCGCTGCCCGGTGGAAGGATGCCCGAGTCCACGATCCCCGTCGGACCGTTCCGCCTCACTGAGCCCATCGGCCAGGGGGGGATGGCACAGGTATGGGGAGCCGTACACGTCCGGGAGGGGGCGCCCGCGGCGGTCAAGATCCTCACCGGCGAGGCCCTGCGCAACCCGGTCTATCTGGCCCTGTTCCGCAACGAAGTGCGCGGGATCGCGGGCCTGGATCACCCCCACATCGTGCGCGTGTTCGACCACGGCCTGCTCGACAAGGGCGCCGAGGAAGCGAGCCGGGGCGAGCTCAAGGCGGGCTCGCCGTGGCTCGCCATGGAGCGGCTGGACGGCGGCACGCTCGTCAACCTGGCGCGGGATGGCCTGACCTGGGACCAGCTGCGCGACTCCCTCCTGGCGACCCTGGACGGGCTCGGCCACGCCCACGCGCGCGGCGTGATCCACCGGGACATCAAGCCCGGCAACGTGCTGCTGGGGCTCCGGGGCGAGATCAAGCTGACGGACTTCGGGCTGGTGCACGCCATCGAGTCGGCGGACGCGGTGGGCGACTCGATGCTCCTGGGCACGCCCAGCTACATGGCCCCCGAGCAGCTCCAGATGCGCTCCCGAGACTTCGGACCCTGGACGGATCTGTACGCCGTGGGCTGCATGGCCTGGACCCTGGCGACGGGCTTCCCCCCGTTCGGCCGGGAGCTCAAGGAGGCCCTGGCGGGTCACCTGCACGCGCCGCCGCCGCCCTTCCGGCCCGACATGGACCTGCCCGTGGACTTCGAGCGGTGGGTGCGCTGGATGCTGGTCAAGCCCGTAGAGGAGCGGGTGAGCCGCGCCGCGGAGGCCTCGGACTCCCTGGCGCGCATCGCGGGCGTGCCGCGGGCGTCGTGGAGGTCCGGCTGGAGACGGCGGGCGGAGATCATCGACCGCCCCCTGCACGGCGTGGGGCTCGGCCTGATGGGCGTGCGCTCGGTGCCCATGGTGGCCCGGGAGAAGGAGCGGGACCTGCTGTGGAGCGAGCTGCAGCACGTGGACACGGAGAGCCGCCTCCGGGTGGTGCTGCTCGAGGGGCCCGCCGGCAACGGCAAGACCCGCCTCGCCCGGTGGCTGGCGGAGCGGGCCCACGAGATGGGCGCGGCCGAGGTGCTGCTTGCGAAGTGGTCCGAGGCGGGGGGCGACGCGCTGCGGGACATGCTCGAGCGGGACATGGCGTGCGACGGCCTGACCCGCCCCGAGGTGCAGGCGCGGGTCAAGGTGGTGCTGCGGCGGCTGGGGGTCGAGGACAAGGCCGAGCGCGCCGATCTGACCGAGCTGCTCGCCCCCATCGACCTGTCCCACCTGAACGAGTCCGATCTGGACGACGAGCGCCCCACCTCGGGGATCTCGGCCCGACGGCGGCGGGAGCTGTTGCTGGCCTGGCTGGGGCACCGCAGCCGGCGGCGGCCCCTGGTGCTGGTCCTGGACGACATCCAGTGGGGGCCGGAGGGGCTGATCCTGCTGCGGGAGCTGGTCACGGGCCAGGACAAGCGGCGCCTCCCGGTGCTCGTCCTGGCCACCGTGCAGGACGACGCGCTTGCCGAGCGGGGCGGTGAGCTGCACATGCTCGAGAGCCTGCACAGTGAGGAGGGGGTGCTGCGCATGCGCGTCGGTCCCCTGCCCCGGCGGGCCCACGACCAGCTGATCCAGGGGCTGCTGGGGCTCGAGGCGGGGCTCGCGTCCCGGGTGCAGCGCCGCACCGTGGGCAACCCCGGGTTCGCCCTGGAGCTGACCGCGGACTGGGTGCAGCGCGGACTGCTCGAGCTGGGACGCGGCGGGTACCGTCTCAAGCAGGGCGTGGAGGCTCCCCTGCCCCTGGCGCTGTACGAGCACTGGTGGCGCCGCCTGGAGCGGGCCCTGACGGACCGGCCCGCGCAGGATGGGTTGGCGCTCGAGATCGCGGCCCACCTGGGCGCAGTCGTCGATCCGGACGAGTGGCGGGAGGTCTGCGGCGAGGCCGAGCTCCCCGCGTCTCGCAGCCTGCTCCGGCACCTGATCGACAACCGCCTCGTGGGAGCCAAGGACGGCGACCCGTCCCAGGCCTGGTCCTTCTCCCAGCCGATGCTGCGGGCCACCCTGGAGCGCCGCGCGAGCGAGGCGGGCCGGGATCTGCGGTGGCATCAGCTGTGCGCCAGCGTGCTCGAGCGCCGGCGCGGGAACCGACGGGACGAGCGGGTGGGCTTCCACCTCGTCCAGGCGAGCCTGCCCGAGGACGCCCTGCCCTGGCTCACGCGGGCGGTGGACCGGCGCCTGGGAGCCGGCGACTACCCGCGGGCGGAGGAGGTGCTCCAGAACCGGCGGGACGCCCTGGAGCTGCTGGCGCTGGACCCCACAGACCGGGCGATGGTCGAACAGCGCCTGCTCGAAGCGGAGCTCGCCCGCCGCACCGGCCGGCTGCCCGCCGCGCTGGCCAAGGCGGACGACGCGCTCCGCGCGGCCCGGGAGATGGACTACCAGGAGCTGCTCTGCCCCGCCCTCATCGAGCAGTCCGCCGCGCTGCTGGCCCAGGGGGAGCTCCAGGAGGCCCACGAGCACCTGGTGGAGGCGCTCACGCTCTCCTCACAGGCCGCGGATCGGGAGGGGGTGGCGATGTGCCATCGCATGCTCGCCGAGTCCTCCCTGATGCTGGGGCGCGTGGCGGAAGCCGGCGACTCCGCCAACGCCGCGGTGAACTCCGCCCAGCTCTTCTCGGATCCGGTGGGCACGGCCGAGGCGCGGCTGTGGCTGGCCCGCACGCTGATGATCCAGGAGCGGCTGCCCGAGGCCCTGTCCCAGCTGGAGCGGGCCCGCAAGACCTTCCGGCACGTGGGGGCCCGCGCGGGGCTCGCCGAGTCCCTCATCGTGCTGGGCGAGCTGGCGCGGCGGCAGGGCGCCCGCGAGCGCGCCATCGAGTGCTTTCGCCAGGCCCACAAGCAGCTGGACTCGCTGGGGGCCGTGACCGCGGTGGAGCCCCTGGTCAAGCTCGGCGTGGTGCTGTCCGAGTCGGGCGACAGGGATCGGGCGAAGCAGACCCTGCAGAGCGCCCGCGACCAGGCGGATCGGCTCGCCCTGAGCCCGCTCCTGGCGCTGTCGAACGTCGCGCTGCTCTCCCTGGCCGCCGGGGAGCGGGACGAAGCGGCCTGGGACGACGCGTGGGGGCGCGCGAGCCACCTGCTGGATGCGACGGGCTACATCGACCAGGACATCGCGAGGCAGGCGACCGTGGCGGCCCGCATGGCCTGGTCCCAGGGGTGGGGAGAGCGCGCCAAGCTGGCGGGGCGGGTGGCCCTGGCCCAGTGGTCCAAGCTCGGGGTCGATGACGAAGCCCGGGATGTGCGGCGGCTGCGCAAGTTGCTCAAGGCCATCGAGGGACGGTAGCTCCCCTCAGGGCGCGTCTGCGCCGGAGCCGCGGGGCGGCGGCGTGCCGATCCGTCGTCCATTTGCGTAGACCGCGGGGCGCGGGGCGATCCGCAGGATCTCCGCCGCGTCGCCTACCGGCCACCACAGCAGGTCCGCGGGCTGGCCCACGGCGAGGGTCGGGGCCCCTCCGAAGCACCGGTGGTTGCTGCCCCACAGCAGGCTCAGGACGGCCTCCATCTCCGCCTCCCCCGTGAGCTGCCCCACGTGCACCAGCATGGCCGCGGCGCGCACGAGGTTCGCGTCGCCGAGCCGGTACCAGGGATCGACCACGGAGTCGTGCCCGATGCCCACCGTGGCCCCCGCCGCCAGGAGCTCGTCCATGCGCGTGAGTCCTCGACGTCTCGGATATCCGTCATGCCTGCCCTGGAGCACCACGTTGTCCAGCGGGTTGCAGACCACCTGCACCCCCGAGGCCACCACCTGCTCGATGGCCCGGGCCGCGATGGGGTCGGGGTAGCTGTGCATCGCCGTGCAGTGCCCCGCGATGACCCGGTCGGCCCAGCCCCTGGCCAGCGCCTCGGTGCAGGCCACCTCCAGGTGGCGGGATCCGGGGTCGTCGGTCTCGTCGCAGTGCAGGTCCACCTGGACGTCGAGCCGATCCGCGAGCTGGAAGGCCAGCGCCACGGAGCGCGCACCCTCGGCGGTGGTGCGCTCGAAGTGGGGGATGGCGCCCACCGCGTCGCAGCCGCGGCGCGCCGCCTCTTCCCAGGCCTGTTGGCGGCCCGGGGCCCGCAGGATCCCCTCCTGGGGAAACGCCGCAACCTGCAGCGTGACCCCCTCGTGAGCGAGCGACTCACGCAACCTGAGGAGCGCATCCACTGCCACCAGGGACCCCGTGTCCACGTGGGTGCGGATCCGGGTGCAGCCCCAGCTCACGTACCAGCTCACGGTCTGCCGCGCCCGCGCCGTCACGTCCTGGGCCGTGAGCTCGTCCCGGACCGCCGACCAGTTGGCGATCCCCTCCTGCAGGGTGCCGCTCACGTTGAGCACCCGGGCGCCGATCTGGGTCGCGTCCAGGTGCACATGGGGCTCGGCGAGGTGGGGGGTGATGCGGCCGCCGGAGCCCAGCACCGCGCCGGGCCGGGCGGCGGATCCGGCCTCCTCGATGGCCGTGACGAAGCCGTCACTCACGCCGAGATCGACCTGCTGCGCACCCAGTCGCGCTCCGAGGAACCAGCCGCTCACGCGGCTCACGCGTCACCTGTACGGGAATGACGATTCGGGAGTGCCTGCATGCCCTGCATGGTATAGCCGCCCGCATGCGCGCGCTTCCTGTCGTCGGACTCTTCCTGCTCGCGACCGCGGTCTGCGGGTGCCCCTCCACGCCCGATCCCGCGGCGCCCCCCCGTGGGGTCTGCGCGCAGCCGGAGCTCGCGGTCCTGAGCCTGGATCCCGACGCCGACGGGCCCCAGATCCACCCCGCCGCAGCCTGGGACGGCGAGGCGCTGCAGGTGGTGTGGAACGGCCCGCGGGATCCGGACAGCGGCGACTTCGCTGTGCGCAAGACCCGGCTCCTCTGCGACGGCTCGGCCGAGGCGATCCAGATCCTGGACCCGGGGGCCCTGGGCAGCGACGTGGACCCGTCCGTGGCCGTGTCCGCGGGGCGCACCCTCGTGGCGTGGCAGAGCGATGACGGCGGCAGCCCCTACAACCTGTCCATCGGGCTGGTCACCGCCCCCGTGAGCGGCGACCCGGACCGGCCCTGGCGCACGCTGCAGATGCAGCGAAACGAGCAGCCCTACGAGGGCAACGCCTGGATGCCGCGCCTGGCGGATGACGCGGGGGGCGGGTTCGTGCTCGCGGGCAGCCGCGGCATCGACGCGGTGGGGCGGTTCCAGGGGTTCGTGCAGGCCCTGGACCTGGACGGCGAGCCCTTCGGCCCCTCCGAGGACGCGGGCATCGAGTTCGAGGTCAGCCAGGTGGAGCCGGCCATCGCGGTCCGCGCCAACCGCACGCGGATCCTGGGCTGGGAGGAGCGGCCCGACGCTGGGCAGGACAAGGTGGTGTGGCGGGAGCTGCTGCCCGATGGGCTGGGGCCCGCCTCCCAGGTCGCCGACATGCAGGCCGAGGCGGAGCTGGGACCCCTGGCCCGGGTCGCCATCGCGGTGGAGCGCTCCCCCCGAGAAGCGGTCCTGTTCGTCGCTCACGGTGGATCCGGCGGCGCCCTCGACGTCACGCTGGAGGTGGTGGACCGCGGGGACGGACTGCCCGGGCCCACGCTCGTGCTGGGCCGCGCCCAGGACACGGAGCACACGCCGGGCATCGCCCTGGGCACCGATGGCGGGGTGCTCGTGTACCACCGCGTGCTGAGCGGCTTCGCCAACGAGCTGGTCCTGCAGCGGTTCCGGCTGGACGGCGATCCCGATGCGCCCCTGACCGGCATCACCATGGACGATCCGCAGGTGGTGCAGACCGACGAGCCCGTGGCCCCCTACCCCCCGTCGATCACCTGGATCGACGACAGCGTCTGGTTCCTGGCCTGGAGCGAGGGCAGCGGCGCCGGCCTGCGGGTGCGCGGCCGCTTCGTCGTGCTCGACTGAGGACCCCGCGGGGCTCGATCAGCCGCCGAGCAGCGAGATCGCTTCGTTCTTGGCCTTGAGGTGCAGCACCTCGGGGGGCGTGCAGCGCGAGCACCCGGCGTCGCACGGACAGGCCTTCATGACCGCCTGCACCCAGCGCAGCATGCCCAGGATCGCGTCCAGGGACAGGGCCTCGGCGACCCCCGCGCCGCCTACGTGCCGGTCGATGAAGAGCAGCGCCGGGCTGTCGATGCCGCCAAAGCCTTCGATGCGGGGCACCACCTCGATGTTCTCGTCGCGGCAGCGCAGGTGGGTGATCAGCACGTCGTCCATGAGCCGCGCGACGTGGGCGAGGCCATCCGCCCAGCTGTCCTCGAGCGAGCCGACGTGCATCAGCCACACCGCCTTGACCTCGGTCATGTAGCGGGCCTGGACCGGCGTGTCGAAGCGCAGCCAGCTCCCGCCGCCGCCCAGCATCGCGCGGGTGACCGTCTCGTTCACCTCCGCCCGCACGTCTCCGGCCTTGATCAGCAGCGGTCCCTGCCGACGCTCGTCCCACTCTCCGGCCCGGCCGCGCATGACCACCTCGAACCGGACATCCGGCCGCGTGGGCTCCATCTCGTTGCCCACCGGGTCCACCTCGATGCGCTTGGCGGTCTTGTCGAAGCCGCCGCCGCTGCGCACCTTGAAGCGCCGGCCCTCCCAGCCGAACACCCGGTGGGGGTAGTACAGGGTCTCGGCGGTGATCAGGTCCACCTGGTCCAGGGTCAGTCCGACGTTGCCGTCGACGATGC
>CALAGR010000245.1 GCA_937891735.1 uncultured Pseudomonadota bacterium | reverse complement strand
CTGCGGGCGAGCCCGGGGTGATGGGCAAGCCGAGCATAT
Organism: uncultured Pseudomonadota bacterium; assembly: GCA_937891735.1. Taxonomy (GTDB): domain Bacteria; phylum Myxococcota_A; class UBA796; order UBA9615; family UBA9615; genus JAGSHC01. The sequence continues at coordinate 4,816 of CALAGR010000245.1, read as the reverse complement.
GGCGAGAAGTCGAGGTTGTTCCACGCCGAGTTCATCCGCGTGCCGCACGCGAGGTTGAGCATCGCACGGCCGTCGGGGAGTCTCTTGATTGGAAAGCGCTGTTTCATTCGGCTCACGGACCGACTCTACGTGATGCGCGCGAGGGCTCGGCAGGGGGGGCACGGTTCGTCACCGTCCCAGCCTCTTCCGCGCGATCTGCGCCGCGAGCAGGACCACGAACGCCGGGTTGTTCCAGGCGTACCTCCGCCACAGCCGCCGCGGCTCCTCGGACAGGCGAAACGCCCACTCCAGGCCCGCGGCCTGCAGCACCGGCGGCGCCTCCCGCTTGGTCCCCGCGATGAAGTCGAACGCCGCGCCGACTCCGACCAGGGCGACGCCCGGGAGCTCGCCCTTGACCTCGTGCATCCACAGCTCCTGCTTGGGCATGCCGAGGCCGACCCAGAGGACGTCGGTGCCCGCGTCGCGGATCGCCGTCAGCACCCCTGCCCTCTCCTCCGCCGTCTGGGGACGGAACGGCGGCGAGAAGCTGCCCGCCACCACCGATCCCGGGGCCAGGCGCTCCACGCGCCGCTCCAGGGCGACCAGCGTCTCCGGAGCGCTCCCGTAGAAGTAGTGACGCAGCCCGGTGCCCGCGGTGGCCTGCAGGGCCTTGCGCATCAGGATCGGCCCGTAGACGCGCTGCTGCGACCGCCGCGCCGTCCAGCGCAGCGCCCAGACCAGGGGCATCCCGTCCGACGTCGCCACCTCGGCGTCCCGAAGCGCCCGAGCCAGCTGCTCGTCGCGCCGAGCGGACATGACGGAGTGCACGTTGCACACCGCGATCACCGTCGCCCGGTCCCGCGGTCGGTCCCGCAGCAGCTCGATCACGTCGTCGTACGAGGTCAGGGAGATCGGAGTCCCGACGACGGGGGCCTTGGGCGGCAGGGTCACCGACTCGTCCACCACGCGACCGTCCGGCGAAGTCCGTCAGCCAGGGGCGTCGTCGCCTCGAACCCGAAGCGCTCCCGAGCGCGGCTGGTGTCCAGGCAGCGTCGAGGCTGGCCGTCGGGGCGGGTCGGATCCCAGCGGATCGACCCCTCGAAGCCCGTGATCTGCCCGATCAGCTCGGCGAGCTGCTGGATCGTGACCTCCGACGACGAGCCGACGTTGACGGGCTCGGCCTCGTCGTACCGCTCCGCTGCGGCGACGATCGCCCGGGCCGCGTCCTCCACGTAGAGGAACTCGCGGCTCGCCGATCCGGTGCCCCAGACGTCGACCACTCCCCGGCCCTCATCCCGGGCGGTCACGAACTTCCGGATCAACGCCGGGATGACGTGGCTGGTCTCCAGGTCGAAGTTGTCCCGCGGGCCATACAGGTTGACCGGCAGCAGATAGATCCCGTTGAACCCGTACTGCTCGCGGTAGGCCTTCAGCATCACCAGCAGCGCCTTCTTCGCGATCCCGTAGGGGGCGTTGGTCTCCTCGGGGTATCCGCTCCAGAGGTCGTCCTCGCGGAAGGGCACCGGCGTGTTCCGGGGGTACGCGCAGACGGTGCCGACCTGCACGAACTTGCCGATCCCGAGGCGTCGGGACTCCTCGATGAGGTGGATGCCCATCGCCGCGTTTGCATAGAAGTAGCGGCCCGGGCTCGCCTGGTTGGCCCCGATGCCGCCCACCTCCGCGGCGAGGTGGATGACGACATCCGGCCGAGCCTCCGCGAGCAGGGCACGCACGACGGACTGCTCGCAAAGATCGCCGTCGGCCCGCCCCAGGGCCCGAACCAGAGCGCCGCGGGCCTCCAACATCGGACACAGGAACGATCCCAGGAACCCGGTGCCGCCCGTCACCAGCACCCGTCTGCCGGTCAGACGGGTGCTGTTCACGGCTGCCACTCGCTCGTCATCAAGCCCGCGTCCACCAGCGTGCGCTCGCGCTGGGCGAGCGCGAGATCGCTCTGAATCATCAGCGAGACCAGCTCGTCGAAGCCCACCTTGGGCTCCCACCCCAGGACCCGACGGGCCTTGCTGGCGTCCCCCTGGAGCAGATCCACCTCGGCCGGACGCATGTACCGCTCGTCGATCGCGACGTGCTCCTGCCAGTCCAGATCGAGCTGCTCGAAGGTCCGCTGACAGAACTCCCGGACCGAGTGCCGCTCACCGGTGGCCGCCACGAAGTCGTCCGGCTCGTCGTGCTGCAGCATCAGCCACATCAGCTCCACGTAGTCGCCTGCGAAGCCCCAGTCGCGCTCGGCGTCGAGGTTGCCGAGGTACAGCGTCTTCTGCAGGCCGACCTTGATGCGGGTGGCCGCCCGCGTGATCTTCCGGGTGACGAACGTCTCCCCACGCCGGGGCGACTCGTGGTTGAAGAGGATGCCGTTGCTGCAGAACATCCCGTACGCCTCGCGGTAGTTCACGGCGTGCCAGTACGCGCAGACCTTGGCCACGGCGTACGGGCTGCGCGGATGGAACCGGGTCTCCTCGTTTTGCGGCGTCTGCCGGACCTTGCCGAACATCTCCGAGGACGAGGCTTGATAGAACCGCGGCTGAACGTCGAGGTGTCGCACCGCCTCGAGCAGACGCAGGGTGCCCAGCGCGTTGGCGTCCACGCTGTAGATCGGGTTGGCGAACGAGACCGCGACGTGGGACTGGGCGCCCAGGTTGTAGACCTCGGTCGGTCGGATCGTGCTCAGCAGGTTCGAGAGCGAGTTCCCGTCGGTGAGATCGCCGTAGTGGAGGTGGAGCCGCGATGACTCCACGTGCGGGTCGCGGTACAGGTGCTCGATCCGCTCGGTGGCGAAGGTCGACGACCGCCGGATCAGGCCGTGGACCTCGTAGCCCTTCTCGAGCAGCAGCTCGGCGAGATACGAGCCGTCCTGACCCGTGATGCCTGTGATGAACGCGCGTCGATCCACGGGGACTCCTGGGCTGGCGGCAATCTACTCGATCGGGCGGAGGGGTCGAGCGACGCCTACCGCGCGCCCTTGCCCCACAGGACCGTGGGCACCGTCCTGAGCAGCAGCTCCAGGTCCAGCCACAGCGACCAGTCGTCGACGTAGCGCACGTCCATCCGCATCCACTGCTCGAACGTGACATCGGACCGGCCGCTGACCTGCCACAGGCAGGTGATGCCCGGCTTCATCGACAGCCTGCGCCGGTGCCAACCCCCGATGGCCTGCTGCTCCACCAGCGGCAGGGGCCGCGGACCGACCAGGCTCATCTGGCCCAGGAGGACGTTGACCAGCTGGGGCAGCTCATCGATCGACGTGCGGCGCAGCCACGCCCCCAGGCGCGTCACCCGCGGGTCCTCCGTCATCTTGAAGACCGGTCCCCCCGCCTCGTTGTGCTCCGCCGCCAGCGCGTCCCGCTGGGACTCGGCCCCCACGACCATCGTGCGGAACTTGAGCATCTTGAACGGGCGCCCGAACAGCCCCGCCCGCTCCTGCGTGAAGAACACCGGGCGCCCCGACGTGAGCAGGATCGCCAGGGCCACCGCCAGCAGCAGCGGCGCGAGCGCGATCAACCCAAACACCGCCGCGACGACGTCGATGGCGTGCTTGACAGACAAGGCCTCGGCCCGCCGGGGCGCCACGTCGAACAGGACCACGGGGCAATCCAGCAGCTCGGTGAGCTCCGGCGCGGACACCGCCGCCTCCGGGACCGGGATGGGGAACGCGGCAGGGATGCCGAGTTCCTCGCAGGTGTCCAGGGGCGCCCCTGCGTTCCCGGAGTCCCCGTAGGGCTCCACGAACACCACAAGGTCCACGACGTGGTCCGCGAGGATCGATCGAAGCTCCTCGATCGGCCCGAGCCGGGTCACAGCCTGCTCGCCCTCCTCCAGGGGGCCCACCCGGCCGACGAGGACCGGCGAGAGGGGTGCGGCTTCACTCCGGCGCTTCCACTCCGCGGCGCCAGCAGCCGACCCCACGACCAGGAGGCGGCGCTGCGCCGTCCCGAGCTGGTGCTGGAGCCGGCCATAACGGCGAACCACGGCGCGCACGCCGGTCAGCAGGACGAAGGAGTTGCCGACGAACAGCGCCAGGAGGGATCTGTTGAAGGGTGCCTGGAGCAGGAACAGGTACAGGACCAGCCCCAACAGGCCGCCGAACTGCAGCTTGAGGAGGCCGCGCAGGACGGCCTCCCGGGTCATCTCGAGTGAGAAGGAGCGCGTAAGACCGAGCGCAGCGGAGCCGACGACCCAGATCAGGACGGCGGCGACCGTCACGCTGAGGACCGTCGCAGGCGGCACGGGAGGCGAGATCACGTCGAATGCCCGGCTCAGGAGCCCGTGCTGCCAGACGGCCAGCTGCATCGAGAGCGCGGTGGCCGCTGCATCCAGGAGCAGCACCAGCCGGGCCAGGGGGTCTTGGTCGCGCCTTCGCATGAGGGTGCGGGAGGATAGCGCAGTCCAGACGATGGACTCGCCGGTGGGGCGGCGCGTCACCCCGGACCGGGCCCGCCCCTCGCGACGTCGTGAGGGCCGACCTCGAGCACGGGATGGGGCGCGCCCACCAGCGCCCGGAGCGGCCGGTCGCCGACCACCTCGGCGAGCAGCTCCCGCGGGATCCACCCCGGCACCAGGAGCAGCCTGCGGCCCTTGTCCTCGGCCGAGTCCAGGAGCGCCGCGGTGCTCGCCCCCGTGTCGACCCACATGTCCGCCACGACGACGTCGTGGTCCAGCAGCAGCGGACCCATCGCGTCCAGCTCCAGGCGCCAGCCGACCAGCAGCACGGGCCGCTCGTCCAGCACCGAGGCGACGGCCGCGAGCCGCTCTGCGTTGGTGTGGCGGACGGCGCGGGACGCCGGCAGGTCCGAGACCAGGTGTTGGACTGCGCCCCAGG
>CALAGR010000244.1 GCA_937891735.1 uncultured Pseudomonadota bacterium | reverse complement strand
CACCGGACCGTACGACCTGTCGGTGCGCATCGTGCCCCCCGCCTGGGTGCAGTAGTCAGCCTGCGAGCAGGTCGAGCAGGGCCTCCGCGAACGCCTGGGCGTCCCCGGGCCAGCGGGCCGTGACGAGGTTGCGGTCGCGCACCGTGAACGGGTTGCCGTAGCTCGGAACGAGGGGTCCGGTCTCGAACGTGCCGTCGCCCAGCGCCCGCTGGACCTCGTCCTGCACCCACTCGGGGTACGTCCGGAAGTAGCCCCCCATGTACGTGCAGGTGAGCAGCCAGGCGCCCATCTCCATCGACTTCGGCAGACCCGTGAGCCGCCGTCCCGCGATGGCCGGCGTGCCGTCCGCGGCGGTGCTCCGGGCGAGCACGACGGCGCCGTGGCAGATGCTGCCGAGGGGCCGGTCCGCCGCCAGGAACGCGGCCACCCGCGCCTGCAGCACCGGGTCCTCCAGGTACTGGCGCATGCCCTTGGCGTGTCCGCCGGGCAGCACGAGCAGGTCGTGCTGGTGCACGTCGATCTGTCCGAAGGGGATGGGCGCCTTGAACACGGGGCTCTGCTCCATCTCCCGGTACAGCGCGACGTTCGCCCGGGTCGCGCCGATCTGCCCGAAGAAGACCCCCTCGAGCATCGCCGGATCGCACCCGCCGGGGGCGCCGTCGGCGGTGGCGAACTGGACGTCGTGGCCGGCTCCGCTCAAGACGGACCAGGGGACCGCCACCTCGGTGGGATCGAAGTCTGCGGTGGCCAGGGCGATGACGACGCGCTTGGGGCTCATGGCCGGGTTGTAGCCCAGCCGGGGCGGATCAGAAGCCTCCGCCGAGCACGAGCCAGGCCGCGCCGGCGTCGTCGGCTCGCCCGTCGTAGCCGTGGGCGCCGATCAGCAGGTCCGAGCGGCCGTCTCCGTTGACGTCGCCGGCGCTCGCCACCGCTCCCCCCGCCCGGTCGCCGCTGGTGAGGCCGAGGAAGCTCAGGTCCGCGTCGTTCACGCTGCGCACGCCGCTGGCGGGGCCGTAGAAGACCGCGGCGGCGCCTGCGTCCGCGGCGCCCCGGTCGTCGTGAAGCACGCCCACGATGACGTCGTCGTAGCCGTCCGCGTCCACGTCGCCCGCGGCGCTCACGCTGAAGCCGGCCTGGTCGTCCGTGTCCGTGCCGGTGAACATCGCGTTGGCCTGGTGCGCGCCGCGGGTGCCCGACCAGGGGCCGTAGATGACGTACGCCGCGCCCGCGTCGACCATGCCGTCCACGTCCGCGTAGGGGGTGCCGATGATGACGTCGGCGTAGCCGTCGGCGTTGAGGTCGCCGGCGCCGGCCACGGTGACGCCCAGGCGGTCCCCGGCTGCCGCGCCATGCACGACGGCGTCGGCCTGCAGGACGGTGCGGTCCGAGGTGATGGGGCCCAGGAACAGGAAGGCCGCGCCCGTGTCCTCGCCGTGCATCGGCGTGCCGACGGCGCCCACGATCAGGTCGTCCCGGCCATCGGCGTTCATGTCGCCCGCGCTCGCCACGGAGTAGCCGACCCACTGGCCGGGCAGGACGCCGTCGATGCGCACGTGGGCGTTGTTGGTGTTGAGGTGGCCGGAGATGGGCCCCATGAACACGAAGGCCGCGCCCGCGTCGGGTCCGCCAGCGTCGGCGCCGTAGCTGCCGATGACGAGGTCGTCGATGCCGTCGCCGTTGAGGTCGCCGGCGGACGCCGCGGCGATGCCCGCGTTGTCGTAGGCCGCCGCGCCGAGGATCTTCACGTCGGCGTCCGCGAGGCTCATCTGCCCCTGCACGGGCCCGTAGACGATGTACACGGCGCCCGACCCGGGGCCGATGGTGTCGTCGCCGTACGCGCTGACGAACACGTCGTCCATGCCGTCGCCGTTGACGTCGCCCGCCGGGCCCGCCGTCCAGCCGGAGTAGTCGTAGGCGCCCTCGCCGATGAGGACCGCGTCGGCGTTGGAGGCGGACAGGTCTCCCTGGAGGGGGCCGTAGAAGATGAACGTCGAGCCCGAGAGCTCGCCGCCGCGGGCGTCGCTGTACGCGCCGACCACCACGTCGCCGAAGCCGTCGCCGTTCAGGTCGCCCGCCGGGGCCACCGACCAGCCGGCGTGGGAGCCTTCGGCGTCGCCGAGCACCAGCGCGCCGCGGGGCTGATCGAGGCCGAACTCGCCCTCCGGTCGCCAGGTCGGGACGTCCGCGGTGGCGGCGTCGTCCCCCGTCCAGGGGGGGATCCCGGGCAGCTCGCCGTCGGCGCACGCGGGCAGGGTCATCAGGCTGGCGAACAGGCACAGGGCGGGGCGATGCATGTCCTCTGTAGCGTCGGTTTGCGCCGGATGCTGAGCCGTTGATCGGGTCCGTGCGACCCTCAGCCCCCCTCGTCGAGCAGGATCCAGGCCCCCGCCCCGAGCTCCGCTTCGAGCTGTCCTGGGCCCCAGGCGGCGTGTCCAGCCAGGACCTTGGGGATGGCGTCGGGCTCCGGGCCCAGACCGACCAGCGCCCGCAGGGTCGTGTTGCGGGCGAGCGTCCGGGCGCGGCGGTGGGAGGTGGTCCAGCGCAGCCCCCCCTCCGGGTCCCGGTACAGCAGGACCGCGCGGGTGGTGGCGAGGGGGCCTCCCACGAACAGGGTGCCTGGCAGGGTGTACACGGCGCTCGCGGGGGCCTCGGTGGGCAGGTCGATGCGCAGGCCGATGGCGCCGTGGCGGCCGTGGCGGCAGAGCACGTAGACCGCGTCCCGGAACAGGGGCTCGGCGAGATCGTGGCGGCCGCGGATCTTCGAGCCGTCGCAGGGCTGATCGAGGATGGGCAGCGGGCCGCGGTCGTCCCGGGGGACCACCGTGTCCACCACCTGCAGGGCGCTGCCGGGCACCGTCGCGGCCCGGTCGGCGTGCAGGGAGAGCGCGAAGAGCAGCCCCACGACGGCGAGCACCGCGGCGCCGATCAGCGCGTCACGGCGCTGGGACGGCGCGGCCGGATCCTTCGTGCTCGGATTCGAGTCGGTCACCTCAAGTCGGTCACCTCAGACGAGGTCGGCCGTGTGCCTCTCGATCATCGCGCCGACGCGGGGCATGGCGGCGACCACGTGCTCCTTCCCCTTGGGCCGGAGCTTGAGGTACGCCTTCTTCAGGGGCTTGTGGCGCGTGTTCTCGGCCCGCTCGTCGGTGACCGACAGCAGCGAGTCGGCGACCTCGGCGCCGTGCGCGACGAAGTAGTCACCGCACGAGGACTCCTTGCTCGCGCGCCAGGCGTCCCAGTGGGGCTCGATGTTTCGCACGAAGTCCTCGAGCAGATCGTCTACGGCGCTCGGGATGAAGCCCGGCTGCAGTCCCTTGACCACCTTGAACGTGGCCTTGACGGCGATCCCAGCCAGCCCGGTCTTGTCGCTGACCTCGGCGTCCAGGACCCGCTCGGCGTCCCGGACCACGTTCGAGCGCCGCGTGGCGTCGGCTGTCAGTGTGTCGAAGAGAATCCCCATCGCTGCCGCTCCTTCATGCTCATCGGATCCAGGCGGCGACGATAGCGCCGGCGCCGCATCCGGGCGACGGCCCGCCCCTTGATTCGACAGGCCGGCGGGTACAGTGTCGGCTGCATGGTCGCTCCTCCCCGTCTGCGCGCGCTCCTTCCCGTCCTGGGCGCGGTGCTCGCCCTGCTGGCCCGACCGGCCGCGGCGGAGACCTACTTCACCGAGGAGGACGGGCCAGCGCCGAGCCTGTCGGATGCGGACCTGGAGCTGCTGGACACGCACCTCGCCATGCACACGGGCGCCAATGTCGGGGCCGCCGCGTTCGGCACCGTGAGCCTGGTGATGGGCATCGACCAGTTCGTCAACGCGCGGATCTTCTCGGGGCTGACCTTCACGCTGTGGGGCGTGGCCACCCTGATCTCCACCGCGACGGCCACCGAGTCGGCGGTTCGCCAGTGGCAGGAGCTGCGCCCCGCCCTCCAGGCGGCGGGCGAGACGGAGCGGCGCCTGTTTCGGATCCGCGAGGCGGATCGGCTGACGCGGCTGTCCATCAACCGGGCCATCGGGCTGGCCGCGGACGGCGCGTCCCTCGGGATCGGCATCGCGCTGCTCGCTTCGCCCGCCCCCCAGGCCAGCGTGACCCGTGACCTGGCCACGTCGCTCGTGATGAACGGCGGCTTCCTGCTCGGCGTGGACGCCTTTCGCACCGGCCTGGACGACCAGGTGGCGCGGCGGTGGCGCCTGCGCAACGACTCTGCGGAGCGCGGCTACTTCTCCCAGCGGCCTCCCCGTCATCGGGGCATCGCCGGCGCCGCTCCCTGGGCGAGCCCCGCGCTGTCGTTCGCTCCGGGCCCCACCAGCGCCACCGGCCAGCCGGTGTTCGTGCCGGGCGGCGTCCTCGGGTTCACCGCCGTCTATTGAGGCTCGACGCCCTCGGCTCGGGATCCCAGCGCCAGGAACCGCGCGTCCGTGACCCGCAGCGTGGCGGCGTCGATCTCCACCAGGCACGCCACGTCCAGCAGGCGCCAGTACAGCGAGCAGTCCTCGCCTTCGCACAGGTAGGGGAAGTCCTTCAGGTTGCCGAACTCGCCGCGGGTGCATGGCAGGCCGGACGCCGGGCCCGCCTGATCCGAGTCGCACCCGGGCTGGTAGCCCAGGAGCCCCAGGGTGGCCACGACCGTCTCGATGTCGTCGCCCGGCAGCAGGGCCGCGCAGCCCGTCTCCAGGGAGCGGGACTCCACGCCCCCGGCCAGGAACAACATCGCCCAGAACACGAAGGCGAGGGCGAAGCCCACGACCACCGCCAGCAGCGGGTTGGGCTTCATCGCTGCCTCACGCGTCGGCCTTGAGCCCCGTGGGCGCCGGGGCGCTGGAGCGCGCGCCGTCGGTCACCGCCGGTCCCAGCCACCCCACCAGGAACCCGACGAGGTCGATGACGTGGGCGCGGCCGGCCAGGGCCCCGCGCAGGGACGGGATGCACCCCGGATCCGTGGCCACCACCCAGGCTCCGTCGGGCACCGCGCGACCTGCCGTGGCGAACTCGGCGACCTGGGCCGCCGCTTCGGGCCGACGCAGATCGTGGAAGTCACCGGCGCCGCAGCACACGGTGCGGTCGGGGCTGATGCCGAAGGGGGTGGGCCGCGTCCCGGTCGCCGCCTCGATCACGTCGTAGACCGGGTCCCCGCGTCCCGCGCGCCGTCGGATGGCGCAGGAGTCGAACACCACGACCGCCGGCACCTTCTCGTCGCGCTGCTCCAGGCGGTCCATGGCCGCCTTGCCCAGATCCGCCACCTGATCCCGGAAGAACAGCAGGTACTCGGACAGGTGCAGCACCTCGGCGGTGATCTCGTTGCCGGTGCTGCCGTAGCCCTCGCGGATCGCGTTGAGGCAGTCGCCGGACGTCGTGATCAGCGTGCGCTGGCGGTTGAAGTACTGCTGCAGCCCCGCGATGGCGACCTGAAAGCCCGCCTCGTCGCCGATGGCCCGCAGGGGCGCGCCGCAGCAGGGCGTCTGGGTGCGCGCGGGCAGGGAGATGTGGTGTGCCCCCAGCGCCCGGAAGATCGCCATGAGCGCCGCCACGTCCGCCGGCGCGTCGTGCAGCAGGCGGCAGCCGGGCCAGAACAGCACCCGGCCCTTCCGGTCGAAGTCCCCGTCCGCGGCGTGCGCCCGCAGGGACGCGTGCAGGTCGTCGCCGAAGGGGTTGCCCGAGTCCAGGTAGCGCTTGTGCAGGAGCTGGGCCCCGTCGGGCACCGCGCCGTTCTTCCACGCCTCGGCCCGGGCCTCGTACAGCATCGACGGCACGTCCTGGTCGAACTCGCAGGGCGCGCGACACGCCATGCAGCCGGTGCAGCGGGACACCGCGTCGGCCGCGGCCTTCCAGGGCAGGCGCCCGGCCTGGGCCTCGCGCCAGGCCTGGATCATCGCCGTGGGCGTGGCCGTCTCGTCGGCGCTGCCGCTGGCCACCGGGCACGCATACCGGCACATGCGGGGACACAGCGAGCACAGGGTCGGATCGCTCACGTCGTCCCTCCAAGCACCGTCGCGAGCCCCGCGTGCAGCGCCTCGGTCATTCGCGCGGCGTCGGTGGCGCGTCCGGTGGCGGGCGTGCCGCGGCCCCCGAAGGAGCCGGCCGGCAGTTCCTCGACCCGGTCGAACTCGAGCAGCTCCACCCAGCCTCCGAAGGACCGGATCGTCTCCCGCACCTGGTGAAGCACGAGGGGGCTCTGCGCTTGCTGGGGGCGGGAACTGCGGAACCGCACATGCAGGGTGCAGCCCGTCTCCAGGGGCGCCTCGATGACCCCCACGGCCGACGTCGGTCCACCGGTCAGGGTCTCGATGGCCCGCAGCAGCAGGCCGGCCTTGCCCCAGCTCACCACCGCCCGCAGACGGCCGATCTCCATGTCGTCGGGCACCGGACCCGTCAGCGCCATCGCGCCGGCGCCTTCTCGCTGGACCTGCCCCCAGTGGTCCTCCCACCAGGACAGGGCCGCCTCGTCGGACAGGGGCCGTCCTCCCGCGGACTCCAGCGCGCCGGCCACCTCCTCGGCGCCGTCGGGGTACCCGTCGGGCCACGCGAACGTCAGGTACACGACCCCGCCGTCCCGGGGCTTCGCTGGTGCCTGGAACATCTGTCGGAACCCCGTGGGATCCTGGCCCGCGTACACGAGGCCGGCCATCGGCCGCTGGGCCCCGCGCATCGCCCCGCGCACGGCCTCCACGGCCTGCTCCCGGCGGTCGAACACGAAGCCGAGGTGGCGCAGCGGCGGCGGAGTCAGGGTGCGCAGGGTCACGCGCTCGGCCCGCAGGGAGCTCGGCCCGCTGATGGCGCCGTCGCCGACCCCGAACGGCAGCCAGGAAGGTCCCGCCGCGGACCGGGGAAGATGGCCGCTGCGCCAGGTGCGCCCGTCCGGCAGCCGCCCCGCCACCTGCTGCACCGGGTGCTCCCAGGACGTGTGCACCCCGACGTGCGCGGCCCAGGCTCCGCCGGCGAGCCAGTCCGCGATGGTGCCTTCGAGGAACGCCCGGCCCAGCGGAGGCAGCCAGTGGCCGCGCAGGTGCAGCTCTGCAGCGAGGTCCGCGCCGCGCCAGTCCGTGCCCGCCTCGGCGACCCCGTCTTCGTGCTGGCCCACGTCGAGGTGGCGCGCCAGGGGCGCCGCGGCCCGGGGTCCGGGGGTGTCCTGCTTCGCGGGAAACAGCTTGCCGGGGTTGAGCACGCCCGCCGGATCCAGCGCCACCTTCGCGGCGTCGAACAGCACGCGGGAGTCGCCCTGCTCCTTGCCCATGAAGTCCCGCTTGAGCACGCCCACGCCGTGGTGGTGGGTGATCGTCGCCCCCGCGCCGTGAGCCGCCGTCAGGACCGCGTCCCACGCCCGCTCGTACAGCGCGACCTTGGCTTCGGTGGTCGGCGCGTGCCCCGCCAGGGTGAAGTAGATGGAGCAGCCCTCGTGGTAGGCGTGGCTGAAGTGGGCCATCACCAGACAGTGGGGGGCCAGCGCCTTGCGCACCGCGTCGTACAGCCCCTGGACCTTGGTCCACGGCGCCGCCGTCTCCATCGTGTCGGCCCACGCCCCGCTCGCCAGCAGCTTGGGCAGCTTGAACGAGACGTGGTACCGGGTGCGGAACCAGCGCTCTCCGGGGCCCGGACCCAGGTCCTTGCCCCCCAGGCGCCCCGCGGCCAGCACCGCGGCCTCCAGCTCCGCCAGGGCCCGCTCGTCCCCGCCCTCACAGCCCAGGATGCACAGGCTGCGTCCGGGAAGCAGGTCGATGGCGCGGTTCAAGGCCCCGGCGTGCCCCAGGAGCTTGTCCATGGGCAGGTTCTCGGGCTTGAGCTTGTCCTTGTAGTCGTCCCCGAGCAGACGGGAGGCCAGGGTGCGCACCAGCATGCCGCGGAAGCCCGTCGGGCCGTCGGTGTCGCGCCGTCCGCCTCCGCGCCCGGGCTCGTCGCGCCGCTCGTCCTGGCTTCGCCGCCGCTCCCAGGCCAGCCGTCCGAACCCCGGGACCTTCTCGAGCAGGCCCAGGGCGCTGTCGGTGAACGAGCCCGGCGACAGGACCTTGCCGAACACCCGCGCGGTTCCCGCGTCGCTGGGGGGC
>CALAGR010000243.1 GCA_937891735.1 uncultured Pseudomonadota bacterium | reverse complement strand
CTGGTGGCCCACGCCCCGGCGCACCGCCGCCCCGCCCGCCGAACCTGCCCCCGCCTCCGCCGTCCAACATGGTGGGCACCCAGAAGTTCCAGGCTGGCATGCACCTTCAGGGTGGCCAGCCTCCGGCGCCCGGTCCCCAGGGAGCTCCCCCAGCGCAGCTCGGCGGACCGCCGCGCATGCCGCCCCAGCAGCAGCAGCAGCCACCGGGGCGCCGTCCTGGCCCGCCGCCCGGCATGCCGGGGCCCCCCGCGGGGATGTCCGGGCCGACGGGTGCGCAGTCCGGCATCAGGGGCGGTCCTCCCGGCCACGCCGGCGCACAGTCCGTCGATCGTCCGAGGAAGCGCCGCAAGAAGAAGGGCGGGCCCGCGAACCTGCCGTTGATCCGCAACGTCGTCCTCGTGGCGGCGGCGATCATCGTGCTGCTGGCCTTCGCCTATGCCCTCACCCAGCCCGGAGCCCGGGGGGGACCTGAGATCCCGACCCAGACCGTCGAAGCGGAGACGCCGGAGCCCCACCCCCCCAAGCCCGACGATGATCCCCGCACCGACGAGGAGATCCTGCGCGAGGCCCAGAAGCTGTTCGGGACCGGCGCCACCTATCTCCGGGAGCACCGCATCGCGGACGAGAACCTGTGGACGGCCAAGGAGTACATGGAGCGGGCGCGCACCGAGCTGTACTACGTGCCGTCCGAGAAGTGGCCGCCCTTCGCCCCCGAGATCGAGCAGAAGCTCGCCGAGACCGAGGGGCTCCTCGACCAGGAGTTCCGGAGGCTGAAGCTGGCCTACGTCAGAGAGAAGTCCGCCGGCGACTACGAGCGGGCGATGGAAGAGCTCGAGCGGCTCCAGAGGGTCTTTCCGAGCAAGGACGACCAACGGCACCTGTTCGCACGCAAGCAGAAGCAGGCGCTCAACAAGTTGATGAGCGGAGGCGGCGAGACCAGCTACTTCGGTCGCTGAGCCCCGCAGGAGCATCCCGATCCGATGGACGGCGTCACCCTAGAGACCGTATTTGCCCAGACCCTGGCGCTGTATCTGCGCCCGGTGCAGGCGTTCCTCGACGACCCGAAGGTCTCCGAGATCCTCATCAACGGTCCCGACGAGATCTTCGTCGAGGTCAGCGGCAAGCTGCAGCCCACCGATGCGCGCTTCGAGCACGCCGACCACGTCTTTGCCCTCGCCAAGAACATCGCCCAGTACGTGGGACGCACCCTGGACTGGGAGAGCCCGCTGCTCGACGGCCGGCTCCCCAACGGCAGCCGGGTGCACATCACGCTGCCGCCCGTGGCCCGCAAGGGCATCTGCATCGCGATCCGCAAGTTCTTCCGCGAGGCGCTGACCGTCGAGAAGCTGCTCTCCTTCGGCGCCATCACCCAGCCCGCGGCCGACTTCCTGGACGCGTGCGTCAAGACCGAGATGAACGTGATCATCGCGGGCGGCACCGGCTCCGGAAAGACGTCGCTGCTCAACGTGATGAGCGGGTTCATCCCCGCCGACCAGCGCATCATCGTCATCGAGGACAGCACCGAGCTGCAGCTCCAGCAGCCGCACCTGCTCTATTACGAGACGCGCCCCCCGGACCGGGCGGGTCGGGGCGAGGTCAACATCCGGACCCTGTTCCGGTCGGCCATGCGCATGCGCCCGGACCGGGTCATCATCGGCGAGGTCCGCGGCGGCGAGGCCCTGGACATGATCCAGGCCATGGTGTCGGGTCACAAGGGCTCGATGTCCACCACTCACGCCAGCACCCCGCGCGAGACCCTGTCGCGCATCGAGACGCTGTGCCTGATGGGTGACGTCGAGCTGCCGCTGTGGGCCCTGCGATCGCAGATCTCCATGGCCCTGGACGTCATCGTGCAGGTCTCCCGGTTCCACGACGGCTCCCGAAAGCTCACCCACATCTCCGAGGTGTTGGAGCTGGTGGACGGCCAGTACCAGATCCGGGACCTGTTCGTGTTCAAGGCCGAGGGCCGGGACGCTGACGGCAAGGTGCTGGGGGCGCTGGAGGCCACCGGACGGCTGCCCACCTTCGCCGAGCAGATCAAGGTGGCGGGCCTGCGGTTCCCGAAGGAGATGCTCGACGCGGCCCGTGCCCGGCGCGCAGATCGTGAGCGAAAGCGCATTGCGACGCCCACCACCCCCGCGACCTGAGGCAGTGCGAAGAGCACACCTGGTCGGGGTTGTCGGGGCCCTCCTCCTCCTCGCAGTCGCCTCGCCCGCGGCGGCCCAGCCCGCACCCGACCAGCGCACCTACGAGTTCCTGCGCCGGCAGGGGCGCCTCCTGTTCGAGTACGGCAAGTTCGACGAGGCTGCTGACGCCCTGGCTGCGGCCTGCGTGACGCCCGAAGGGGAGGGGGACCCGACCTGCCACTCGGATCTGGCGGTGTCCGCCGAGAAGGCCGGCCGCGTGGGCGTCGCCATCGCCGCCTGGGAGGCTGCGGCGCGGCTCGGCGGTCCAGCGCGCGCCGAAGCGGGCCGGGAGCTGGACCGCCTGCGCAGCGCCTATGGCCTCGCCAGCATCACCATCCCCCCGGGCCGGACCCTGCCGACCCTGCCGATGACCCTGGCCCACCAGGGCTTCCTCATCGATCCGAGCCTGAAGGCCTACCTCGCGGTGGTCGTCGAGCGACTCGCCACGAAAGGACTCGACACCCCCGAGCTGTGGTTGCCTGCCGGGCAGTACACCCTGAACGGCGCGGCGTTCGAGGTCCCCGCCGCGGGAGCCACCGCGGTGGCCCTCGGCTCGGACGTGGTGCCCTGGCGACCCCGGGCCTTCGGCTTGCCCGACGGCGCCCCGGCGATGGCTCTGGGCGGCCCCACCGAGGTCGGAGTCTCCTTCGTGTTCGGTGTGGCGGGGGTGCCCGGCGGAGGGCTGGGAGTCGCCCCGGCGCGCCCCGGGGTCGCGATCGAGCTGGGACGGCACGTGGGGCCGGTGCGCCTGCAGGTGGGGGCGCGTCTCGCGGGCACCCCGACGAGGTCCCTGGGCGAGGACCCGGACGGTGAGCGTCGCTCCAGCGCCCTGGAGGTGCTCGGCGTGCTCGACGTGGGGCTCGACCTGCACGTGGGCCAGCGCGCGTTCCTGAGCCCCCACATCGGGCTGGTGGGCGGGACGCTGGGCAGCCTGCTCGTCCCCTGCGTCGCGGAGGACATCGCGACCCGCACCGTGTCCATCGGCGAGTGCAGGCTCGCCGCGGTGGGCCTGGGAGGAGTCGCGGGCCTGGACCTGCTCGTCGTGCCGGGCCCGGAGCCGGGACGCCTGGCCCTGTCTGCGGGGCTCGCGGCGGAGTTCCTGGGGGCGGGCTTCGTCGCCGCGCCGGGCGACCTGCTCAAGGGGGACGACAGCAACCTCGTGCGCTCGGAGCGCTGGCGGTTTGCGCGGCTGGGAGGGTTGGTCGATGTCGGCCTGGCGATCCGCTTCTAGCGTCGCCCTCGCGGCGGTGCTGGCCCTGTCTGCGACGCTGGCCGCGGCCCCGGGACCGGCCTGCGCCCAGGACGAGGCGACCTCCTACTCCCACCGCATGGCCCAGGGCCGCTTCTTCCTGGAAAAGGGGCTGCTGCGACATGCGCTGACGGAGTTCGAGGCCGCCGCCGAGATGCCCGAGGGGGCCGCCGAGGTGGCGGTGCATCACCTCATCGCCCGCACCCGCTACCAGCTCGGTGACGTGGGCGCCGCGGTCGAGGCCGTGCGCCGCGCCGCCGCGCTGCAGGAGCGCATGCCGCCCGAGCTGGCGGAGTTCCACGAGTTCCTGACCACCCGGTTCGGCAAGGTCCTGGTCGTCGGCGCGCGCACCGAGGCTGCGGCCCGGCCCGAGCCCGTCACGCCGCTCCTCGATCCGGAGCTCAAGAAGGCGTTCGAGTCCGCGCTGCTTCGCTTCGACTCGGGTGGCACGGGCTCCACGTCGGTGTACCTGCCCGTCGGCAGCTACCGGGTGTCGGGCCACATCATCGACGTCAAGGCCAGCGGGGCCACCCGCATGGACCTTCGGCCAACGGTGGGGGAGAGCACCGGCGGGGTCTTCGGCGAGCGGCGTGGCACCGGCCGGAGCACCCCCAAGAAGCAGCCCAGCCCGGGCACCGCGCGGGGACCGTCCCCCGTCCGGCACACCGCCGGATCCCAGGCCGTGAGCGTGGGGGGCGCGCTCGATCTCCGCGTGGGCGGGGTCGGCTACGGCCAGCAGGGCACCGCAAGCGGAGGGCTGCGGGGCGGCGTGGGCGCGGAGCTGCTCCTGGGCCACCTGCTCGGCCTGCGGGCGAGCGTCCTGGTGGGGGCGTGGCGCGCCGAGCGCATCCAGCTCCTGACGGACGATCCCCTGGCCGCGGGGGCCCCGCCGGCGCTGTGGCTGGAGGGCATGGTGGGGGCGTCCTACCTGCGCACGGTCACCGCGGGGATCCTGGTGGGGCCGGAGCTGGGCTGGGGATTCGGCGTGTCCGCGCCGGCGGCGACCCTGCTGCCCAGCGGCTACCTGGGACCCCGCAGCTACTTCGTGCACGGGCCGGAGCTGGGGGTCCGCACGGTGTTCGGCAACGCCACCATGGCCGTTCGGCCCGAGCTGGCGGTCAAGGCGCTGCTCCGGGAGCACTGGCCCCTGGGGACGCTGCTCGTGTCGGACGTTCCGCCGCACCTGTCGGTGGGCGGCGCCCTGGAAGTGGGAGCGCGGATCCGATGAAGCGCAGCCTGCTCCTGCTCTGCTTGCTGCTCGGGTGCACCCCCGGGCCCTTCTTCGCGGACGAAGAGGTGGACGTGGACGGGGACGGCGTCGTGCCTGGGGAAGGGGACTGCGATGATCGCGAGCCCGCTGCGTTCCCGGCCCATCCCGAGGTCTGCGACGGCATCGACAACGACTGCGACGGCGCGGTGGACGGGCTGGACCCCGACCTGGGAGACCAGGACTCCGACGGCAGCGACGCGTGCGCAGACTGCGACGACGGGTCTGCGCTGAGCTTCCCCGGCGCCGCCGAGGCGTGCGACGGTCAGGACAACGACTGCGACGGAGTCGTGCCCTCGGACGAGGCGGACGCGGACGGCGATGGGAGCCGCCCGTGCTCCGGGGACTGCGACGACGGCGACGCCCAGGTGCTGCCCGGCGCCCTGGAAGCATGCGACGGCACCGACAACGATTGCAGCGGCGGGGACGACGAGGCGGACGGCGACGGCGACGGCGCCCTGGCCTGCGCCGACTGCGACGATCTCGACCCGGGCATGGCGCCGTCCCTCAGCGAGGTCTGCGACGGCCGGGACAACGACTGCGACGGGCAGCTGCCGGCGGACGAACGAGACGACGACGCCGACGGCTTCCTTCCGTGCGAGGGGGACTGCGACGACGGCGACGCCAGCCGCTACCCCGGGGCCCCGGAGCAGTGCAACGGCATCGATGACGACTGCGACTCCGCGCTGCCGGGCGCCGAGGCCGACGCGGACGGCGACGGGGTGTCGGTCTGCGGCGGCGACTGCGACGACGCGGACGCCGCGGTCAGCCCCGGACTGCCCGACCTGTGCGACGGCCTGGACACCGACTGCGACGGTCAGCTCGGCGCCTCGGAGCTGGACGCGGACGGCGACGGCGTCACGGTCTGCGCCGGCGACTGCGCCGACGGCGATCCCCTGGTCCTGCCGGGGGCCCCGGAGGTCTGCGACGGCGTGGACACCGACTGCGTCGGCGGGGTGCCCAGCGACGAGCAGGACCCCGACGCCGACGGCCAGATGGCCTGCGCGGGAGACTGCGACGACGGCGCGCCGGCCGTGTACGACGGGGCGCCCGAGCTGTGCGACGGCCTCGACAACGACTGCGACACGGTGGTCCCCATCGACGAGTCCGACGGCGACGGCGACGGCGTCAGGATCTGTGCAGGCGACTGCGACGACGGGGATCCGGTCCGGTTCGCGGGCAGCGCGGAGCTGTGCGATGGCGTGGACAACGACTGCGACGGCGCGGTGCCGGGGGACGAGGCCGACGGCGACGGCGACGGCGAGCGGATCTGCGCCGGTGACTGCGACGACACCGCAGCAGACCGGTTCCTCGCCAACCCCGAGGTCTGCGACGGCGTCGACAACGACTGCGACCAGCTCGTGGACGACGCCGATCTGGTGGACGGGGACGGCGACGGCGACGGCCCGTGCGCGGACTGCGACGACGCCAACGGCGCGGTCGGCCCGTCCACCGCCGAGGTCTGCGCCAACGGCGTGGACGACGACTGCGACAACGAGGTGGACGAGCCGGACCCGGGCGTGGCTGCCCCGGCGCTGCTGGTGATCGGCGGAAGCACCGGCGTCGTGCGCTTCGAGCCCACGGACGCCGTGTGGAGCGGGGTGACGGGCACGGAGGTGTTCACCGTGCCGGCAGGCCTCGGCTTCGAGCCGACGAGCGCGCTGGCCGGGGATCTGGACGAGGACGGCCACGCGGAGTTGATGGTGCACATGGCCACCGCCGGCAACGTCATCACCTACGTCGGTCAGGCCGCGGACTGCACCGGCGCCTGGGGCCCGAACACGAGCGCGCCGTTCCTTCCCATCGAGCAGGACGAGCGGCTCCTCGCGTCGGGGGACATCGACGGCGACGGGTTCGTGGACGTGGTGTCCGTGAACACGCTCACCGGGGTCCTCACGAGCTTCCTGGGCGACGACGTCGGCACCTTCACCCAGGTCGCGGGCACCGGGACCCTCACCGGCGTGCCGGGCCCGGAGTGGGCCGGGGCGGCGCGCGCCGTGGACGTGGACGGCGACGGCTTCCCGGATCTGGTGGGCTGCGGGTCGGTCGCGGGTTCGAGCACCTGCTCGATCCACCCGGGCCTCGGCGACGGGACCTTCGGCGCGGGGCAGCCCTTTGCGGTCCTGGCCCTCGTGGCGCACGCCGTGGCGCTGGGGGACATGGACGGCGACGGCGCCCAGGACCTGGTGGTGGGCATGGCCAGCGAGCAGAGCGGGGACGTGTACGTGTTGTCGGGGGACGGGGCAGGGGGCTTCGGGCTCCCCGAGCTGTTCTTCGAGGTGGACCCCACGGGCTCCGGGGCCGGTCGAGGGGGCCTGGCCACGTTCGACGCGGACGACGACGGGGACGACGACCTGGCCCTGGTGTGGGACGCCGTGCCGAGCGGCAGCGCGGGCCGCAACCTGCAGATCCTGAGAAAGGACACCGCGTCTGGCTCCGAGGCGGCCTCGGTGATCGTGGCCTTCGCGAGCGCGGGGACCGTGGACGGGCTCGATCCGATCGCCGTCGCCCCATAAGAGTTCCTGTTGTGTTCGGCACCCCGCCGCCTGCATGATCGAGGCATGAGCCCCGTCTTCCCTCCGACGGAGTTGATCGCTCGCATCGGGCACGACTTCGCCGATCCCGACCTGCTCGCGCTGGCGCTTGCCCACCGATCCTGGGCGCACGACCAGAGCCCGTCCCTGCCGGACAACGAGCGGCTGGAGTTCCTGGGGGACGCGGTGCTGGGGCTCCTGATCGCGGAGTTCTTCGTGCAGGCCTTCGCCGACGTGGACGAGGGACGCCTGACCCGGGCTCGGGCGATGGTGGTCCGCTCCGACAGCCTGTCGCGTTATGCGCGTGCGCTCGATCTGGGATCGTTCCTGCGACTGGGCCGGGGCGAGATCGAGACCGGCGGGCGCGAGAAGGACTCGATCCTGGCCGACGCGTTCGAGGCTGTGATCGGAGCCATCTATCAGGACGCGGGGCTCGAGGCAGCCCGGGAGTTCCTGCATCGCACGATGACTCGAGACCTGGACCGCCGGGATCCGGACGGAGGACCGTGGTCCCCACGCAATCCCCGCACGGAGCTGCAGGAGCGCCTGCAGAGGGACCGCCGGGGCACGCCCACCTACCGGGTCACAGGCCGGGCCGGACCCGACCACGCGCCCGCCTGGCAGGTCGAGGTGGCCATCGCCGACGGCGTGCTCGGCGCGGGCAGCGGCGGCAGCAAGAGGGACGCGTATGAGCAGGCCGCGGTGAGCGCCCTGGCGACGCTCGCCGCCTCCACATGAGCGCCCGGGCCCCCATCGCGGCGGTGCTGTTGCCTCACGGTCGCTGCCCGCCGGGCTGTCCG
>CALAGR010000242.1 GCA_937891735.1 uncultured Pseudomonadota bacterium | reverse complement strand
AGAGATAGCCCACCGTGACCGGACGGTCGAACGGCTCGCCCGTGCGGCCGTCGAAGAGCAGCGACTGACCGTCGTCGGCCTCGCCTGCGACCAGGAGGGCCTCCTTGATCTGCTCTTCGCTCGCACCCGCGAAGACCGGGGTGGCCGTCGTGATGCCGCCCGAGGTCGCGTACTTCTTGGCGAACTCCTTGAGCTGGCCCTCGTCCGCGTTGTTCAGGAACTCGGTGACGTCACCGTCGTCCGGGAACACGCGCTGGAGGTAGGCGCGCAGGTCCTCGACGCTGCTGTCCGCCTCGAGCATCAGGCCGATGCGGTGACCCATGCCGCGAGCCGCCCAGCCGAGGTGGACCTCGAGGATCTGGCCGACGTTCATGCGGCTGGGGACACCGAGGGGATTCAGCACCACGTCCACCGGGGTACCGTCCTGCAGGTAGGGCATGTCCTCGATGGGCAGGATCCGTGAGACGACACCCTTGTTGCCGTGCCGGCCTGCCATCTTGTCGCCGACCTGGATCTGCCGCTTGATGGCGACGTAGACCTTGACCAGCTTGATGACACCCGGGGGCAACTCGTCACCCTTGGTGAGACGCTCGATCTTGTCCTTGAAGCGCTCGCGGACGCGATCTTCCTTCTCGCGGACGGAGTCGACGAGGTTCCAGATGCGGTCCTCGACGTCTTCGCCGTCCTCGACGGTGATCTTCTCGTACTGCTCGAAGCTGAGGCGGGTGAGCGCCTGATCGCCGAAGGCCTCGCCGCGGCCGATGAGTTCCTCGCCGGTGACATCGTCGAGGATCTTGTTGCCGGCGGTGCTGCCCTCGAGGATGCGGCAGAGCTTGCGGTGGGCCGAGTCGCGGAGGACCTTGATCTTCGCGTCCCGGTCACGCTCGATGCGGATGACACCCTCGCGCTCGATCTCGAGCGCCCGGGCGTCCTTCTCGACGCCCTCGCGAGCGAAGACCTGGGCGCCGATGACCGTACCAGTCACGCCCGGGGGCACGCGCAGCGAGGTGTCGCGGACGTCGCCGGCCTTCTCGCCGAAGATGGCCCGCAGGAGCTTCTCCTCGGGGGAGAGCTGGGTCTCGCCCTTGGGCGTGATCTTGCCGACCAGGATGTCGCCCTGCTTGACCTCGGCGCCGATCCGGACGATGCCCGCGTCGTCGAGGCTCTTGAGCGCCTCCTCACCGACGTTCGGGATGTCGCGAGTGATCTCCTCCTTGCCGAGCTTGGTGTCGCGGGCGGCGACCTCGAACTCCTCGATGTGGATGGTCGTGTAGTAGTCGTCACGAACCAGCCGCTCACTGAGCAGGATGGAGTCCTCGAAGTTGTAGCCCTGCCAGGGCATGAACGCGACGATGACGTTCTGGCCCAGTGCCAGCTCACCGCGGTCGGTGGCCGGGCCATCCGCGATGACCTCGCCAGCCTCGACCCGCTCACCCAGCCTCACCACCGGGCGCTGGTTGATGCAGGTGTTCTGGTTGCTCCGGACGAACTTCGTCAGGTTGTAGATGTCGACGTCGCCGCCGACGTCGCCGTCCTCACCCACCTCGTCACACTCGACGACGATGCGGCTGGCATCGACCGCCGTGACCACGCCTGTACGACGGGAGGTGGTGGTGACGCCCGAGTCGCGAGCGACGACCCGCTCCATGCCGGTGCCCACGAAGGGCGCCTCGACGCGCACGACCGGGACGGCCTGGCGCTGCATGTTCGAGCCCATCAGGGCGCGGTTGGCGTCGTCGTTCTCGAGGAAGGGAATCAAGGAGGCCGCCACCGACACCAGCTGGTTCGGCGAGACGTCCATCAGCGTGACCTGGTCGCTGTCGACGAGGGCGAACTCGCCCTTGTCACGCACGGGCACGTTGTGGTCGGGCAGGCGACCGTTGATAGGCTTGGTGGCCTGGGCGATGACGTGTCCCTCTTCTTCGAGCGCGGTGAAGTACCGCACGTCGCCGTCCAGGGAGCCGCCCTTGACCTCCTGGTAGGGGGTCTCGATGAAGCCGAAGCTGTTCACCCGGGCGTAGGTCGACAGAGACGCGATCAGGCCGATGTTCGGTCCTTCAGGGGTCTCGATCGGGCAGATGCGGCCGTAGTGGGTGGGGTGCACGTCGCGGACGTCGAAGCCGGCGCGCTCGCGGGTGAGTCCACCAGGCCCGAGCGCGGAGAGGCGACGCTTGTGCGTGACCTCGCTCAGGGGGTTGGTCTGGTCCATGAACTGAGAGAGCTGGCTGGAGCCGAAGAACTCCTTGACCACCGCCGAGACTGGCTTGGCGTTGATGAGGTCGTGAGGCATGAGCGCCTCGATCTCGGAGAGGCTCATGCGCTCCTTGATCGCCTTCTCCATGCGGACCAGACCGATGCGGTACTGGTTCTCGAGCAGCTCGCCGACCGCGCGGATGCGTCGGTTGCCGAGGTGGTCGATGTCGTCGATCGAGCCCTTGTTGTTCTTCAGGTCGATCAGGTACTTCACGACGCGGAGGATGTCGTCGCGCGTCAGCGTGGTCTGCTCGAGGGGGAGCTCGAGGCGCAGCTTGTGGTTCAGCTTGAGGCGACCGACCTCGGACAGGTCGTAGCGCTCAGCGTTGAAGAACAGGTTCTCGAAGTGCTTGACCGCCTGATCGTAGGTCGGCGGGTCGCCGGGGCGCAGGCGCCGGTAGATCTCGACGACGGCCTCCTCGGGGGAGGAGATCTTGTCGACAGCCAGGGTGTCCCGAAGGAACGAGCCGACCATGACGTTGTCGATGAAGAGGACCTCGAACTCACTGATCCCGCACTCGAGGGCGCGCTGGACGTTCTCCTCTTCGAGCACCTCGTTGCACTCGATGATCACCATGCCGGTGTTCATGTCGACCACGTCGTAGGCGCTGACGGCGCCGTAGACCACGTCATCGGTGACGGGGATGCGGGCGAGCTCGACCGTCGTCTCGACCCCGTCGACCTCGATCGTGTGGTCCTTGAGGATGCCCGCCTTGCGCAGCTTGCGCAGCGAGGGCTTCAGGAACTTCTTGCCCTCCTTGACCAGGACGTTGCCCTCGTCGTCCTCGACGGCGACAGAGGCCATCTGGATGCTGAGCAGGTCGGCGTTCGTCTCCTTCAGCCAGCCCCCCTCATTCCAGACCAGGACCTCACGCTCGTAGAAGTAGTTGAGGAGCTCCTCGGTGTCGTAGCCGAGGGCCCGCAGGAGGACGGTGGCCGGCAGCTTGCGTCGCCGGTCGATGCGGACGTAGATGATGTCCTTGGTGTCGAACTCGAAGTCGATCCAGGACCCGCGGTTCGGGATGACGCGAGCCGAGAAGATCAGCTTGCCGCCGCCGGTCTTGCTGATGTTCTGGTCGAAGAAGATGCCCGGGCTGCGGTGCAGCTGGGAGACGACCACGCGCTCGGTGCCGTTGATGATGAACGTACCGTTCTCGGTCATCAGCGGGATCTCGCCGAAGTAGACCTCCTGCTCCTTGATGTTCGAGACGGAGCGGGTGTTGGTCTGGGCGTCCACTTCCCAGACGACGAGGCGGACGGTCACCTTCAGCGGGGCGCTGTAGGTCATGCCGCGCTCGCGGCACTCGTCGACGTCGTACTTGGGCACCTCGAGGTCGTACGAGACGAACTGGAGGGAAGCCTTCCCGGAGAAGTCCTGGATGGGGAACACGCTCTTGAAGACCGCTTCGAGACCCGCGGTCGCTCGATCCTCGGCGGGGACGCGACTCTGAAGGAAGGCCTCGTAGGACTCCTTCTGGATCTCGATGAGGTTGCCGATCTCGACGACCGGCAGGGTCTTCGCGAAGGTGCGACGGAACTTGTAGTTGTTCGCGAGAAGGTCGGGCATGGAGACCTCAGCGTTCGGCGAGCAGGTCCAGTTGGACCGGCCCCGGGCCGTCGGCGATGTAGGGGAATCCCAGGGAGGACCGGCAGAGACACGACAACGCTGCACGGCGGACAAGAAACGCCGCCGGCAACGTCAGGGGGTCAGGTGCTGCAGTGCGCGGTCGTCAAGCGGGACGAGGACCAGGCTGAAAGGGGGTGAACCGAGATCCACCAGGGTGCGTCCGAGGACGCGGGGTGCCGAAGGGGGGCTCCGGCAGTAGACGACGGCCCCGCCGCCGAAGCAACGGGACCGTCTCCGTAGCGCAGCGCTACTTGATCTCGACCGACGCGCCGGCTTCCTCGAGGACCTTCTTGAGCTCCTCGGCGGCGGCCTTGTCGACGGCCTCCTTGACGGTGGCGGGCGCGCTCTCCACCAGGTCCTTGGCCTCCTTGAGACCGAGACCGGTGGCCGCGCGAACGGCCTTGATCACGTTGATCTTCTTCTCGCCGACGTCCTTCAGGACGACGTCGAACTCGGTCTTCTCCTCGACCTCTTCGGCGGCGGCGGCGGGACCGCCAACCATCGCCATCACGGGGGCATCGGCCTTGACGCCGAGCTCCTCCTCGAGAGCGGAGATGAGAGCCTTGACCTCAGAGAGCTTGAGATCCTTGATGTAGTCGATGACCTCGGCCTGAGTAGCCATGACGATTTACCTCTTCAAAAATGGGGGACGAAAATGGGGGGGAAGTCAGAGACGGCGGTGTTTATTCGCCGCCCTCGGCCTCGGCAAGCTTGGCCTCGTAGTTCTTCAGCAGGTACATCAGGTCGCGGGCTGGAGCCCGGATGACACCGAGGACCTTGCGGGGGCCAGCCTGGACCGTGCGCAGCAGGCTGACCAGCAGGTCCTCCCGGCTGGGCAGCGAGGCGACCATGTCGACACCAGCGGCACCATCGATGACCTCACCCTCGAAGAACGAGGCCTTGATCTCGATCGCGTCCTTCTTCTCGAGCGAGCCCTTCACGGCCTTTGCACAGGCGGTGAAGTCCTCTCCGGAGACGATCACACCGGTCATTCCGACCAGCTTTTCCGAGAGGGGCTCGAGGCTCGTGCCCGCGATGGCACGACGCGCCAGGGTGTTCTTGACAACCCGGAGCTTGAGACCCTGCTCTTCCAGCTTGCGACGGAAGGTGTTGGTGTGGTTCGAGGTCGCCCCGCGGTAGTCCATCAGGACGACGAAGGGAGCCCCCGCGATCTCGGCGGAGAACTGCTCGACGAACTCGACTTTGCTCGTACGTTCCATGTCGGCTCTCCTAGCGCCCTGCTGCGCGCAGCAGGTCGTTGGTGTCGACACGAACACCGATACCCATGGTGCTGGAGAGCGCCACGCCGCGGAGGTAGGTCCCCTTGGCGCTGGACGGCTTCAGCCGCATGAGCTCGTTGACGAGCGCGACGATGTTGTCCTGAAGCTGGCCGGCCTCGAAGGAAGCCTTGCCGACAGGGGCGTGCACGATTCCGGACTTCTCGACGCGGAAGTCGATGCGACCGCCCTTGAGGTCCTTGACCGCCTGCCCGACGTGCTCGGGAGCGACGACGGTGCCGACCTTGGGGTTCGGCATCAGGCCACGCGGACCGAGGACACGGCCGATGCGGCCGACCTTGCCCATGAGATCGCGGGTAGCGACCGCCTTGTCGAAGTCGAACCAGCCGCCCTGGATCTTCTCAATCAGCTCGTCGGAGCCGACATAGTCGGCGCCAGCTGCTTCAGCGGCCTTGGCGGCGTCGCCATCGGCGAACACGAGCACCCGAACGACCTTGCCGACACCGTGGGGGAGGCCCGTCGCACCACGAACCATCTGGTCCGCGTGGCGGGGGTTGACCCCGAGGCGCACGGCGAGATCCACGGTCTCGTCGAAGCCCGCCGTCGCCGTGTCCCGGATGAGGTCCACAGCTTCGGAGAGTGAGTATTTACGCTGGGTGTCCACACGCTCGCGTGCAGCGTTCCAACGCTTGCTGGGCTTTGCCATCTTCTCCTCGTCCCGTTGAGCTGTTGGGCTCAGCAGGCTCCTGCTGGGGTGCATTCGGGCAGCG
>CALAGR010000241.1 GCA_937891735.1 uncultured Pseudomonadota bacterium | reverse complement strand
CCGCCGCCGTCGCTGCGGCCGTGGCCGGTCCCTGGGTGGTGCGCCGCCTCGCCGCCGACGCGGCCTACCTGGGCGCATCCGCGGGAGCGAACCCGGACGCGGTGGGCCCGCTGCACCAGGCCCTGATCTACCCCCTCGCCCTCGCCCAGCAGGCGCTGCCTCCGGCGATCTGGATCGTGATCCTCGCGATCCTCGTGCTGCGCCGGGCTCCCACTGGACCCGGCCGACCGTGGCTCGTGCCGGCGGCGATCCTGGGAGTGGGCGTGCTGCTGCTCCTGCCCATCCCGAAGAAGTACCCGCGTCTGCTCCTGGGCCTGCTGCCCTTCGGCGCGGTGGCGCTGGGGCTCGTGTTGGCGGACGTCCGACCCCGGGTCCAGGCCGCCTTCCTGGCGATGTTGGCGGCCTCGCTGCTGCTGTGGAGCTTCGGGGGCGCGCGGCTGCTCGGCCCGACGGAGGTGGGTCTCACGGACCTGGACGAGCGGTGCGCCCAGCGGTGGAGCACCACCCCGTCCCGGCCCGGGATCCCCTGGAAGGCCCTGATCCGCGCCGCCGACGCGGCCGGAGGAGCCAGCTACCGCCTGGGCGCGGTGGCCTGGCCGTCGCCGCCCTGCGCCTACCAGACCTCCCACGACCTCGGGGAGCACCTGCGCATCCGCATGCGTCGCGCGGGCTCCGAGGCCGACGTGCAGGCCGGCGCCTCCTTCGACCAGGCCCGGGGATGGGGCCCCGCGGGCCCACCGGACGTGCTCCTGCACGACGGACCGCTGGTGTGCGCGGAGTCCCCACCGGGCGCGGACCCGTGCGGCGGCCGGCGTTGGCGGCAGGTCGCGCAGGTGCCCTGGACGCACCCGGACTGGCAGCTCGATCTGCGCCTCTCCGTCCCGGCTCCGCCTTGAAGTCCGGCGCGCGCACGGCGACGGCGTTCGTCGCCATCACGGGCCTCGCGGTGGGCCTGACGGTGACGAGGCTGCCGTTCCGCTGGAACCAGATCGCCCTGGCCTACGCCTCGTACTTTCGGGAGTACCGCCGGGTCATCGACCTGGAGGGCTGGACCGCGGCCTTCACCACCTTCGTCGGCATCCACCCGCCGGCCTACTCGTTGCTCTTCCTGACCATGATGGAGTCCTCGCCGCGGACCTGGTTCCTGATCTCGGGCCTGTTCAGCGTGTCGGCGGTGGCGCTGCTCTTCGCGACCGGGCGCCAGGCGGATCCGCGCCTCCGCGTGGCTGCAGCCGCCGGCCTGCTCCTGGCCAGCTCACCCCATCGGCTGGCCTACGCCCTGGAGCCGAACAACTACCCGCTGCTCCTGCTCGTCACGGCGGGGTCCATGTTCGCCTTCGCGCGGTGGATCCGGGGGCGAGGCGGTGCCGGGGCGCTGCTCTACGTCACCGTCCTGGGGCTGTGGACCCACGCGCTGTTCGTCACCGTGCCTGTGGCCCAGGCCCTGGCGGTGGCCCGGGATCCGACACGTCGGCGCTGGGCCGCGGGGGGACTCGGGGTGGCGTTCCTGCTCTGCTCGCCGCTCCTGCCCGGGGTGCTCGACGCGGCGGGCGGCGGGATGAACGACACGCCCCCCCTGGGCGACGTGGGGCGCGCCCTGTTCGTGACCCTGCCGGCGCGGTTCGGCGGCCCGTTCCCCGCCTGGGGGGTGCTCGCCCTGGCGGTGGCGGGAGCGTTCGTTCGCGCGCCGTCCGAAGGAGCCGCCCCCACAGGCTGGCCCGCCGAAGGGGTCCTGACGCGGTCCTGGCTCCTGCAGATCCTGCTCGGAGGCGCCGTCCTCGCCCTGGCGCTGGTCCGGGGCACCGCCGCCACGTGGCAGTTTCCCTACTACCTGCTGCTGCTCGCCCCGGTGTTCCTGCTCGCGGCCCGCCCCCTGCGCGGCCCCCCCCTGGTGCGCGGCCTCGCCGCGGTGGGCATCGGCGCGATCCTCGTGGGCAACCTGACCTGGACGATGGCGGAGTCCCGCCGGGCCCGGTCTGCCTGGAGGGGGGCGCACCTCACCCACGCGCTGGTGGATCGGGCGGTGCAGCACTGGACCCCGGGATCCAGCCTCGTCGCGATCCACTTCCCGGACTACAGCGACGACGACAAGGACGCCCTCGATCCGGCCTTCGCCCACATCCCCATGGGCCTGCCGATCTCGCTGACCGATCCGGACGTGCCCACCCTCGTGGGGGCCGATCCCTATTGGGGCCAGCCCGTGAGGTACCCCGGCGACCGGTGGCTGTACACGTTCACCGCTGTCGATCCCGAGCGATTGACGGTGATCGCGGACGCGGTCGGCGCGCAGGGAGCGCAGCTCATCGTGGTGGTCTGGAACACCGACGTCGCGCCCGAGGAGCTCACGAAGCTGGAGCAGTGGGCGTCGGGCCGCGGGCGCACGCCGGAGCGGGACCGGAGCCAGGCGCTGTGGATGTTCCTGCGCTGACCCTTCAGACTGGCGCCCCGTGCCGCGCCCGTCCGCCAGAACGACCGTGCAGCGCCTGTTGGATCAGCTCGTCGCGATCCGGCAGGACGGCGGCGCCGTGCTGGTGCGTGGACTCGGGGGCAGCGCGCCGGCCGCCCTGGTGGGCCGCTCCCTGCACGACGAGCGCACCCGCAGCGGACCCACCCTCTGGGTGACCCCGACGGCGGCAGAGGCCCGACGGGTGGTCCGGGAGCTGCAGCTGTTCGGGGTCCCCGCGCGGCTGCTCCCCGAATGGGACGTGTCGCCCTATGGCGGCTACTCGCCCTCCGCGGACTGCTCCCGCCGCCGCCTCGCCGCCCTGCACGCCCTGGCCACGGAGCGTTCGCCGGTGGTGGTGGCGCCCGCCGCGGCCCTGCTCAAGCGGGTCCTGCCCCCGGACTCCCTGCGCGAACTGGCGGAGACGGTCACCGTGGGCGAGGACGTGGATCGCGACGCGCTGCTCCTGCGCCTCGTGGAGCGCGGCTACTTCTCCACCGACCTGTGCTCGGAGCCGGGCACCTTCTCCGTGCGCGGCTCCATCCTCGACGTGTTCGCGCCGAGCTACGAGCACCCTCTGCGCATCGACTTCTGGGGGGACGAGGTCGAGTCGATCCGCACCTTCGACCCGAACACGCAGCGCTCCCGGCGCTCGCTGAAGAGGGCGAGCCTGCTGCCCATCCGGGAAGAGGTGGTGACGGACGCGGCGCTCGAGGAACTGCCCCGCAAGCTCAAGGATCTCGCGGATCAGCGCGGGGTGAAGCCCCGCAGACGCATCCAGATCCAGGACGAGCTGCGGGAGCGGCGCCTCGTCCAGGAGATCGAGCTGTTCCTGCCGCTCCTGCGCACCGAGCGCCTGGTCTCGATCTTCGACTACCTGGGGCGCCCCGGGGCGCTGCTGGTCCAGCAGGAGCCCAACCTCACGGGGGCCAACCTGTTCGGGCTGCCCGAGCAGATCGCGGACCGGTTCAAGCGCGAAGACGGCCTGGGACGGCTCCTCCCCGAGCCCGCCGACCTCTTCCTGAGCGTGGACGAGCTGGAGGCCTCGGCCGGGGGACTGCCCCGGCTCGTGCTGCCCGACATCGCCGAGGAGGAGCACGCCGACCTGCCCGCGCTCGACGTCCCGGCCCCCGATCACGGCGGCCTGCGGGCCGAGATCCTGGCCCGCACCACCGATCCCGACGGCATGCTGGTGCCGCTCGTCACTCGCGCGCGCGCGTGGCTCAAAGATGGCCACGCGGTCTTTGTGGTGTGCCGCTCCCGTCGCCGCGCCCGGCAGCTCGTCGAGCTCCTGGAGCCCTACGAGCTGGCCGTCTCGGAGCACGCGGACCCGGTGGACTTCTCCGCGGTCCTCGATCCCGCCGGCGACTTCCCATCCGGGCGGCGCCTGCACGTGGTGCCGGGGGACCTGGACCGCGGCTTCTCCCTGCCCGGCGGGGGCCTCGTGGTCCTGTGCGAAGCGGACGTGTTCGGCAAGCGGGAGCAGCGCAAGCGCCCGCGGCGGCCCCAGGGCGCCGAGGCCATCGGGTCCTTCGCGCAGCTCACGCGGGGCGACATCGTCGTGCACTCCCAGCACGGCATCGGCCGCTTCGACGGCATGGTCAAGCTCCAGCTCGATCCGTCGGCCCTGGACATCCGCCAGGATCAGCGCGACCGCGCCGCAGATCCGAGCTACGTGCCCGGCTCCGCCGGCAAGGCGGGCACGGGGCGCGGCTCCAACAACGACTTCCTGCTGCTTCGCTACCGGGGCGACGACCGGCTCTACCTGCCGGTGCACAAGCTGGATCAGCTGTCCCGCTACGTGGCGCCCGGGGGCGCGCGGCCCCAGCTGGACAAGCTCGGCGGCTCCACCTGGACGAAGCGGAAGAAGAAGGCCTCCGAGGCCGTACAGAAGGTCGCGCGGGAGCTGCTCGACCTGTACGCGCGGCGCCAGGTGGCGCGCAGCCATGCGTTTCCGCCGCCGGACACGATGTACCAGGAGTTCGTCGCGGGCTTCCCCTTCGAGGAGACCCCGGATCAGCAGTCCGCCATCGACGCGGTGCTCAACGACATGGGCTCCCCCATGCCCATGGACCGGCTCGTGTGCGGCGACGTGGGCTTCGGCAAGACCGAGGTCGCCATGCGCGCGGCGTTCCGCGCCGTGGAGGACGGCAAGCAGGTGGCGGTGCTGGTGCCGACCACCATCCTCGCCTTGCAGCACTTCCAGTCGTTCAACGAGCGCATGGCCGCCTTCCCCGTGACCATCGGCATGCTCAGCCGGTTTCGCACCGCGGCCCAGCAGCGCAAGACCATCGCCGGGGCGAAGGCGGGGAGCGTGGACATCATCATCGGCACCCACCGCCTGCTCAGCAAGGACGTGGGCTTCAAGGACCTGGGTGTGCTGATCGTGGATGAGGAGCACCGCTTCGGCGTCACCCACAAGGAGAAGATCAAGGCGCTCCGGGCCGCAGTGGACGTGCTGACCCTCACCGCGACCCCCATCCCGCGCACCCTCAACCTCGCCCTGGCGGGGATCCGGGACTTCTCGATCATCATGACGCCGCCCGAGGGGCGCCAGCCCGTGCGCACCCAGGTCGCGCGCTTCAGCCCGCGGCGCATCGCCGAGTCCATCTCCCACGAGCTGGATCGCGGGGGGCAGGTCTTCTTCGTGCACAACCGCGTGCGCTCGATCTACAAGCTCGGCGACTGGCTTCGGAAGCTGCTGCCGGGCGTGAGCATGCGCGTGGCCCACGGCCAGATGAACGAGCACGAGCTCGAAGACATCATGATCGGCTTCCACAACAGGGACTTCGATCTGCTCCTGTGCACGACGATCATCGAGTCCGGGATCGACGTGCCCACCGCCAACACGATGATCATCAACCGCGCCGACATGCTCGGGCTCGCCCAGATGCACCAGCTGCGGGGGCGGGTCGGTCGCGGTCGGGAGCAGGGCTTCTGCTACCTGCTCGTGCCCCCCGGGCGCACCGTGCGGGCCACCGCCCTGAGCCGGCTCAAGGTGCTCCAGGACAACAGCGAGCTGGGCTCCGGGCACCGCATCGCGCAGCACGATCTGGAGCTGCGGGGCACCGGCAACCTGCTCGGAAGCAAGCAGGCGGGACACGTGGCGGATGTGGGCCTCGCCACCTACATGACCCTGCTGGAGCAGGCCGTGCGCAAGCTGCGGGGGGAGGACGTCACCGAGGGTCCGGAGCCGGAGATCGAGCTCCGGGCGGACGCGTACATCCCCGCCGACTATGTGCCCGACGAGGGGGAGCGGCTGCTGGAGTACAAAGCGCTGGCCGACTGCCGCTCGCGTGAGGAACTCGACAGGATCCTGCACGAGCTCGAGGACACGTTCGGGCCGCCCCCGCCTGAGGTGCTGCGGTTCGAGCAGCTGATCGAGGTCAAGGTCCTGGCCCGCCAGCTGCGGGTGGAGCAGCTGCGCACCATCCGGGGGGGCCGCTTCCAGCTGACCATCGACAGCACGACGCCCATGGACCCGCTGCGGCTCATGACCCTGGTCGCGGCCGCCCCGGACCGGTACACCTTCCGGCCGGACGGCGTCCTGTTCGTGCACCTGTCCCCGACGGACAAGGCCGATCTCGTCGTGGCCGCGCTCGACCTTCTGTCCCGCCTGAAGGACTGCGTGCCGCCCCCGGTGGGTTGAGGGGCCCGAGGCGCTCGTGGTATCAACCGCCGCCGCGGGAGCCACTGTTCACGCGCGCCCCGAAGGAAAAGCGACCCATGACCGCGAACCGCTTCCTGCTCTTCACGCTGCTCTCGGCAACCTCCCTGGCCCTGTCGGCCTGCGGGGGTGGCGCGGGCTCCACGGCGTCCTCGGACGGGGGTGCCGCCGCCGATCATCTCAAGACGGCGCCGGCTCCGACCCTGCCGGATCCCGAGGTCATCGGCGCGACGCTCGCCGTGGTGAACGGCACGCCGGTGGGCTCCAAGGAGTTCGACGCGCTGGCGCTGCGCAGCAAGGGCCGCGAGAGCGCCCTCGACGCCGAGGCGCGGACCGAGGTGATGGACCGCCTGGTCGAGGAGAAGCTGCTGTACCACGCAGCCCTCGCCCAGGGCATCGACAAGGATCCCAAGATCCAGAAGATGATGGTGAACACCCTGCTCAAGCAGGAGGTGTACGCCAGCGTGCGCACCTCGGACATCAGCGAGGAGGATCTGCGCGGCTACTTCGACGCCCACCTCGATGACTTCGTGGTGCCCGAGAAGGTCCAGATCAAGCGGATCATCATCGAGCCCGAGCGGGCGAGCGGGCAGGACGTGTCCGCCGCGACCGAAGAGGCCTGGGTCGCCGCCAAGGCCAAGGCCGACGCCCTGCGCGCGCAGGTGCTGGAGCGCAAGTCGGACTTCCGCAAGCTCGCCCAGGAGAGCAGCGCCGGGGCCTACGCCCGCCGCGGCGGGGACCTCGGCTTCGTCACCGACCAGGGCAAGCCCGGCATCCCCATCGAGGTGGTGACGGAGGCCTTCAAGCTCGCCAAGGGCGACGTGAGCGCCGTCTTCAAGACCGACCAGGGCTACAACATCGTGTACGTGCCCAACCGCCGCGAGCGCGTGGAGCGCACCTTCGAGCAGATGCGCGGCAGCGTGCTCCGCAAGGTCAAGTCGGACCGCTACAAGACGCTGTACGAGGACTACGTGGCGGCGCTGCGCACGGGCGCGACGATCAGCATCGACGAGGCCGCCCTGGCCGCTCACAAGGTGGAGGGGCCGTCGCGTCCCGAGCTGTCGGCACCCGGCGACGATCCGGATGTGCTGCTGGGCGAGCCCGACAGCGAGCTCGAAGAGGACGAGTAGGCCCGGATGAGGGGCCGCCTCGCGCTCCTCCTGGGCGGGTTCCTGCTCGTGGGCGGGTGCCCTGCTCCCCGGTCCGCCTCCGACGGGGATCCGGCGGTCGCGGTGCTCCAGGGCCAGCCGATCCCGCGCTCGTCGCTGCTGACGGGCCTGCGGGCGGCCACCACCCCGGGCGAGATCCCGAAGGACGGCGCCGGCTTCGCGGCCCTGCGGGGACGCATCGCGAACGAGCTGTTCGTCGAGGAGGTCCTCCTCATGGAGGCCGCGGAGCGCGGGATCGCCGTGACCGCCGAGCAGGTCACCGCCGAGCTCGCCATCCGATTGGGGGATCCGCCCAACACCGAGGCCGCGGACTCGGCCGCCGAGCGGCTCGGCTCCGAGCAGGTCTTTGCCGATCTCGTGCGTCGGCGGCTGGTGGCGCGGCGGGTGGAAGAGGCCCTGCGCGCCGAGCTCGCCGCGGGCATCGAGGTGACGCCGGAGCAGGTCGAGGCCGCCAAGGAGCGGTTCGCGGACGCGCTCGTGAAGCCGGCGCGGGTGCGGGCCCGCCAGATCTTCTCCACCGATCCGGAGGTCGCGCGCGCCCTGCACGCCCGGATCCTGGAGGGCGAGGACTTCGCGACCCTGTCCCAGGCGGAGTTCGGCAACGACGGGGACATGGGCTGGATGAGCACCGACGCCGCGCCGGCCCTGCTGCTCGAGGCCACCGCCCCGTTGGCGCCGCTGCAGGTGACCGAGGTCTTGCGCAGTCCGCTCGGTTACCACATCTTCCAACTCGTGGCGCATCGCCCGGCCCTGAAGATGGGGGCCGCGCCGGCCGCCGCAGAGGTGGAGCGGCGGCTGCGGGAAGAGACCGTGGAGAGCCGCTTGTCGACGTGGGTGGCTACGCGGACGGACGCCCTCGGGCTGCAGGTCAACGAAGACGTGCTGCTCGGGGTGCGGTGTTGCAGGGACGGTGACGTGTACGTCGCTGACTCCGAGGAGACGCAATGAAGATCTGGTTGATCGGCCTGCTGTTGGCCGCCTCGTTCCTCCCGTCGCGGGGGCAGGCGGGCGACGTCGTGGACCGGATCGTCGCGGTCGTGAACAAGGACATCGTCCTGCTCAGCGAGGTGGAGGACCACTTCTCCTCCGTGTCCGCCGAGGCCCTCAAGGGTGTCACCCTGTCCCAGCGGCCCGCCGCCGAGGAGCAGCTGCGGCAGGACATCCTGGAGAGCCTCGTCGCCAACAAGCTCATGGAGCAGGCGATGGACTCCGCGGGCATGGAGGTGGACGACTCCGAGCTCGAAGCGGCCATCGCGGACGTCGCGCGACAGAACGACCTGAGCACCGAGCAGCTCCTCAAGGAGCTGGAGCGGCAGGGCATCGGCCTGGAGCAGTACCGCTCCGAGCTCAAGAAGCAGCTCCGCCAGTACAAGTTCATGAACCTGGAGATCCGCGGGCGCGTCAAGATCGGCGACGCGGACATCCTCAACTACTACAACCAGATGACCGCCGACGTTGAGGCGGACATGGCGTGGCGGCTGCAGATGATCCTGCTGAGCTACCCGGCCACGGCGACCCAGGCGGACCGGGACCGGATCGACGTCGAGGCGGACGCGCTGCTCACCGAGATCGCAGGGGGCAAGGACTTCGGCGAGGTGGCGGGGGCGCGCTCCGACGACCCCACCGGCCGCGCCAACAAGGGCGAGGCGGGCATCGTCAAGGCCGACGAGCTGAGCCCCCTGTTCGCGGAGAAGCTCGGGGGCGTCAAGGTCGGCGAGGCGGTGCGGGTGGACACCCCCGGCGGGATCTACCTTCTGCGGATCGCCGAGCAGGTGGATCGCTCCCGGCGGCCCCTCGAAGAGGTGCGGGACCAGATCATGCGGGTCCTGTACGACGAGGCCATGGACCGCGAGCTCGAGGTGTGGACGGAGGAGGAGCGGCGCCGGGCGCACATCGAGTTCCTCTTGTGATCCTGCCCATCGCCATCACGCCCGGCGACCCCCTGGGGGTCGGGCCCGAGGTGGCGGTCGCGGCGTACTCCCGCATGCTCCAGAGCGAGACCCTGCGCGCCACCGACGTGGTCTTCGTGGGCGAGCAGGCGCTGTGGGATCGCGCCGCCGATCTCGTGGGGCTGGCCCCCGGTCCCCGCGCCTCGATGCGGGTGCTCCCGGCGGACGCGAACGCGGATCCGGACCACGGGCACCTGCCGGAGATCGCCGCCATCGCCACCGCCGTGCGGGGGATCCAGGCGGGCCGCTTCGGGGCCATCTGCACGGGCCCCATCCACAAGGGCGACCTGTTGGCGGCGGGCTTTCCGTACCCCGGACACACCCCGTACCTGGCGCACCTGTGCGGCAGGCCGCCGGACGACGCGGTGATGCTCTTCGCGGGGGGGGCCCTGCGGGTCGTGCTGGCCACCGTGCACATCCCCCTCGCCCGGGTGCCGCAGGTGCTGGACGTGGCGTGCATCGTGCGCGCGGCGCAGGCGGGGATCGCGCTGCTGGTGGACAAGCTGGGCCTCGCCCGGCCCCGGGTGGCGGTGTGCGGGCTGAACCCCCACGCGGGGGAGGGTGGCGCGCTGGGGCACGAAGAGGACACCGTGGTGCGTCCCGCGGTCGAGGCGCTGCAGGGCGGTCCGGCGGTGGTGACGGGTCCGTACCCGGCCGACACGGTCTTCGCCTCCGCGGCCCGCGGGGCCTTCGATCTGGTGGTGGCGCTGTACCACGACCAGGGGCTCATCCCGGTCAAGACGCTGGACTTCGGCGCGTCGGTGAACGTGACGGCGGGGCTGCCGATCGTGCGCACCAGCGTCGATCACGGCACCGCGCGGGACATCGCCTGGACCGGCACGGCCGATCCGCGGCACATGGAGTCCGCGCTGCGCATGGCGCTCCGGCTGCGCTGATCCGTCCCTGCGCTCAGCGCCCGGGGTGGTAGTACCAGCCGAGCAGCGTGCCATCCAGGGGGTGGTAGGTGGGGCCGAAGGGGGCCGCCAGCCCCTCCCTGCTCCGGTTCTCCTGGGGGAACGCGTCCGGGGGAAGCAGCCTGCTGCCCGTGGGACCGCCCCGGGACAGCGTCGAGGACATGAAGCGCCCCGTGCGGGGATCCACCGACAGCCTCACCGTCGCCGCGAACGGACCCTGGGAGTTGCCGGTCGCGTTGCCGTCGAGCAGATCGAGCAGCATCTGCACGTCGGGATCCTTGTCCGCCTGGCGCGACACGTCCTGCAGCTCCACCACCGCCTCCTCGACCAGGTCGGTCGCCCATTCGCGGTCGACGCCCTGGCGGGTCAGCGAGAGGGCCACGTGCAGCCGCGCGGTGGCGCGCTGTTCGCTGGTGCTCATCTGCTTGAGGGCGGCGGCCAGCTCCTTGCGGGCCTTGGCGCTCTGTCCCAGCCCCGCCAGGGCAGCGGCCCGGCCCACGGTGGCGGCCCGGCGGCGCACCGTCTCCCCGGTGAGGGGTCCGATGTCCTCCAGCAGACGGGCAGCGATCCCGTACTTTTGATCGGCCAGGGCCCGGTACGCCCACACCAGCCGGTCCTCCTGCCGGCCGTCCCGCGATCCCCCGGCGGCATCGAACGCCATCACCAGCTGCGCGTACGCCTGGTCGATCCGCCCGTCGATCCACAGCAGCTCCACCGCCAGCAGCCCCGCCCGATCCTCGCTGATCGCGTCGGACCAGGCCGCGGCGAGGTCCGCCATCTCCCCGGGGGGAAGGGCGGCGGCGAGCTCCACGAGGTACCCGCGGGCGGCGGCCGGGGAGTCGAGGATCAGCGCCACCTCGGCGGCCTCGTGCAGCAGATCCGGTCGGATCGTGACCCCGTCCCGGTCCCGGGCGAGCCGCGCGGCGTCGAGCGCCAGCTTCAGGTTGCGGAACGCCTCGGTGTACTGCCCGGCGCGGCGCAGGACCCGCCCGAACGCCAGGTACTTGCTGGCGAACGCGCTCGACGTCTCCTCCGGCGCGAACTCCAGCGCCGACTCCGTGACCTCGACGTCCTGCCCCGCCCAGGACTGCAGCATCACCGCGCCGAAGCGCGCATCGACCCGCCCCGGGTTCTCCGCCAGGGCCTGCTCCCACAGCGCCAGCGCCAGCACCAGATCCCCTTCGTTGACGGCCTCCCGCGCGGAGTCGACCTTGAGGGTGACCCCCAGGGTGCCGTTGAACACGTAGGCAGCGACGGCCCCGCCCCCGCCCAGCAGGACCCCCAGCATCAGGATCAACAGGAACCGTCGGCGCCGTGACCGCCGGATCCAGGTGCCCACCAGCGTCTCGCTGGGGTTGCCGATCACGTGGTCGGGATCGCCGCCCACGTCCCTCTCCACGTTGCCCGCGTCGTCCCGATCCATGATCGGCTGCATGGCCGCGGCGGTGGTGCTCAGGCGCCTGGCGCCGGGGAAGTTGCCCTTCACCACGGCCTGCACCACCTCGGCGGTGGAGGTCTTCTTGTCCTGCCAGTCCAGCAGGTGGGTCAGCTCCATGGCGACCTCGCTGGCGTCCTGGTAGCGGCCCGCGACGTCGCGGTCGAGCAGACGCTCCAGCACCGGCTTGATGCCCGGGACCCGCTGATCGGCCTCGTCGATGGCGTCGTTGAGCGGCTGGTTGAGGACCCGCGTGATGATCTCGGGGATCGTCCGACCCGCGAAGAGCAGCTTGCCGGTGGCCAGCTCCGTCAGCAGCACCCCCACGGAGAACAGGTCGCTGCAGGAGGGCAGGGGACGCATGCCCCGCAGCTGCTCCGGCGACATGTACAGCGGTGTGCCCTTCGCGATGCCCGTGGCCGTCGTGTCGAACAGGTTCGAGCTCGCCTTCGCGATGCCGAAGTCCATGATCTTGGCGATGCCGCCCATGCTGACCATGATGTTGCTGGGCTTCAGATCCCGATGCACCAGGTCCAGCGGCGCGCCGTCTTCCCCCTCGATCACGTGGGCGTACGCGAGGCCGCGGCAGACCTGGATCCCGATGTCGAGCAGCACCGACGGAGGCACCATCGCGCGGTGCTCCCGGGCCACGCGCATGATGTCGGTGAGGGTCACGCCCTCCACGAACTCCATGGCGATGTAGTAGGCGCCGTCGTCCTCGCCCAGGTCGTAGATCTCGACGATGTTGGGGTGGCGCAGCTTGCCGCCGATCCGCGCCTCGTTGATCAGCGCCCGGACGTGCTCCTCGTCCTGACGCACGACCTGATCGCGGATCCGCTTGATCGCGAGCGTCTTCTGAAAGCCCATGGGGCCGTCGAGGCGGGCGCGGAAGACCTCGGCCATCCCGCCCTCG
Organism: uncultured Pseudomonadota bacterium; assembly: GCA_937891735.1. Classification (GTDB taxonomy): domain Bacteria; phylum Myxococcota_A; class UBA796; order UBA9615; family UBA9615; genus JAGSHC01. The sequence goes on along the minus strand of CALAGR010000241.1, from coordinate 13,374 downwards.
CCCACCGGCTCCAGCAGCGTGTATCGACCCAGGCGTGCCATTGGAGGAGGCAGTCTATCAGCGTGTGGCTCCTCGGCCCGCGCTCACGTCCCTGTCCGAACGGCCGATATGGGCTCCTCATGAGCCTGCCGCCCCGCATTGTCTGGTGCCTCGTCCCTCTTCTCCTGATCCTGGGGATCGGCTGTGGCCCGGCCCATCGGTTCCGCCCGGCCGACACGATCGCCCGCGGCATGGTCGAGGTGGGGGGCGGCGTGGGCGCCGGCGTACGCATGGACGACGGGACGTTCGGCGGCGGCGAGCTGCAGGGCTGGATCCGGGGCGGCGTGGACAACCACGTGGAGATCGGCGGCCGGTTCTTCAGCTACATGCTCACGAGCTTCGGCGGCGCGCTGGACGTGCGCGTCGCGCCGGTGAAGGGGCCCATCGACATCAGCATCGATCTGAGCCTGCTGGCGGGGGCGTGCTGCGGCGTCGGACAGAGGAACGCCACGGTGGCGGCGGGGTTCGGGGTGGACGGCGGATTCAGCGTCGGACGCCGCTTCGGGGGAACCTGGGCGCCCGCCGTGTACTTCTCGCCCCACATCCAGATGAGCTGGACGGTACCCCTGGAGAAGGACTGGCCGAAGCAGCTGTTCCTGCCCATCGGAATGGACATCCCGGTGGGCCGGTCGCCGTTCAGGATCCGCCCGGAGATCCTCGGCGTGGGTCTGTTCTACAAGCAGGGCGTGTCGGAGTGGCGGCTGTCCGGCGGCGTGGGCATCGCGATCACGGGGCCGGGCGTGAAGCTCGCCAGGAAGCTCCGGCAGGACAAGGTGGCCCGAGACGCTGCCGCCGCCGAGGAGGCCGAGGACGCCAGCGAGGCCGAGGACGTCGAGGTGGTCGAGTAGCGTTGCCGGGCATCGAGCGGGACGTTACGGTCGCCGGGTGCAGCCACTCCACGGAAAACTCGAAGGCCTCAAGCCCTCCGACCTGAAGACGCTGGGGTACCTGTACCGCCGGCGCGTGCCCCCCAACCAGATCATCAGCCCCGAGCTGGCCCGCAGCCTGACCGAGGTGTCGTTCGGGATCGGTCGTCAGGTGGGGGTGCTGGTGGATCGCCGGGGCTCGGTGACCCACGTGATCGTTGGGGACGCCCGTCGTCTGTTCATCCCCGACCTTGGTCGGGCCCGCGCCGGCCGCGGCCGCTTTCGCGGACTGCGGCTCCTGCACACCCACATCCTGGGCGAGCCGCTGTCCCGGGACGACCTCACGGACCTGTCCCTGCTCCGCCTCGATCTCATCGCGGCGTTGCAGGTGGGCGATCTGGGTCTGCCGGGCACGCTCGAGTACGCCACGCTCCTGCCCCCGCACGAGGCTGCGTCCGCCCAGGAGCCGTGGCGCCTGGAGGGGCCGGTGCGCGTGCACGGGCTCCACGAGGACTTCGCCGAGCTCATCGCGGCGCTGGAGGGAGAGTTCAAGGACGCCACCGGCGAGGCGGCCAAGGTCGATGGTCGGCCCCGCGCCATCCTCATCGGCGTCGAGGAGAACAACGAGGAGGGGCTGCAGCGCCGGGTCGAGGAACTGGCGCGCCTCGCGGACACAGCCGGCCTGCAGGTGATCGACACCATCGTGCAGCGCCGCCGCCGGGTCGATCCGCGGACCGTCGTGGGCCGCGGCAAGCTCGAGGAACTGCTCATCCGCTCCATGCATCTCGAGGCGGACCTGCTGATCTTCGACCGCGATCTGAGCCCGTCGCAGGGCAAGACGATCGCCGACTCCACCGAGCTCAAGGTCATCGACCGCACCCAGCTGATCCTCGACATCTTCGCCCAGCACGCCATGTCCCGGGACGGCCGCTTGCAGGTGGAGCTCGCGCAGCTCAAGTACCTGCTGCCCCGCTTGAGCCTCATGCAGGCCTCCCTGTCCCGCCTGACCGGAGGCATCGGGGGCCGCGGCCCGGGTGAGACGAAGCTCGAGATCCGCGGGCGCCGCGCCCGGGATCGCATCGTCCGGCTGGAGCAGCAGCTCGACGAGCTCGCGCGCAAGCGCCAGCTGCGGCGCAGCAAACGGAACCGCGAGGAGGTGCCGGTCATCGGCCTCGTCGGCTACACCAACGCCGGAAAGTCCACGCTCCTCAACGCCCTGACCCGGTCGGAGGTGCTGACGGAGGACCGGCTGTTCGCCACCCTGGACACCACGTCGCGCCGCATGAACGTGCCCGACGCCCGCGATGTGGTGCTGACCGACACGGTGGGCTTCATCGAGCGTCTGCCCCAGGATCTGCTGCGGGCGTTCAAGGCGACCCTGGAGGAACTCAACGACGCCGACGTGCTCCTGCACGTGGTGGACGCGAGCGATCCCAACGCGGCGTTGCACATGGCGGTGGTCAACGGCGTGCTCGACGACCTCGATCTCAAGCACATGCCCCGCATGATCGCGCTGAACAAGACCGACGCGGCGACCGCCGAGCAGGTCATCGCGCTGAGCCGCGATCACGGAGGAACGCCGGTGTCCGCGCTGACGGGGGCGGGCCTGCGCGACCTCATGGTCGCCCTGGAGGACACCCTGGTCCGCAACGGTCACGGCGACGTGCGGCCAGCGTGGCAGGTAGAGTCGGAGCAGCAGGCCCGGGCGCTGGACGCCAAGGCCCTGCTGGAGGTCTGACCCGCGTGAGCCTGTTGCCCGAGCTCGATGACACCGACGCCGAGAACGGCGTGGACCTGGTCCGGTTCCAGGCGGAGCTCCTGTACAGCCGGGCGAAGTGGACCGAGGTCTCCGGGATGATCGGCACCGCCGCCGCCTTCGGGGCCCTCGCCTACATCTGGAGCGATCTGCGGGGGGGCTGGGATCACTCCCCGAGCTGGGAGCCGTTCGTCGGCCTGCTCTTCGGAGCGGCGCTGGGGCTGGGCATCACCCGCCCGTTCGCAGAGTGGCTGCGCCTGCAGGCGCGCATGGTCCATGTGCAGCTGCGCATGGAGAAGCACAGCCGCGAGACCCGCTTCAGCTCGGAGACCACGGCGCGCCGGATCGAGTCCCTGGTGGATGCTGGGATGACGGGAGAGTGGCGGGTGGCCACCACCGGCGGCGATCTGCAGAGCGTACCGGACCCGGTCAAGGACTGAGCCCCCCGGGCTACCCCCGCAGCCGCCGCAGCAGCTGGTGCAGCCGCCCCAGGTAGCGCCAGGTGGGGCTCTTCCAGACGTCCTCTAGGCGATCCTGCAGCCGCGCCAGCTCCTGCCAGGTGTCCTCCAGGAAGTCCACGGGCACCCCGCCGGGGGCCCGCACGGGATCCCGCACCCACTGCAGCAACGGCGCTGTGGTCTCGGTGAGGCCGTAGCGCCCCCGCTGGGCCGCCCACCGGGCCCGGGTGTCTTCTCCGCCGCGGTCGTGGCGGCAGGCATGCACGATCAGGTCCGCCAGGGACCCGGGGTCTCCCGGCGGGAAGGTGAGCAGCAGGTCGTTGGCGGCGAGCTCCGCGGTGAGGTCACACAGATCCGTGGAGGCCACGGGCACCCCCCGCTCCAGGGACTCCAGGATCCGGGTGCGGGCACCGAACTCGGCCTCGTAGCACGGTCGGTCCACGCTCAGAGTGAGGTCCGCGCGCCGGTACACGGCGGGCAGCGTGGCTGTCGGCACCCAGCCGCAGAAGTGGAAGCGGTCGCTGAACTGGGAGGCCTGCGCCCCCGCCCGGAATCGGTGGTAGCTGCCCTCGTCGTGCCCGGGCAGGGCCCCCCCGGTGGACACGAAGTGGATCCGGGGCTCGGCCTCCATGGCCGCCAGCAGGCCGGTGAGCATCGTGTCGCCGTCGAGCCAGTTGTTGTATCCGCCGCAGAACAGCACCACCCACGCGGCGCGCGCCAGCTCCGGGAAGCCCGCGGGCAGCACCGAGCGGGACGCATCGACCCCGGACCCTGGAGCGTGCACCCCCTCCACCGAGCCACGGATCACGTGCACCAGCTCGTCCCCCAGGGCGTCTCCGGTGAGGCGCCCGGCGAGCCCGAGCGCGCCCACCAGCGTGCCCCGCTGGGATGGGGAGATGACGCTGAACCGGTCCCCACGCGCCAGCGCCTGGCCGAGCATCTCGCGGTAGCGGTGGATCGGATCGACGCTGCCGGAGCGGTGCGCCTTGGCCTGGGCCTCGCACATCGGGTCGCCGGGGACATCGACCCACAGCGGCTCGTCCCCCGCTGCCCGGGCCCCCGCGGCCATGGGGAGGAACGGCCCCGCGGTGACGGTGACGTCGGGCCCGAAGTCGCGGCGCAGGTCCCGCATCATCAGGAAGCGCCCGGGTTCGTCGGGGCGCACCACGGCGTGCTGCATGCGCCGCTCGCCCTTGGGCGTGGGCACGGTGACCTCCACCGGTCGTCCCGACGCGGAGCGGTCCGAGGGGCCATCGAGCCCCCGCCGGGTCAGGCAGGCGAGCATCACTTCGTGCCCGGCGTCCAGGAGCGGCAGCAGCATCTGCCGGGTCCGCAGCTGCGGGAAGCCGAGCTCCCGCGGGTCCTCGGTGGGCAGCGGGCCGGTGCCGATGAGGAAGACCCGGCTCATGGCAGCTGCTCACCCTCGCCCGACACGTGGCGCACCAGGCCCCAGTGGTGGTGGATCTCCACGATCCCGTGGTCGTCGCGAGGGCAGGTGACCTTGAGCTCGTACAGCTGGTTGTGCCAGACGTGGGGCTTGAGGTGGTGCTTGTCGAACGCGGCGATGCTGACCCGGTAGGTGCCCGTCAGCAGCGGCAGGTTCGGGTAGTTGATGAAGTAGGTGTACACGCCGTGGTAGGTGCCCCTCATCTTCTCGACGTTGTCGAAGCGGATGTTGGGGCCGTACACGTACAGCTCGTCGTTTCGGAACAGGGCCACGCCGAGGATCGGGTCCTCGATGGGCACGATCGCCTTGAAGGTGGCGGCGATCGTCACCGACTCGCCCGTCGTGTAGGCGTCCCGGTCGTGCCCCTCCGAGTCCAGGAACCGCACCCCCAGGATCTTGATCTCCCCGGTGCCGGTGATCGTGGGCCGCTCGGCGTGCGTGTCTTCGTAGTTCTGGACGACGTCCCGCTCCGCCCAGACCGCCTCGAAGCGCGCCGGCTCATCGAGCGCGGCCTGCAGGGAGGCGCGCAGCGCCGGGTCCCGGGTGGTCGAGAAGAAGGGGAGGGGTCCCAACGCCTCCCGGAGCTGCCCGTCCGAGGTCGGCGGGGGTTCGCCGTTCACCTCGGCCGCCATGCGACGGGGCAGCGCGCGGGCGTGGGCCGACTGGGCGCCGCCGAACAGGCGGGCTTTGAGGCGCCCCTCCTTGTCCCGCGCCACGTCCACGTACGCGTTCACCACCTCGGCGGTGGGACCCTGATGCACGACCCGGCCGGCGTGCAGCCACAAGACCTCGCTGCACAGGGACCGGATGGAGTGCAGGTCATGGCTCACGAGCACCAGGGTGCGGCCCTCGGTGAGGAACTCCTCGATCTTGAGGATGCACTTGCGCTGGAAGTACTGGTCGCCCACCGCCAGGACCTCGTCGATGAAGATCACGTCGTAGTTGACGTGCGCCGCGATGGCGAACGCGAGCCGCAGCTGCATGCCCGCGCTGTAGGTGCGCACGGGCCGGTCGATGAAGTCCTCCAGCTCCGCGAACCCCACGATGGGGGGGAGCAGGCCGTCGATCTGCTCGTCTGGCATGCCGAGCACGGAGCAGTTCAGGCGCACGTTCTGCCGGCCCGTGAAGTCGGGGTGGAACCCCATGCCCAGGTCGAGCAGCCCCGACAGCCTCGAGCGCACCTGCAGGGACCCCTCGGTGGGCTCGCTGACCCCGCTGAGCAGCCGGAGCAAGGTGGACTTGCCCGCGCCGTTGCTCCCCACCACGCCGTACGCGGTGCCCGGCTTGACCGAGAAGTTCACGTCCCGCAGGGCCCAGAACTCGACGTGGTGCTGGCGGTTCCCGAAGAACTCGGCCAGACGCGCGCGGTCGTTGGGGTAGATGTCGAAGCGCTTCCCGAGGCCGACCACCTCGACCGCTGGGGCTGCTTCCGCTCCGCTGGTGCTGCTCACCGCGGCAGGATACCCGGCGGGGCGTCGCTCCCGCCCGGACGGGCTAGTCGGAAACGGAGCTGCCGAGGGGGGCCGGACCGGATGCCCCATCGCTGCCCGCTGCCAGCGCCACGTGCCACAGCGAGGTCATGAAGATCTCGCCCTCCAGGAACATCGCGTTCCCGGGTCGGTCCGCGTCCCTGTAGACGACGAACATCGGAAGCCAGCCGACCTCGTCCCATCCGGACGCGACCTCGCCCAGCGCGGCGCTCGTGCCCAGCCAGCCTCCGGGGCGAACCATGGCGATGTAGGTGGCCTCCAGCCCTGCCGCGGCGTAGGTGGTGATGAGCTCCTCGGCGGTGGTTCCGTCCACGCCGATGGGGAACTCCATCTCCGACAGCAGGGACAGGGGCACCAGCGCGAGGTTGCGGAAGTCGGGCACACCCTCTCCGGCGCTCGGATCGAGCAGGAAGGACAGGTCCAGGTCCGGGGGCAGGCCTACGCAGGCGTCGTCCAGGTCCTCCTCGCTGGTGCGAGTGACCTCCTGGATCGACAGGATCCCCGAGCACGCGCCGCACGCTCCCACCATCACAGGACCGAAGTGGCCCTCACTGCTGAAGCTGAACCGGTCGCGGCACAGCAGGGCCTGATCGTCGTCCCAGTAGACGAACTGGAACTCGCCATCGAGCTTCGTGCGCACCATGCCCGCCGCCGCGCCCGACTCGTCCATCTGTCCGTACTGCATCGCGGCGAAGGTCGCCGACTCCGGCCGCGGCGGGGGCAGCACGTCGTCGTCGTCGTCGTCGTCGGTCAGGTCGTCGTCATCGTCCGCACCGGGGGTCGGATCGCCGTCCACCGGCGCGACGCCGGGAGGCTGGGCGCAGCCGCCGAACATCAGGAGCGCCATCAGCGCGGGCATGGGGAACCGGATCATCGGCAGGACCCTACGAACCAAGGGGCCCATCGCTCAAGGGCGAAAGGGGGCCCGTCTGCCGTCAGACGAGGTCCGGGAAGCGCCGACTGTGGCGCGCGAACGTCACCGCGCCCAGCAGGAACGTCGTCAGGGCCATCGTCGAGAAGATCACCAGCGAGCCCCACTGGGGGAAGACGTGATTCAGGATCAACTCGCGGTAGATCCCGATCAGGTGGCTCAGCGGGTTGAGCATCAGCAGGGGGCTGAACTGCCGGGGAAAGAGCGACGCGGGATAGAAGATCGGGGTGATGAACATCCAGATCATCAGCACCGGTCCGAGCAGATGCTGGGTGTCCTTGAAGTAGACCTGGGTGGTGGCCAGGAGCATCGCGAGGCCCAGCGTGAACAGGAGCTGAAGCGCCAGCACCGGCAGGAACAGCAGCGCGTGCAGCGACAGGCCCTGTCCCACGAGCAGGGCCGCCCCGAACAGCAGGGCGAAGCGGATCAGGCTCGAGAAGCCCTCCGAGAGCACCACGTATCCGCACAGCACCGAGGCCGGGAAGCGCATCTTCTTGATCAGGTGAGCGTTCTCCCGGACCACGTTCACCGAGCGGCTCAGGGACTCGCTGATGCTGAGCCAGGCCACCATCCCGCAGAACAGGTACAGGGCGTTGGTCCAGGTGTCGTAGTGATCCTCGAACCGCACGAGCAGGATCACGGTGAACACGAACGTGTAGGTGACCAGCTCGATCAGCGGCTGCACCACCGCCCAGAAGAAGCCCATCAGGGAGCCCACGTAGCGCGTGCGGATGTCGTTGATGGCGAACGAGCGGGTGAGGCTCCAGTAGCGCCGGGCGGCCACCAGGGACAGGTCGCGGGTGGACGGGGCATGCGGACCGCTCAAGGGCCGACAGTGTGTCATCATCGAGCCCCTGGAGGCGACTGGTGACTGACTTCGATACAAAGCGACGCGCAGAAGAACAGGCGCGTCGCGCGCGCGCGGTAAGCCGGGACGCAGAGCGTCGGGAGGCGCTGGCGGCAGGCGCCCGGGCCCCCAGCGAAGCGGACGGATCCGATCCCGGCGGCGTGCTCCGGGCCGTGGCCATCGGCGCAGGCGCGGTCGGCGCGGCCGGCTTGATGCTGGGCTTGCTGATGGGCGCTCCGCTCGCCGTCCTGGTCGTCGGCGCGGCGGTGATCTTCGGAGGGGCCGCGGTCGCCCTGCGTCAATCCCGCATCGTACGGCTCGGGGCGGGTCGCGGTCAGCCCGGCGCGCTGACGTCCCCCGCCCTGAGCACCGCGTCCACCGAAGACCAGGCCTGGGGGCGGGCCAAGGCGGCCGTGCAAGCCGCCGACGATCTCGACACGTCCCGCCGCAAGGCGATCCTGGAGGCGCTGGACGCGGCCCGGGAGTCCCTGCGCGCCGGGGTCGGGCCGGAGCGGGTGGCCGCATTTGTTGGCAGGTGCGACGAGATCGTGGCTTCGCTCGGCAGCCTGCCGGTGGCCGGGGACCCGACCGCAGCCGCGCTGGAACACCTCGACGCAGTCACCATCGACCTCGCCGAGGAGGCCACCGCGAAGGCCGAAATCGAGGAGGCTCTCAGGACTGCGCGCGGAGTCGCCTCTCGGCAGGTCGAGGGCTGATCATGCTCTGGTACGATGCCCGTCGCCTGACCCTCATGACCCGCCTCACCCCCAGCCTGCTCGCTCTCTGTGTCTGCCTCCTGACGGGGTGCGGCAACGACGGCGTGTGGATGCAGACCTGGTGGGGCCCCACCGATTCGGGCCAGGGGGACTCTCCGTTCCCGCCCGGGGGCAGCTTCCAGGTCCAGGGCTTCGCGCACCGCGTCGCCACCGACACCGCCGTGACGGGCGTGGCGGAGCGGGACCTGATCGAGGTGGTGCTCGTGGGCGCGACCCAGGACGTGTCCTGCGATGCGTACCGCCGCTACCTGTCCGAGGTGGCCGAGCTGCAGCGGTGGGTCGATGACCTGCTGGCCAGCCCGGCGGAGGACTGGCCCTCTTCGTGGGTGCCGTACGTCTGCCAGGAGCTCCGCGGCGCCGCCTCGGATGCGTTCGGCGACGGCGGCGCCTACCGCGCCATCCACGTGCTCGCGGAGGTGACGGGTGGCGCAGCTCCCTCCGACTCCGTGTTCCGCGCGGCGGTGCCGGGCTCCGACGAAGACGTGTTCGGGGGAGGCGAGCTCCTCATCCCCGGCAGCATGGTGTCGCGGGTCTACGAGCGGTCGCAGCACGGCGACGGGGTGCTTCCCCAGAACTCGGGTGGCGACGACGCCCCCTGGCGGCGGGCCTGCCTCAGCCAGGACGGCACCACGGAGTGCGACATCGACCCCGCCCGGGACTGCGCGGGCTACCTGTCGCGGCTCGCGGAGGACTGGCAGGAGGGGCGCACGACCTATCCGGACCGGGCCTCGATGGCGCTGCAGGCGGCGAACCACCGCTACTACCACCACTACAAGGCGCAGGAGAACATCCAGATCCGGGGCGCGGACCGCCCCCTGGGCATGCTCCTGCCGGACTGGGACCAGGCTGCCGATGGGGGCGCCGCGGTCGAGTTGACCCTGTTCGCGGAGGTGAGCCGGGCGCCGGCGATCTTCCCCTACAAGCAGATGCTGCTCAGCTCCCAGGCCGAGACCGTGCCGCTGACCGCGTGCCCGGAGCTCTCGGAGACGGTCGGGATGGTGTGGCCCGAGGTGCTCGGGCTGCCGGGGGCGCCGGGCCTGACCGGTCCCGCAGGTGATGACGACGACAGCGCCGGCGCCGCCGGCGACGACGATTCGGCCCGCTGATTCGGGCGGCCGCCACGGAATCCGTTGACACTTCGTCGCAGTGACGGTGACAATGGCAAAGCGTCGGATTTGGGTCTCAGACGGCCCCACCGACGAGCGAGGGAACGATGGCCCAAGACTGGACCATTGGCCGAGCCTCCAGCTTCTACGGAGTTGTTGAGGCGATCGTCGTGGACAACAAGGATCCTGACGGGTACGGCCGCATTCAAGTCCAATATCCATGGCTCGGAAACGAGACCATCAGCGCCTGGGCACGGATGACGTTTCCGATGGCCGGGAAGTCGATGGGCTTCGTGATCTATCCGGAGATCGATGATGAGGTCCTGGTGGACTTCATCAACGGCAACGTGGACGAGCCGGTGATCGTGGGGTGCCTGTACAACGGCAAGGACACGCCTCCCTTCGACAACGCCGACGGCGAGAACAACATCCGCACCCTGGTGTCGCGCAGCGGCCACGTGATCGAGATCGACGACACGGACGGGGCCGAGAAGATCACCCTCAAGGACACCTCCGGCGGGCTCGAGATCGTGCTGGACACGGCCGAGAAGCTGATCAGCGTCAAGAGCTCGGGGGACATCACGTTCACCGCGGACGGCAACTTCACGGTCGAGGCCAAGGAGGTCTCCATGAAGGCCTCTGGCGACGTGAAGCACGAGGCAGGCAGCAACTGGGAGGCGAAGGCGAGCACCAAGGCGGTCGTCGAAGGCGGCAGCGAGGTGAACGTCAAGGGCGCCACGGTGAACCTGAACTGATGGCTCTTCCTCCCTACCAGGTCCACTTCGAGCCTGTCGTCGGACCGGTGTGCGGGCTCGTCACAGACAACAAGGACCCCGACGGGCACTACCGCGTGCAGGTCCAGTACTGCGCGCCCTCCGGTGAGATGCTCTCGGCGTGGGCCCGCGTGACCACCCTGATGGCGGGACCGGGTCGCGGCTGGGCGTGTCTGCCCGAGGTGGACGACGAGGTGCTCCTCAAGTTCGTGCACGGGCACCCCGATCACCCCATCGTGATCGGCTCGCTGCACAACGGCAAGGACACCGTCCCCTACGACAACGCCGACGGGAAGAACGACGAGCGCATCTTCTGGAGCCGCTCCGACCACAAGTTCACGATGTTCGACGGCGACGGCAAGGAGCACGTCACCATCGAGTCCTCGGGTGGTGAGACGAAGGTGGAGCTGCTCACGAGCGACAAGATCGTGGCGTGGACGAGCACCGGGGACATCACGTTCAAATGCGCCGACGGCAACTTCACGGTCGACGCTGTCGACATCGAGGTGAAGACCAGCGCCAAGATCGCGATGGAGGCGGGCGGCAACAACGAAATGACCGCCGGCAGCAACTTCGACATCAAGGGCAGCGCGGGCGTCGCGATGACCGGCGCGCAGGTCAAGGTCGTCAACTGATCATCCCAAGCTGACGCGAGGGGCGCGCCCGCGGTAGGCTGCCGCCCCTGTGACCGACGCTCCCCACACCACCATCCCGGGTCCCGCTCTCACCCGCCTGTCCGACCGGACGGAGCGGCGCACTTCCTACGAGCGCGGCCTCGTCGGGGCGGCGAAGTCGAGCGACGCGCGGATGGTCCTGGACTGGGCCTCCCGCCAGCGTGCCGGCGCCGACCGACGAGGGGCCCTCGCCGAGCGTTCCGGCCAGGAAATCCGCAGCGTCGATGATCACTTCAGGAGAATCCGGTATTCTTCCGGTCCCTGGGACGGGGACCCAGCGGATCTGCTCCCGGTGTCGTGGTTTCTGCTCTGGAGGAGCAACATCAAGGATGACCTTCATCCCGCGATGCTCCGAAAAGTATCCACAGGACGCTGGGACGGGGAAGCACTGGGAGGGCTTCAAACGCGGGAGTCGTTGAGAAGGGCTCGACCGCAAGATTTCAAGACACGCGCAATGACGCGCATTCGACCGCGGGACGCTTCGTCTTTGCGTATTCGTCCAACAACGGAGGAGTGAGGCTCCATGCCCAACTATCAGACACCAGGCGTTTACATTCAGGAGATCGACTCGGGCGCCAAGCCGCTTGAAGCGGCCGCCACGTCGAACGCCGCCTTCATTGGCGTGATTCCGGTCAACGGGTTCTCCGAGGTGAGCTGGGAGAACAGCAAGGGTGAGGCGCAGATGCGGCGTCTGCCTGGCGACGTCATCAGTGACGCCAAGGCGAAGGTCGCCGATGTCGGCAGCCTGATCTCTTCGCTGGGTCTGGACTCCGGCGACGTGCGTGACCTCAACAAGTTCGCCGCCCTCTTCGGTCTCAAGCCGAAGGTGACGGTCAAGGGTGATCAGGCGACGGTCGAGCTCGGCAAGGGTGCCGTGAACGTGTCCGCCGCCGAGGTCGACGCAAAGGGCGCCATCCTCACCCGCGACAAGGCGAAGATCTCTTCGCTCATCGACGAACTGACCACGAAGGGCGCGCTGGAGAAGTACAACCCCAGCACGGTCGGCGAGGTCGTCGATGCGTTCGGCGGCGAAGAGGTTTCGGTCAAGGCTGGACTGACCCGCTTCACCGTCGGCCCCGCGAAGGTCACCAACCCCACGCAGTTCAACAACTTCGTGCGGAAGGCCTTCGAGGAGTACGTGGTCGAGATCAATGGTCAGGGCGCGCTGAAGGGTGACGAAGAGAAGCTCGACGCGCTCTACATCCAGTTCCTGAACATTCGCGAAGTGTTCAACTTCGTGATGGGCGTCTCGGGGTTCTTCAAGAACGGTGGAGGCATCGCCTACACCTACCTGCTCTGTGCGGAGGACTCGAACATCCCCCTCGTGAACCCGGCGAAGCCCCGCGAGGGCTTGGGTGCGTGGGACGATTTCGAGAACGACATCCAGATCATGGCCGGCCCCGGGCTGAACCATAAGCAGCAGAAGGAGATCCTCGAGTACTGCGAGATGCGCGCGGATGTCTTCGCGGTCCTCGACGGCCCGAAGGAGCGCATGAGCGGTGAGGAGGTCGAGAAGAACGGCCTGCTGCCCGCGTCTGACCGCGGCTACGGCGCGCTGTACGTGCCGTGGGTCAAGGTGACCAACCCCTTCAACGACAAGCACAAGAGCTTCAAGGAGGAGGTCGTCGTTCCGCCGTCGGGCTTCGTCGCGGGCATCTACGCCCGGGTCGATGGTCAGCGCGGAGTCCACAAGGCGCCTGCGAACGAGACGATGGCCGGCATCACCGGTCTCGCCTACAACATCAACGCCCGTGAGCAGGCCGCGTTCAACGTGCGTGGTATCAACTGCATCCGCGACTTCGGCGGACGTGGCGTTCGGATCTGGGGCGCTCGTACGCTCTCCACTCTCAGCAACCCCAGCTGGAAGTACATCAACGTCCGGCGTCTCTTCATCATGGTGGAGAAGACGATCCAGACGGGGAGCCAGTGGGCCGTCTTCGAGCCCAACGATCACCGCCTGTGGGCCCGCCTCCGGCGCAACATCTGGGCCTTCCTGAGCCGCGTCTGGGCTTCGGGTGCCCTGGTGGGACAGACCGCCGAGCAGGCGTTCTACGTGAAGTGCGACGCCGAGACCAACCCGTCCGAAGAGGTCGATGCGGGCTACGTCAACATCGAGATCGGCATCTGCCCGGTGAAGCCCGCGGAGTTCGTGGTCTTCAAGATCGGTCAGTGGGACGGCGGCGCTTCGATCAGCGAGTAGTTGAAAAATGG
>CALAGR010000240.1 GCA_937891735.1 uncultured Pseudomonadota bacterium | reverse complement strand
CGGACCCGGGCGGGCCCGCGTGGCCGGCGCCGTGGGCCTCGCCGTGCTGCTGGCGGGGGGCTGGTACCTGCACGCCCACCTGAACCTGGGCCGGGATGGAGCCTCGTTCAAGATCTGGGGCGCCTCCGCGGGCAAGTGGGGCACGACCGCGGTGTGGTTCGACCCCGGGACCTGGCGGTATCTGGCGGGCACAGCGATCTCGCACACCGCCACGCTGACCGGGGTGGTGCTGGCGGCGGCCGGGGTGGCCGAGGCGCGCCGTGTGCCCGCCCTGCGGCCCTGGGTGGCGGGGGTCTTCCTCGGCTTCGTGGCGATGCTGGTGGTCACCGCCGGGTTCCGGGATCACAGCTACTACCAGCTCCCCTTCGTTCCGTTCGTCTCGGTGCTGGTGGGGGCCGGAGCGGCCTCCCTGTGGCGCGCCCTGCCGACCTGGAGCAGGGCGGTGCAGGCCTGCGTGGTGGTGGGGCTGCTGCTCCTGACGGCGCTGTCGGTCTACCAGGGCCACCTGTTCGTGAGCGAGGGCCATCGGGGGGACGCGCGGCTCGCCCTGGTGGCCGCCGGTGCGTCGGCCGTGCTGCCCCCCGGGGTGGCCACCGTCGTGGTGGATCGGCACCCCCAGAGCCTGCTGTACGCCCTGGATCAGCAGGGGTGGCACCGCCAGACCATCGATCTGTGGGAGCTGGAGCGGCTGGAGCGCTGGGGCGCCGAGGCGCTGCTGATCACCGACACCTCGCCGGCCTGGAACGACGAGGGCTTCATCCGTGAGCTGCGCGAGGAGCGGCCACTGGTGGCACGCGGGGAGGGCTGGAATCTGCTGCGACTGCGGGTGGGCCGACCGCTGCCGGCGAAGGCGGGTCAGCCGACGCTGTGAAGCAGGCCCTGCAGGGTCGCCACCAGCCGGCCGGGGAAGCGGCCGTCGATCACTTCGTCGGCGCCGCCCACCAGCAGATCCATGGGATCGGCGGCGCAGCCGTCGTGCACGGCGATCACGGGGATGAAGGTGCACTCCTCGAGCGCGCGCAGGGCCTGCAACCACGCCACCCCGTCGTCGCGCTCGGTCAGTCCGAGCACGAGGGCCGCGGGGCTCTCTTCCTGGGCGAGCCGCGCCGTCTGCTCCAGGTCGTCCCCGACGAGGATCCGGTACTCGCCGGGCGGCAGCTCCCCGGCCAGGTAGGGGCCCACCTGGTCGCAGCTCTCCAGCACCAGGATCCGGAACCGCTCGTCGCCGTCCCGGTCCTCCGAGGAGCGGGGCAGGCCGTCCAGGGACAGCGACTCCTCGCCCGCTTCGAGGATGCCGGCCATCGTCTCCTCGCCGGTGACGCCCGGATCCCAGTCCGGAGCGGCGACGCTCACCCGGGGGGAGTCGTGGCGGGACGCGGCTGCGGCGCTGCGCACACCCACCACGCGGCCGATCTCCCGCAGCGAGGTGCGGCCCTGGGCCAGCAACGGCACCGCGAGGCTGGGAGCGGAGCGGGGGCGGCCCCCGTTGATGAGGGTGCGCAGCTCCTCTTCGCTGCACCCCGCCGGGAGGCCTGAGGACAGCTCCACCCGGGTGAACACGGGGTAGCGTCCCTGGAAGCCCGAGTGGTGGCAGGCAGCGCATCCTGCCCCGCTGACGGGCACGGTGGGAGGCATCGTCTCGACCACCAGACCCAGGGCGTGAGCGAGGGCCGGATCCAGCGGCTCCCGGTCTGCGCAGCCGGGGCACAGCAGACGAACGAGTCGCTGCTCCACGATGCCGAGCACCTGCTCTCCCAGCAGCGCGTCGGGCACGCCCCGCTGGCGGAGGCTGGTCAGGGCCTCGAGCGCGTCGTTGCCCTGCACCCCGAGCACGATCAGGACCCCGCGGGAGGCCAACGCCAGCAGCGCCGACAGGTGGGACCCGCCGGTGATCCCGTCCACCACCAGGCAGCGTGGCTCGCCGGCCATGGCGGCTTGCAGCGCGCTGGCCAGATCCCGGGGCCCCGCCTCGTCCCGGGCGATGACGGTGACGTTGGGCAGGGCAAAGGCCGCGTACTGGTCGATGATCGCGGTGGTCCGGCCGCCGGCCAGCTCGTGGGCGATGGCGTACAGCGTGCTCGACCGCCCGCCGTCCGCGGGGCTGGTCACCAGCACGATGCCCTCCCGGGCCGCCGTCCACTGCTTCAGCCGCCGCCCCACGTCCGCGGGGATGCCCAGCGAGTCGATGCGCGGCCGCACCCGGGGATCCAGCAGCCGCAGCGTGCGACGCTCCCGATCACCGCGGATCTGGGTGCGCTGCAGGAGCTCCATGGAGCGCTCGCCCACGCGGACCGTCAGGCGCCCCACCCGCTCGGCGGATGCCGGCTTGTGCTGGCGGCCGATGTGGCGGTCCAGGGCCGCGAACAGGCCCCTCCCGGCCCACCGGGGCAGCACCAGGCTGCCCTGCCAGGACCCATCCACGCGGTAGCGCAGGCGCACCGAGGACTCCGAGGAGATCCCCTCGATCACGCTCGCGCGCCAGGCGATGGCTCGGGACACCAAGGCCGCCGCGAGGGCGTCGAAGGCGCCGCCCGGTGCATCCTCGGACAGCGTGGCGAGCAGCGGCGCGAGCTCGGTGCCGGTTCCCTCCGACGCCACCAGCTCCCGCGGGGTCGGATCGGCGTCGAGGCGACGCTGGGTGCCGGAGCGACGCCCCAGGGAGGGGGACAGGCTCGCCAACCCGGCCGTCGGTGCAGGCTCGCTGGAGCGCGGGGCCTGCATCCCCGGGCCGCTCGGGGGCGGCGGAGCGATCCGCAGGCCTTCGCTGGGCAGCGTGGCGGCGGCCGCGTCGAACGCCGTCGGGGTGTCGCCGAGCCGGTCCGCGGCCTCCAGCGTCACCGATGAGCCCGCGATGTCGCTCTCGTCGTCCACCAGCAGCGCGAGATCGGCCAGGATGTCGGCCGCGACCGGATGTGGGTCCATACCCTGGGGCTGGGGCTCGACCGGCGCGGACACCTCGGTGGTGCCGGTGTAGGCGCGGTCCAGCGCGGCCAGGAGCTGCCCCGGCGCCGCGACGTACACGCGCAAGGCCCCACCCAGCAGCGCCTCGAGGCTCGAACGCACCTCGGGATCCGTCGGGTCGCTGATCGCGACGTGCAGCTGTCCGTCGGAGGCCCGGAAGAAGGGCAGGGCAGGCAGCCCGCGCGCGAGATCCTGGGGCAGGTCGAGCACCACCGCCGCGTCGGCGTCGCAGGGCTCCCAGAACGGCAGCCCCAGCTGATCGGCGAGGGCGCGCGCGAGATCCTCTTCGGTGATGAGCCCACGGGCGATCAGGATCTGACCGATGCGGCGCCGCGTTCGTTCGGAGTTCCCGCTCACCGAGACAGTGTCGCACGATCAGGGCGACGGGCCCTACGGGCGGCGGACCGTTCTGTACGCAGCGGCAGCTCTCTAGAATCCGTACTCGATGAACCGATGCCGGGGGATCACATCCACCACCAGCATCTCCTGGGCGATCACGAGGTTGGGTTCGTCCACGTCCACGATTAACAGCGAGAACTCGTTGGTGCCGACATCGTCGATGCCCGGCCTCCAGAACACGACGCCGCCGCCGGGGAAGGCGGTGAACTCGGCGTTGTCGGGCATGGCGCCCGCCTGCAGCCCGAAGTCGTCGGGCTCCCGCAGCGACAGCTCCACCCAGAGTTCCTCGCCGACGAACACCGCCACGGTCTGGGGGCCCACGACGTAGCCCTGGGGCTCGTCGATGGGGCGGACGGGCACGAACTCGCGGTCCAGGGCGTTGTCCGTGGGGCTGACCAGATCCCCGGCGGCCAGGTCACCACCGGTCAGCAGCGATCCAGTGGGCTGCTCGCAGCCCGGCAGGGCAACGAGGGCGAGCGTGGCGAGCAGGAACAGGGCGTAGGACTGCAGCTGGCGAGCCATGTGGCGGCCTCCGGGCGAGGGCATGGCCGATCCGGAGACCGACGGAGTTGCAGATGGACTACTCGGAGGGGGCCAGACCGACGAGCAGCTCCATGTCCTGCAGCTGGTCGTCCTGAACGCCCTCGGCGCGGGCCTCATACTCCATGAGGAGACGGACCGCTGCGGCCCGCACGTCGTCGGCGAAGTCCTCCATGTCCTCGGTGCGGACACGGACGACGAAGCCTCGGGCGATGGCCGTGGAGGAGTTCCCTCGCAGCAGCCGGGCCCGCACGACGTTGCGCATGGCGGAGAGGAACCGGTCGAACCCCTGGAGCATCGCTTCGTGATCTTCACGGAAGAAGTTTACGTACCCCGCGGGGATCAGCGCCCGGTACGTTACGTGCCCGCGTCCGTGATCGAGTTCCTCAGCGAGGCCCTGCTCCAGGAGCGTCTCGACGCTCAGTCGGGCGTAGTTGACCTCGTAGTTGATGGGGAGCTCGCGAGCGATCTCGTCCAGATCCATCTCCTGCTTCAGGAGCATGAAGTAGACCTTGCGCCGCAGGTTGAAGTGCGGGCCTTCGCCCTGCTCGACGCCACCTTCGCGGTACCGCTTCTTGATCTTCTTGACGGTGCGCAGGGCGGTGTCGAAGGCGAGGGACACGCGGGTGCTCGTGCGGTAGCGGGCCTCGGCCTGCTTGTAGAGCGACAGGGTGAACAAGTCCCGGGCCCGGGTGACGGGCATGTCCAGGTCGAGAACGATGTCCGAGACGAGGCCGAGGAGGGTGAAGACGACCCTCGCCTCGCCTTCGAGCGTGTGCTTGCCGGGTCGGTGTGCATCGCCCGTGGGGGCGGTGAGGGGCGCGGTCAAACCCATGTCGTGCTCCATTCATCGAAAGCGGGGATCGAACTCGCACGATTGGACTGCAACGTCGGTGCCAGATGGGGGGAATTTGGCTGTTGGAGGATGGATTGTCCGCCAAGACGCTGATGTCATTGCGCATTCGCGCCGACATGTCGGGGGCGCGTTCCGTAAATCGGGCAGTATGGCGCCCGGTTTTGGTCAACGACGGACCGCGCAGTCGGACATGGAAGTCGCGGTCGGGACGCGGTGGGTCCGCTCCGCGGCGCTGGCAACGGTATGTATCGCCCGTCCTGCTTCCCGAGCGGGCGCTCTAGTCCGTGAAGGTCACGTCCAGGTCCGACGTCTCGTCGATCTGCAGGGACACCTGGGCCATGCGCGTGGGGACGACCTCGGAGAAGTCGAAGGTGTGGGCGATCAGCGCGCGATCCCGGGATCGGTGGTGATCCTCCCGTCCGCGCCGCTCACCGCGTCCCGCCAGGGGGTTGGTAACGGTGCGCACGGGGCCTTCGTCGAGATCGCGCAGGAGCCGCGCGGCCTGCCCCGCCGCCACCGTGCCCGCGGCCAGCTTGAGCACCGCGCGAAGGTGGTCCGTGGCGCTGGTCCGCTGCGCGGTCGCGACGTACAGGCCTCCCAGGTACAGGTGCACCTCGGGGTCCCGGGGGGCCAGGGCTCCCGCCTTGCGCAGGTGCGCTCCGGCCTTCTGCAGCTGCCCCAGGTCGAGCAGGACGGAGCCGAGCTCGCGGTGGGCGGGGCCGTAGTCGGGGCTGAGCGCGGCCGCCATCGAGAGCGCTTCGCGGGCGGCGTTGAGCCGGTCGTCAGCCCGGTTGAGCATGCCCAGCAGGGTCCACGCCACGTGATCGCGGGCCCGGAGGCGCACCACCGTCTCGAGCGCGCTCCGCGCTTCGGCCCGAAGCGGCCGGCCCGTGTCCCAGTCGCCGGTGGTGCCCACCAGCGACTCCCCAGCTCGCCGATAGATCTCCCGCACCGGGGCCTCGTACTGCGGATCGCAGGTCAGGCTGGAGAGCAGGTACCGATAGCCCAGGCGGTCCGTGGGCAGGTTGCGCCGCCGGCGAGACCAGACGGCCTCGCGATCCCGGGCGTAGCTGATCATCGCTTCGTCCGAGCGGGTCCGCAGCGACGCCGGGAGCGGGGCGCCCTGCAGCCCCAGCCCCTTCACGGCGGTCAGCCAGGAGGCCCGGGCCACATCGGCCCGCTGGCGGGGGCCATCGGTCTGCACGTCGATCCGCGCGACCTGGCCTCGGCCGTCCATCGCGACGACGTCCCACCGCATGAAGGAGTCGCCGTGCCAGGAAGCCAACCCCGTGAAGGCGATCGTGGCGCCCGCCGCCTGCCCGTAGGCCGCGACGTGCTCCGCGGGCGCGGCCGCCTGCAGGTGGCACATGCGCATGTCGGGGCCGCTCCCCGTCGTCCAGATCGCAAAGCAGGTCGGCACCGAGGTGACCTGCCCGAGTCCCTCCGCGACCAGCAGCGGCACGCCGCGGCTCCACGCGATCGTGTCGGGATCCTCCAGCTGCGCGGACAGCGGCAGGAACAGCACCGATGGAACCGACCCCGGAGCCATCTACACGCTCCGCAGGTAGGTCTCGAAGAGGACCTCTTCCTCGCTGTGCAGCCGCGCCACGTCCTCGCTGATGATGTTGCGCTTGACCAGGGCCGCGAGGTGCCGCTCGAGGACCCACATGCCCTCTTCCCGGTGGGTCTGCATGACCGAGCCGATGTGGTGCACCCGCTTCTCACGGATGTGGTTTCCGATGGCGCGGTTGGTGCGCATGACCTCCACCGCCGCGATCCGGCCCGCGCCGTCGGCCCGGGGCAGCAGCCGCTGGGCGACCACCGCCCGCAGGCTCTCTGCCAGCTGGAGTCGGACCTGCCCCTGCCGGTGCTCGGGGAACACATCGACGATGCGCTCGATGGTGGAGGCGGCCCGGTTCGCGTGCAGCGTGCTGATCACGAGGTGACCCGTCTCGGCGGCGGTCAGCGCCAGCTGGATGGTCTCCAGGTCGCGCATCTCGCCGACGAGGATGACGTCGGGGTCTTCCCGAAGCGCGTCCCGCAGCCCCTCGGCGAAGGAGGCGACGTGCACCCCCACCTCGCGCTGCCGGATCACCGCCTGCTGGCGCTTGTGCACGAACTCGATCGGGTCTTCGAGGGTGATGATGTGCACCGGTCGGGTGCGGTTGACGTGATCCACCAGCGACGCCATCGAGGCGGACTTGCCCGAGCCAGTGGGGCCCGTGAACAGGATCAACCCGTTGGCGAAGTTCGCGAGCTCCGCCAGGGAGCTGGGCAGGTGCAGATCCTTCAGGGTCGGGATCTTCTCCGGCAGCATGCGGATCGCGAGGTTGAACCCCTTCAGGGCCCGGTATGCGTTGCCTCGGAACCGGCCGACGCCCTGCACGCTGAACGAGAAGTCCACGGCCAGCCCGTCCGCGAGCCGCCGACGCCCGATGGGGGGCAGGATGTGCTCGACCAGGGGCCGCACCGGCTGCCCGGCCACCGGGGCGTCGAGCATGGCGACGAGCTCTCCTCGGATCCGCATCATGGCCGGCTCGGCGTCACCGAGGTGCAGATCGGAGGCTCCGAGGCCGATCGCCCGCTCCAGGGTCTTGCGCAGGGCCTCCGGAGCGCGCAGACCCTGCTCCGGCGAGACGTTGTCGTTGTCCGGCTCGATGGTGAACAGCGTCCGGTCGATCTCGGGGCGCACCGAGATCGTCGGCTCGTCCACGGTCCCCGAGACGTGCACGTCGAAGTTGCCCAGGTCCTCGTGGGTGTAGGCGAAGTCCACCGGATGGCCCTGGGCCAGAGACGCCACCCGATCCTCGCCCATCAGATCCTGAGCGAGGCTGCACAGCCAGCCCGGATCGATGGGGGGCAGCGCGAGCCGCGACGCCCGGTTGCCCAGGATCAGCTTGGGCGATGCTCCCGGCACGAGGCGGAGCTCGTTGGCCTCGCGCCGCTTGAGGAGTCTGAGGAGCGCGTCGAAGTCGAACATGGAGGAGTCCCCAGGCTGGGCGTCTGCGGAGTCGCCGCGGCCCGTCACCGCAGTTGCTGTCAGAGGGTCTCGACCAGATCCGGGAGCGCCTGGAGGTCCGGGAGCATCACGACCTCGATCCGGCGATTGAGCGAGCGGCCTTCGGGCGATCCGTTGTCCGCGCGGGGCTGGAACTCGCCGAAGCCGGCGGCGCTCAGGGCCTCCGGAGAGATCTTGCGGGAGGCGAACACCTTGACCACGGACACCGCCCGGGCCGTGGACAGCTCCCAGTTGGACGGGAAGCGGTCCGTCTTGATCGGCACGTTGTCGGTGTGCCCCTCGACCTGGAACTGCCGATCCGGGAACTCGGCGAGCGCGTCTCCGACCTCGCTCAGGGTCTCGGTGCCGAGCTCGCTCAGCTTCGCGCTGCCGGAGGGGAAGAGGATGTCCTGCTTCAGATCGATGACCATGCGCCCCCGCACGATGCGCACGTTGAGCTTGCCCGCGTCGATCATGGCCTGCAGGCGCTCCCGCAGCCGCTGGTAGATCGCGTCCCGGGCGTCTGCTTCGGCCTGGCGCGCGCGGGCCTCGGCCAGGGCCCGGTTGGCCTCGTCGAGCATGGTGGAGATCGTGGAGGTCTGCTGCAGCAGCGCGTCCACGTCCTGTCCGGCCGCGCGCAGCTGGGCGCGCAGGGCCGCGTTGTCCGCCAGCACCTCGTCCCGGGCCCTGGCGAGGCCCGCGATCTCATCACGGCAGGTGCCCAGCGAGTCGGTGATCTCGATGATCCCGGCGTTGCACGCCTCGAGCTCGCCCTTGGACAGATCGAGCTGGTCCAGCGACTCGGCGATGGTGTCCAGGGAGGCCTGATACAGGTCCCGACGGACGCCGCAGGCGCTCAGGGAGGTGGCAGCGAGCAGCAGGCAGAGGCAGGCGGCGAGGGTGTGCCCCGCGCGCGGGATCACCTTGTACAGCGACATGTTGAGCTCCGGGACCACCCGTTGAGGGCGTCGGCCGACCATTCTACCGAAAGCAGCGGTCCTACCCTGCGCGGGGGGGCCGAAGGTCGGGTTGACCGGGATCGGCGTCCGCCCCATGCTGGGCCCGGCCCCGCGCCACGGAGGATCCGATGACCGCACTCCTGAAGACCCCAGCTCTCGTCCTCGCGCTCGCTGCGCTGGCGGGCCCTGCGGCGGCCGCCGAGAGCGACCTTCCGCTCGATCTGACGTGGTGCGAGGCGCGGGAGTCGGTGGAAGCCAAGCTGACGGATCCGAGCGAGCTGACCGGCGGTGTGGTGGAGAGCCAGGCGACGGTCTTCGGGCTCCGGGGAACGGTGACCGCGATCTTCGAAGACGCGGTCCTGCTCACCCTGCGCTTCCGGGTGTTCGAGACCGAGAAGGCCTTCACGACGATCAAGGCGGACCTCATGCGCAGCCACGGCGAGGGGGTGCTCAAGGACCGGACGAAGGAGGGGATGGCCCGCAACCTGTCCCTCAAGTGGGAGATCGACGCCGACCGGGCGCTGCAGCTCAAGGTGTCCAGCGAGCAGATCTACGTGAACTGGGAGGTCGCTCCCTCGTACTGCCTCCAGGAGGAAGCGGCCCGAGTGGGTCTGTCCGACACCGAAAAGGCGGACATCGAGGCCACCAAGAAGCGGGACGCGATCCACTTCGACCCGATGGAAGAAGACATCGAGGACGTCAACGACCGCAAGAAGACCGCCGACGACGCCAAGAAGAGCGAGGCGCAGGTCGAAGAGGAGAAGGAGAAGGAGAAGAAGCCGGATCCGAAGGACGTCGACGTCGACTGGTAGCCGGTTCCAGTCCGGGGACGCCCGATCCACCCGATCTCTGCGTCGAGCTTCGGGCCAGCTTGTGCGGCGTACATGAGTACGCCTCCGCGCAGTCCCTCGCTCTCCTTGATCTCGAGCGCCTCTGACGCCCCCGCCCCTGGAACCGCCGATCCCGCTCCTCCTGGCTTCCGGATGAGAGGTCGTCAGCCAGCGCGGCGCTCGAACTGCGTCATGAACTCCGCCAGGGCCACGGCCGCCGCGTCCGGCACGGAGTTGTACAGCGAGGCCCGCAGGCCGCCGACGCTGGCGTGGCCCTTGAGCCCCACCAGGCCCGCCGCGTTCGCCTCCTTGACGAACCGGGCATCCAGCTCCGCGGACGGGGACCGGAAGGTGACGTTCATCAACGAGCGGCTGGACGGCTGGGCGTGCCCCCTCCAGAACGCGCTGCCGTCGATCACCGCGTAGATCCGCGCCGCCTTGCGCTCGTTGAGGGTGGCGATGCCCGCCGCGCCCCCCTGCGCCAGCAGGTGCTTCGCCACGAGCCCGACCATGTAGATGGCGTAGACCGGCGGCGTGTTCAGCATCGAGTCCTTCGCGGCGACGGCCTTGTAGCTCCACATCTGGGGCAGCTCCGCGCGGCTTCGCTCGAGCAGGTCGCGACGGATCACCACCAGGGTCACCCCCGCGGGGCCGAGGTTCTTCTGGGCGCCGGCGTAGATGAGGCCGTAGCGCGCCACGTCCACGGGGCGGGACAGGATGTCGCTCGACATGTCGCAGACCAGCGGCACGGTCCCGGACTCGGGCACGTACTGGTACTGCGTGCCGTAGATCGTGTTGTTGCTCGTGTAGTGCAGGTAGGCCGCATCGGGCGGCACCGCCAGCTCGCCCGGGCCGGGCACCCGGTCGTAGCCGGACTCCGCGCTGGACCAGGCGGTGTGCGCCGCGCCGAGCTTGCGCGCCTCGGAGATGGCGCCGCTGGACCAGGAGCCCGTGTCCGCGTAGGTGGCGCTGCCGGTGGGGCGCAGGTTGGTGGGCACCAGGGCGAACTGGGTGCGACCGCCGCCGCCCATGAAGATCAGCGCATGGTCCTCCGAGGCCCCCAGCAGGGCGCGCAGGTCCGCGACGCACTCCCGGTGCACGGCGTCGTAGATCGCGCCCCGGTGGCTCATCTCCAGGAGGGACATGCCGGCCCCCCGAAAGTCCACCAGCTCGGCCGCGGCCTGCTCCAGGACGGGCAAGGGAAGGGCGCCGGGGCCCGCGGAGAAGTTGAAGAGGCGGCTCATCGATCAGACTCCCAGGGGAACGAGGCTCAGGTTGAGGACCGCGTCAGAGCCGGCCCGGATGGCGCGGAGCACCTCCGGGTCCGGCGCCGCGGAGATCGCGATGCGCGCGATGCAGGCGAGCCCGCCGTCGAACACGATGTTCTCGGTCTCCTGCACGTTGATCCGGGCCACCCGGAGCGCGGAGAAGACGTGGGACAGCACCCCCACGCGGTTGAGGTGCCGCACGATCAGCAGGTGTGATGCGGGGCTGCGGGCCGTGACGTTGCACACGTTGGGGACCTCGCCGCTGCTCGCGAAGGTCCGCACGATCCGAACGACCTCATCGGCCACGGCCTCCTGGGCCTGCAGGGTGCTGGCGCCGATGTGGGGCGTGGCGATCACCCCCGGCAGGTCCAGCAACGGGCTGCCCACGTCGCCCGTCTTGCCCGCGGGCTCCGAGGCGAACACGTCCAGCGCCGCGCGCACGCCGTGGTGGGACACCGCGTCGGCGAGGGCGGCTTCGTCCACGAGCCCGCTGCGGGAGGTGTTGATGAACAGGGCGTCGCGGCCCAGGGCCTCGAAGAACGCCGCGCCCGCGATCCCCCGGGTCTCGTCGGTCTCGGCGAGGTGCAGGGTCACGGCGTCGGCGCGGGCGGCCAGCCGGAGGGGCTCGGTCTCGAGCTCGAAGCCTGCCTGCGCGATGGCGGCGCGCAGCCCGTCATCCCGGTTCCACATCACCACCCGCATGCCCAGGGCGCGGGCCCGCTCGGCCACCGCCATGCCGATGCGTCCCGCTCCGAAGATCCCCAGGGTGCGCCCGGCGAGGCCGCTGGCGGCGCTGTACTCACCCTTCCTCCAGCGACCCGCGCGCAGGTCGGCGCTCGCCTGGGGGATCCGCCGGTCCAGGGCGATCAGCAGGCCGATCGCCAGCTCCGCGACGGCGAGGCTGTTGCGCCCCGGGCAGTTGGAGACATACACGCCAGCGGCGCTGGCGGCCTGCACGTCGATCGTGTTGACCCCCGCCCCGGCGCGCACCACGAGGGCCAGATCGTCCCCCGCAAACGCCTCCGCGGGCACCCTCGTGGAGCGCACCACGAGCACCTGGGCTCCGGTCTGGGCCAGGGCCGCGGGCAGGTCCTGATCGGTCAGGGCGGGGGACTCGGTGACCTCGCAGCCCGCCTCACGCAGCTGCTGGGCCGCCGAGGGCAGGAGCGTGTCCGCGATCAAGACCTTCATGACGACTCCGGGGGCAGGCGTGGGCTCAGATGCGATGCACGAACAGACCCGAGCGCAGCTTGGGCTCGAACCACGTGGACTTCGGCGGCATGATCGCCCCGGAATCGGCGACTGCAAACAGCTCTGCCATGGTTGTTGCGTACAGGCTGAAGGCCACCCCCCCGCAGGCCGCGGCCCGGCGCTCGAGCTCCACCGTGCCACGGATCCCGCCGACGAAGTCGATCCGCGGGTCCAGCCGCGGATCGTGGATCCCGAAGATGGGGGCCAGCACCTGTTCCTGGAGCAGGCTCACGTCCAGGCGCTCGATGACGCCGTCGCCCTGGGGCGGGATCGTGAAGCCGTACCACGAGCCGTCGGCATGGACGGCGAACCGGTGTGGCTCCCGGGGCTCCGGGTCGGCGCCCGGGGTGAGGGGGAACCGGGCCCCGATCTCCGCCAGCACCTGGCCCGGGGTGCGTCCGCCGAGGTCGGTGACCACGCGGTTGTAGGGCAGGATCTCGAGCTGGTCGTCGGGGAACACCACCGACAGCACGGCGTTGTAGGGCTCGCGGCCGGTGTGGGAGGGGTTGGCGTCGCGCAGGGTCGCGCGGGCCCGGGACGCGGACTTCGTGCGGTGGTGCCCGTCGGCGACGTACAGCGTCGGGACCGCCTCGAAGGCCGCGGTGATCGCGTCGGGCTCGACCACCGACCACACCGTGTGGCGCACGCCGTCCACCGCGGTGAAGTCGAAGAGCGGCGGGCCCCTCACGACGTCCGCGACGAGCGCGTCGATCCGCGGATCGGCCCGGTAGGCCAGGAAGATGGGCTCGGCCTGGCAGCGCATCGTGACGACGTGGCGGGTGCGGTCGTCCTCCTTGCCCTGGCGGGTGCGCTCATGGATCGCGATGCGCCCTTCGTCGTACTCGTCCACCGAGCAGCCCCCGACCACGCCGGTCTGGCTGCGCCCGTCGCGAATGAGCCGGTACACGAAGAGCGCCGGGCGCTCGCCGCGGACGTAGGGAACGTCGGCGAGCCAGCGGTCCAGGTTGGCGCGGGCCTGTTCGTACACGGCGTCGCTGTACAGATCGGTGCCCTCGGGCAGGTCGATCTCCGGGCGGATCACGTGCAGGAAGCTCAGGGGGTGTCCGTCGGCGAGGGCGCGGGCCTCCGGCGTGTCCACCACGTCGTACGGCACCGATGCGATCTCTGCGGACAGGGCGGCGGGAGGGACCCACGCCTGGAAAGGGGCAACGACGGCCATGGGACTCTCCGACGACCCAGTGACCTGGGGTGCGTCTAGTTCTTGCGCGGGGCGCGCTTGCGCTTGCGTCCTCGACCCTTTGTGTTCGAGGACGGCTTGCGCTCCTTCGGGGACGCGGCGTCGGCGCCCGGGGTCTTGTCGCCAGCGTCGGTCTGCGTCATCTCGGCCGGGAGCACGGTGGCCACGGCGGGGGGACCGGAGTCGCTCTTGCCTTCGGCGAGCTCCTGCAACGCCAGCAGGGGGGCGAGCTCGGACTGGGTGATGGGGGCGTCGTCCGAGCCGCCGATGTCGGCAGCCTCGCCGCGGCGGGCCACGACGCCCTTTCCGGTGCCCAGCACCGGGTCGCCGTCGTCCAGGGAGCGGATCGCCATGTAGATGACGTCGGCGGACTTGATCACGGAGTCTTCGCCGGCCATGAACATCATGTCGTCGCCCTCGGCGGCCTCCATCAGATCCAGGGAGCCGGAGGCGAGCACGGGGTGGTCCGACGGGAGTTCCTCCTCCTCCTCGCCATCGCCCGCGGCGACCGGCTCATCGAGCCCCGAGATGCTCAGGTCGAAGCGCCCCCCCGCAGGGCCCGTGGGGCCCTCATCGAGCTCCAGGTCGAGCTCTTCGTCCATCTCTTCGGCCTCGACCGACAGGACATCGGTCCGACCGGTCTTGTCCGTCTCGGCGATGGAGCCCACCGCCGCGAGCTGGGCGGCGTTGTAGGAGAGCTGGCTCGGAGCGGTCCCTTCGGTGGTCACGGTGCCCGCCGGCACCACGGCCTTCGCGACGGCGCCGGTGAACGACACCTCGCCCCCCGCTTCTCCGGCGAGCCAGCCCGCGAGGCGCCGGGCGTCGTCGGACCAGGAGCCGCCGGCGACGCTCAGGCTGAGCTTCGCGCCGTCCTGACCGGTCGCGATGGTGAGGCCGGAGCCCCCGTCCGAGGCGGCGGCCAC
>CALAGR010000239.1 GCA_937891735.1 uncultured Pseudomonadota bacterium | reverse complement strand
TGCTGCTGCCCCAGGCCCGCCACCGCCTGCGCCTCGCCGATCCCGTGCGCGTCGCCCTGCTGACCCGCCGGCTGCAGCCCGCCTGGGCCGCCCCGCTGGACGAGGGCGACCGCCTGACCTGGGACGGGAGCACCCTCGCCGGGAGCAACAGCAGCCTGTGGATGCACACGGACGGCTCGCTGACCGTCGGGGTGACCCCGTGAGCCCGCTCCAGGCGATCCACCACTACCGGCGCGGTCCCGACCACGGCCCCGACAGCGCCGCGCGCTTCCTCGCCGAGCACAGCTGGCCCCTGGTCGAAGGCGCCCACGTCACCTTCGCGTGGCGCGGCGGCGCCGACGCGGTCAACCTGCGCCACTTCGTGTTCGGGCTGCCCTCGACGATGCCGATGCACCGGATCGAAGGCGGCGACCTGTGGTTCACGACGCTCCAGCTGCCCGCCAGATCGCGGGTCGAATACAAGCTCGAGATCGTGCGGGGGGACTCCCGCGAGTGGATCCGGGATCCGCTCAACCCGGTGGTCGCCCACGATCCCTTCGGCGGGAACTCCGTCTGCCAGGCCGACGGCTACTCCACCCCCGAGTGGATCGAGCCCGATCCCGAGGCGCGCTGCGGGACGCTGGAGGACATCACCTTCGCCCGAACCCCCTTCGGCGAAGCGCGACGCGTCTCCCTGTACCTGCCGGCGCGCTTCCGGCGCACCCGCCGCTACCCGCTGCTCATCGTGCACGACGGGGGCGACTACCTCGCCTTCGCGCGCCTCAAGACGGTGCTCGACAACCTCATCCACCGGGGCGAGGTGGCCCCGCTCATCGCCGTGCTGACCCACCCCGGCGACCGGCTGCGGGAGTACCCGGACGACCCGCGCCACGCGGAGTTCGTGGCCGGGACGATCCTGCCGTGGGTAGAGACGAACTACCCCTGCTTCGGGACCCCCGCCAGCCGCTGCCTGATGGGCGCGTCGTTCGGGGGGGTCGCGGCGCTGTCGGTGGCGTGGCGGCATCCGGGGGTGTTCGGGCGGCTGCTCCTGCAGTCCGGCAGCTTCGCGTTCACGGACATCGGCGAGCACCAGCGCGGGTCGGCGTTCGATCCCGTCGTGCGCTTCGTCAACCGGTTCCGCGAGGAGCCGGGTCGGCCCAGCGAGCGGGTCTTCGTGTCGTGCGGCACGTACGAGTCGCTGATCTACGAGAACCGGTCGATGGTGCCGCTGCTGCAGCAGACCGGGATGAAGGTCCGCTACGTCGAGGCCCGGGACGGCCACAACTGGGAGAACTGGCGCGACCGGCTGCGGGAGGGGCTGAGCTGGCTGTTCCCGGGGCCCCTCTGGATGGTGTACGAGTAACGCTCAACGTGAGGAGGGGCCGATGGCTCGGGTGACGAGGAAGATCGGACTGTCGCTGGGTGCGGATCTCTGCTGGCCTGCGGCCTACGAAGAGATCGTGCGTGGCATGGCCCTCGAGCTGAAGATCGGCCGGGACATCATCGACTTCGACGTCGAGCGGGTCACCGTGGAGCCCTTCGACCTGCAGCAGGGCTGCAGCTACGACGTGGTGCTGGACCGGCTCACCCACTGGTTCAACACGAGCCGCGAGTGGATCAAGAAGGCCGTGATCCTCGATGGCCTGTACGTGCTCAACAACCCGTGGGCGGTCCAGTCCATGGAGAAGCAGACCACCTACGTCGCCATGATGAAGTTGGGGCTTCCGGTGCCGCGCACGTGGATGGTCCCGCCCCGGGAGCACGCGGAGTCCGCGGATCTGAAGCCCACCCTGGAGCGGTACGCGCAGCTCTTCGACCTGGGGGACGTGGGCCGGGACCTGGGCTACCCCCTCTTCATGAAGCCCTACGACGGCGGCGGCTGGCGGGGCGTCACCCGCATCAAGGACGAGGAGCACCTCAAGGCGGTCTACGACGAGAGCGGCGCCACGCTGATGCACCTGCAGGAGGCGATCGAGCCCTTCGACCGGTTCGTGCGGACCATCGGGGTGGGACCCCAGGTGCGGGCGATGCGCTACGACCCGTCGGCGCCCCTGCACGCGCGCTACCTGGTGGACTTCCACTTCATCGACGGCCCCGACTGGGACTACCTCGCCGACCAGATGCTGACGATCAACGGCTTCTTCGGGTGGGAGTTCAACTCCTGCGAGTCGCTGCGCAAGAACGGGGTGTGGCACCCCATCGACTTCGCCAACGCCTGCCCCGACTTCCAGGTGACCTCGCTGCACTACCACTGGCCCGACCTGCTCAAGGACGTGCTTCGCTGGTCTCTGTTCTGCGCGGCCACGAAGCGCAAGACCGCCTCCGCCCTGGACTGGGACCCCTACTACGCCATCGCCGCCAAGGACCTGCCGCTGCGGGATCGCCTCGCTGGCTACGCCGCGATCACCCGCAAGCGCATGCAGGCGGATCGGTTCGAGGAGTTCTGCGACAAGCACCTGTCGCACCTGGACGAGGTCCTGTGGGAGTACCTGGGCACGCCGAGGGCCCGGGAGCTGGTCCAGGCCAAGGTGACCGCCCTGTATCCGGCCCACGAGGTGCAGACCTTCACGGCGCACTTCTGGGGGCTCGTCCAGTTCTGGCGGAAGACCGAGCAGGACCGCCTCAACGCCGCGGGACGGCCGCTGTCTGACGACGCCCTCGCCCGCGCGCCGATCCGCGGCAGCATCGAGCCGAGCAGCGCCCCGTGAGCGACGACGTGGTGCGCACCGGCTGGCACTCGGGCACCCTGGGAATGCACGTCAACGTGGTCCGCTGGGGCACCTGGGGCAAGCCCGTGCTGCTCTTCCCCACCGCCGGGGGTGACGCCGAGGAGAGCGAGCGCTTCTTGATGATCCGCGCCCTCGCCCCCCTGCTGGAGGCCGGCCGCATCAAGGTGTACGCGTGCGACTCGGTGTCGGGCCGGTTCTGGACCGACGGCGTGTCCTCCGGCGCGTTCCGGGCCAAGGCCCAGTCGCTGTTCGACGCGTTCATCCGGGACGAGCTGGTGCCGGCGATCCGCACGGACTGCGGCGGGCTGGACCAGCCGGTCATCACCGCCGGCGCGTCCATCGGCGCCTTCAACGCCCTGTCCACCCTGTGCCGGAACCCGGCGCTGTTCTCCGCCGCGGTCTGCATGAGCGGCACCTACGACATGTCGCGCTGGATGGGCGGCGAGCACACGTTCGACTACCACGTGTCCTCGCCCCTGCACTTCGTCCCGAGCCTGCCCGAGGACAGCGAGCAGCTCCGCCTGCTGCGCAGCCGCTTCGTCCTGCTGGCCACCGGCGAGGGCCGCTGGGAGGCCCCCGCCGAGAGCTGGGCGGTGGCGCGGGTGCTGGGCTCCCGGGGGATCCCCAACCGGGTGGACCCCTGGGGCACCGAGTTCGACCACGACTGGACGACCTGGCGGGCGATGCTGCCGAAGTACCTCGAGGAGCTGGCGTGATCACCGTCTTCTTCGTCGCTCCGTTCCTCAAGGCGGCCACCCAGCGCTTCCTGCATGCGGTGCTCGCGGTCCCCGGGGCCCGCGTGGGTCTCATGTCCCACGACCGGCCGGACCACCTGGACGCCGCCACCAAGGAGCGACTCGCGGCCTGGGCGCCGATGGGCGAGGGGCTGGGGGCCCGCGCGATCCTGCTCGGAGCGCAGCGGCTGCAGGCGCAGATGGGGCCCGCGGATCGACTGATCGGCATGCTGGAGCAGCTCCAGGTGCCCCTGGCGCAGGTCCGCGAGGAACTCGGCATCCCCGGCATGCGGGTGGACCAGGCGAGCAACTTCCGGGACAAGGCCCGGATGAAGGAGGCGCTGCGGGCGGCGGGCCTGCCCTGCGCCCGGCACCGGCTGGTGCGGGACGTGGCCTCGGGCCTGGCCTTCGCGGGGGAGGTGGGCTTTCCGGTGGTGGTCAAGCCGCCGGACGGTGCAGGCGCCATCGCGACGCTGCGCGCCGGCAACCCCCGGGAGCTGAACCACATCCTGGGCAGCATGCACCCCGGGCCGAACAACCCCATCCTCGTCGAGGAGTTCGTGCTCGGGCTGGAGCGCAGCTTCGAGGTGGTGAGCATCGACGGCGAGCCGGTCTGGCACTCCCTGACCCGGTACTCCCCTCCGCCCCTGGACGTGCTGCGCAACCCGTGGATCCAGTGGACGGTGACCCTGCCGCGGGAGGTGGAGGACCCGGCCTACGACGAGGTGCGCAGGATCGGCTTCGCCGCGTTGAAGGCGCTGGGCATGGGCACGGGGCTGAGCCACATGGAGTGGTTCCGGCGCAAGGACGGCACCCTGGCGATCTCGGAGATCGCGGCCCGCCCGCCGGGGGCGCAGATCATGAGCCTCATGGCCTGGTCCACGGATCGCGACCTGTTCGCGGCGTGGGCTGAGCTGATGATCCACGGCACGTTCGATCCGCCGGTGCGCCAGTGGGCCGCGGGGGTCGCGTTCTTCCGCGCCATGGGCAAGGGCCGCGTGGTGAGGGTGCACGGGCTGGACGAAGCCCAGGCGTCCGTGGGGCACCTGGTGGTCGAGGCGAGCCTGCCGCAGGTGGGCCAGCCGAAGTCGTCGAGCTACGAGGGCGAGGGCTGGGCGATCGTGCGGGCCCGCGAGACGGCGACGGTGGACCAGGCGCTGCTGGAGCTGATCACGAAGGTCCGGGTCGAGCTCGCCCTGTAGCCGCGCTGCACCGACTCCTTCCGGGAGAATCGGGGCGCACTGCGATCCATGCTCGCATTGTCGTGCAGCGCTGGTACGGTCCGCGCAGGCCGATATCCCATGTGTCCCCTCCCCTCCCCTGTCGACGATCTGCATCCCGCCGCGCCCGGTGAGCGCCGTCGGCTCGCCACCGCGTTCCTGCAGACCCTGGACAAGCTCATGCGGGGCATGCGGCTGTACGAGGGCGAAGGGCCGCTCGTCAAGAAGCTCCTCGGGCTCGCGGCCACCTCCGCCGAGGCGCTCCTGACCACCGGGCCGATCACGCTCCGGGTGGCGCCCTTCGGGCTGGTGCTGGACGGGGCCCGGGTCACCGACGACGAAGACCAGCTCAGCAAGGCGCTCTTCCGGTTCTTCGGAGATGGGATCCGCGAGCTGACGTTGCAGCCCGGGATCGAGCCCGCCGAGCTGCTCGGGCTCGCCGCCGTCCTGCGCACCGAGCCGAAGGCGGGCGAGGACGACATGACCACCCTGCTGTGGAAGCAGGAGTTCACCCACATCAGCTTCTACGCCACGGACACGTTCCAGGCGACCACCGCCGTGCACGACACCGACTCGTTCGCCCTGGGCGGCTCGGGGAGCGACCGCGGACCGTCCCAGTCCGGCCAGGGGAGCCACCAGACGGTGCTGTCGCCGGACGACCTGCGTCTGCTCAAGGACGACGAGACGCTGTCCTGGATGCGGCGCTGCGAGGCCCCGCTCAGCCCGCCGCGCTCTCTTCAGCCGACCATCGAGCGGGTCCTGGCCGACTTCGCCCGCCCGCCGGACCAGGCGGCGGTCCTGCGCCTCGCCGTCGCGCACCAGATCGCCACCGGAGGCGAGCCCAGCGCGCTGCTGATCGCGGCCTTCGACGCCTTCCTCGCCGAGGGCGACACCGACGCCATCGTGGCCATGGTGGAGGCGGTGGGCGAAGCCGGCGACGCGGCGCTGGGGCTGCGGTGCGCGCTGCTCAGCCCCGACCGGCTGCTGCGCATTGCGCCGCTGTACGAGCGGGACTTCGCCCTGCTCAGCCCCTGCCTGGAGGACGCCGGGGGCCACGGGGACGCCAGCCTCGTGCCGCTGCTCAACGCGCTGCCCCACGGACCCGCCGAGGAGCGGCTGCGGTCCGGTCTGGAGAAGGGCGATGTGGAGCTGTCGTCCTTCTATGCCCGGCAGATGGGCTCCAACGACCCCGACGTGGTGGTGGGAGCCATCGGCGCCCTCGCGGACAGCCAGAGCCCCGAGGCGTACGAGGCCATCTCCCGCGCGTTGGGGGCCACCCTCACGAAGGTGCGCCACGCCGCCCTGGAGGCCATGAAGGGGCGCTACGCCCCCGAGGCGCGGCCTGCGCTGGAGCGCGCGCTGCGGGATCCGGACCGGGACAACCGCCTGCTCGCGCTGCGGATCCTGGAGGACTCAGGGGATCCGCCGGTGGCCCGCAGCATCCTGGCGATGGCCCAGGACCTGGGCGGAGGGGACGACGAAGAGCTGCGCGCGGCCTTCCGCGCCCTGAGCCACTTCCGCAACCCGCGCATCATCGAGTACCTCAGTGACGTGCTCGCCGACCGCAACCTGACCCGCAGCCGCGTCACCCAGACCCGACAGCTGCTGGCCGTGAACGCCCTGCGGGAGATCGGCACCACCGACGCCGTGGCGCGACTGCAGGCGAGCGGCGGCTCGTGGCACCTGTCCCGTCCGGTCAAGGACGCCATCGGCACGGCCCTGCGTCGCCGCCCGGAGGCGCCGTGAGCGACGAGTCCACCTCGGTGCAGGAGACCGGCGGCGAGGTGATGGCGCTGGTGCACCGCATGGTGCGCCTGGTGGGGCTGTACGAAGCCAACAACAGCGCCGTCGGCACGGTGCTCGACAGCCTGTCCGAGGCGCTGGATGCCTGGTTCGCGGAGGGCGAGCAGGAGTTCGCCCTGCGGATCCTGGCCGACGAGTGCTTCGTCAACGGCAGGCTGCTCAAGCTCGGTCCGGCGCTGTACGGACGGGTGACGGACCTGTCCGGGGTCCTGGGGCGCTTCTCCATCGGGGCCATCACGTTCGCGGCGGGCTGCACCCGGCAGGACCTCGAAGCGCTGTGCCACGCGGTGGCAGGGAGCCTGCGGGCGGGGGAGCCCCGGTTCCCAGCGGCGGGGATCCCCAACGTGCGGCTGGGGCCCATCGAGGGCAGCTCCGTGGCGTCGTTCCGGTTCCAGCCGGACCGTCTGGCCCTGTCGCTGTACTCGAGCCTGCTCGACGTCATCGACCGGCTGTACGCCGAGCAGGACGCGGGGCGCAGCCCGTCCCTGCTCCCGGTCCGTCGGTTGCTGCAGATGATGATCGACACCATGCGGGAGCACTCCGGCATCTACCAGATGCTGACGACGGTGCGCGATCCCGACGGGGACCTGAGCCGGAGCCGGCTGCGGGCCGCGCTCTCCGTGGATCTGATGGGCGCGGGCATGTTCATCGGCCTGGGCAACAACGAGATCATGACCCTGGCCCTGGCGGGGCTGCTCGCGGGGCTGAGCGACGCGACCGATCCAACAGGGGCCACAGCGCCTCTGTTCGACCTCCCCGGGCTCGGCTCGACGGGGTTGGCGCTCGTGGAGGCGGTAGCCGGCGCGCGCCGCGCGGCGACGGGAGGCCCCTGCACCACGGCCGGCAAGCTGCTGGCGGTCGCCGAGCACTACCACGCCCTGACCTCTATCTCGGCGCAGGACGGAGCCATGTCGCCGACGGCGGCCCTGGCGCTGATGAAGGCGGGGCAGGTGCCCGGGGCGGACCCGGAGCTGGCCCACCTGTTCGCCCACTTCAAGGGGCCCTATCCCCTCGGCTCGCCCGTGCGGCTGGGGGATGGCACGGACGCGCTCGTGGTGTCCCAGGGCGCGAGCCCCCGCGGAAAGCTGCGGCCCGCGGTCGCGCCGATCCTGTCCGACGGCAGCCTGGGGGCGTGGATCGACCTGCAGCAGCGGGACGACGTCGCGATCACGGGGTGGCTCGGTCCGAACGAGGTGCACATCGATCTGCTCGGGGTCCGGGACGACTTCGTGATGGACATCGAGGACGACGACGACGCCGAGTTCACCTTCGAAGCCTGAGCGCCCCATGCGGATCGTCTCCCTGGCCCGGCACCACGAAGAGGCCCTCGCCGCCTACCTCGCCGAGTTCGCCGCCGCGGGCGAGACCACCGTCCCGGCCTGGTTCGCCGACCCTTCCTGGAGCTGGGCCGACACCGTCGATGCCGTGGCCGCCTGGTCCCGCGGCGAGCGCCAGAACCCTGGCCAGGTGCCCTGCACCACGCTCCTGCTGGAGCACGACGACGCCCTCCTCGGCGTGGCCAACCTCCGCCACGCCCTCAACGACAACCTGGCACGGCACGGCGGACACGTCGGCTACTCCGTGCGCCCGTCGGCCCGGGGCCAGGGCCACGCCACCCGCCTGCTCACCGAGGCCCTGGACCTCGCCCGGGACATCGGGGTCGACCGCGCCCTGCTGACCTGCGCCCCCGACAACACGCCCTCGGTCCGGGTCATCGAGAAGTGCGGCGGCGTCTTGCAGGACGAGCTGTTCCACGAGGGCGTGGGCCACCTCGTTCGGCGCTACTGGATCGGCCTGTGAGCAGGTAGGGTCCGCGCCGCGCAAGCCGCAGGGAGGACGCCGCCCCGATGACCGTGAGCCTCTGGGCGTGCGCCCTGCTGACCGCCCTGCTGGCGGCGTACGCGCTCGGCCACTACGTCGGCGCCATCGTGTTCGTGTTCGCCCGGCCCCGGCCCCGGGTGTTCGACGCGCGCCCGCAGGACTCCGTCAGCGTCCTGGTGCCCGCCCGCAACGAAGGCCAGCAGGCCATCCGCGTGCTGGAGTCCCTGCTCGCCCAGGACCACGCCGGCCCCGTGCACGGCCTCCTGCTCCTCAAGGACCGCGCCGACACGTCCCTGCCGTTCCTGCAGACCCGGTTCCCGGACGCCGACCTGCGGGGCTCGCACGACCTCGTCGCGCTGGTCACCACGGACCACAGGTCCCTGAGCGTCGCCTTCACGGGCCACGATCCGAAGCACGACAAGGTCAACTGGATGGCCGCCCGGGTCACCTCGGACGCCGTGGCGATCCTGGACTGCGACCACCAGGCCCACCCGGACTGGCTGCGGACCTCTCTGTGCCTGATGCAGGAGCAAGGCGCCCGCATCGTGCAGGGACGGCGCGGGCCCCTGGGCGCCCACGGCCTGTTCCAGCTCTGGGACAGCCTGCACCAGCACATCGGCTGCGAGCTGTTCCAGGTGGCCTTCACCCGGGCCGGCATGACGGTGTTCTTCACGGGCACCACGGTCGTGATGGACACGGGCCTGCTCCAGGCCAACCCGCTGCGGGAGTGCATCACCGAGGACACCGACTTCAGCTACCGCATCGTGCTCGATGGGCAGCGCATCATCGCCAACCCCTGGAGCGGCTCGGACGAGGAGGTGTCGCCGGATCTGTACAGCTTCCTGGCCCGACGCCGCCGCTGGGCCAACGGCCACACCGACGCCTTCCTGCGCCACCTGCGCCGGCTGCCCTCCGCCCCGATCCGCCTGCGCGACAAGCTCCAGTTCCTGTTCCACGGCAGCCACTACCTGCTCGCGGTGCCGGTCTTCCTGCTGCACCTGATCATCGGGTTGATGCTCGTGGGGCGGCTCCCCCCGACGGCCCTGGCCGCCGCGGCGGGGTCGAGCCTGCTCCTGGGCGGGCTGCTCCTGCGCTCCCAGCGGGCCGTGGGCTGGGGCCGATGGGTGACCGAGGTGGCGGTGGTCTTCGGGTGGATCTTCCCGGCCGCGGTCATCGTCATGAACGTCGCGGTGGCCGCGCTGCTGGGAGATCCGGGCCGCGCCGCGCTGCCCCTGCCCCCGCTGCTGCAGGCGCTGGGGCTCGCGGGGCTGCTGGCGCCGCTGGTGGTGCTCCTGGTCGGTCTCGCAGGGTTCCGTCAGCTCAGCATCGGCACGTTCGTGACCGTCGTCCTGAGCTGGCCCCTGGCCTTCTACCTGGACCTGTGCGGCGTGCTGATCGGGCTCGTGGACTGCCTGTTCGGCCGACGCCTCTGGCACGCTGTCGCCCGACCAGCGCCGGCGGTCCCGGATCCGGGCGGCGCCGCCCCCACCTACCCCGCGGCGCTGCACATCAAGGACAGCTGGCGACTGCAGCCGGTGCTCGCGGCCACCCGCGCGTCCGCCAGTGAGGCGATCCCGTTGATGAAGACCCCCTCCCGATGGCTGCCCTGGGCCGCGCTGCTCGCCCTGTTCCTGGGTGGGATCCTGTACGCCCCGTCCACCCGGATCCAGGTCGTGGACGCGGCGTGCCAGGTGATGGAGCACGACAAGGACCCGTGGATCCTGCCGCCCAAGAGGATCGACGGGTACTGCGGCGCCTCGGAGGAGCCGCGCTTCTCGGAGCGCACCGGCTCGTTCCAGGTGCAGCGACAGGACCCCATGACCTCCCTGGACCGCGCCTTCTGGGACGTGCTCGACACGACGTTCTTCTGCAACGAGGCCCTGTTCCAGCCCGCCAACGTGAGCCTCGTGGACGGCGGCGGCGTCCGCATGCGCGTCTCCAACGAGAAGACCGCGGAGCGGCAGTTCACCGCCGGGAACATCGCTACGAAGGACGTGCCCGAGGAGCGCTTCCTGTACGGCCGCTTCGAGACCGTGATGAAGCCGGCCCGGGCCTCCGGCGTGCTGACGGCGTTCTTCCTCTACCGGTTCGATCCGTGGCAGGAGATCGACGCGGAGTTCCTGGGCAGGGACACGAGCAGGATCCTGCTCAACGTCTATTACAACCCCGGCGAAGAGGGCGATCTGTACAACTACGGGTTCCGGGGAACGCCCGTGCTCATCGACCTGGGCTTCGACGCCGCGGACGCCTTTCACACGTACGCCATCGAGTGGGACACCGAGGAGATCCGGTGGTTCGTGGACGACCGCCTGATCCACCGCCGCCAGGCGGGCCGGCCCACCCCCATCCCCCACCTCCCGATGCGCTTTCACGCCAACGTCTGGCCGACCTGCTCGGTGGAGCTGGCGGGTCCCGTGGACGCCAGCGCGCTGCCCGCCGCCGCGGAGTTCCAGTCCTTCACGTTCTCGTCCTGGACTCCGTCCCCCACCGCCGGCGTGACGGCGAAGATCAGCTCGCTGTTCTCGGACGCGGCGCCCGCCGACTGGCGCGACAGCGCGGACTGGGTCCAGCCCGGACGATGATCAGCGTCTGACGGCCCACAGCTGCAGGTGCAGGTGGTCCAGGAGCAGCACGGTGGTGACACCCTCGCGGGCCCGCAGGCGCTCCCGGAACGGCGCGTTGGGGCAGAACAGGTAGATGTCGCCTGGGTGATCCGGCAGCCGGTACTCCCCTTCCAGCGGCGCGAACTGCAACTTCGCGGCGGGATCGAGCAACAGCGCCAAGGCCAGCAGGTTGCCCGGGTAGTGCAGCTCGCGGTTGCCCACCACGAGCGGGGCCGACGACTCCGCGATCCGCCGCGCGGCCTCGGGCACCTGCTCGCTGATCGACTGGCTCCACACCGTCTCGTCCCCCATGAAGCGCACGCAGCTCCCCATCGACAGCGCCAGCAGCACGACCAGGACGCCGCCCCGCGCGACCCGCCAGGGACCCTGCCGCCCCAGCAGCCACGCCACCGCGATCAGCCCCCCGAGCCACGCCGGCGTCAGGTAGCGCCCCGACACGGAGCGGATCCCCAACGAGACGAGGTCGGGCACCAGCAACAGGCTGATCGGCACCACCACCAGGGCGATCACCAGCACCCTGGCGTGGGACGGCCCCCGGCGACCGAGCTCGATCAAGGCCCCGAGCAGGAGCAGCCCCAGGCCCGCCACCAGCGCCGCTTCCCCCGCGCCCTGCACCTCGGGCCCGACGTCCACGAAGGTGCGGCTCGCGTTCACCGCCAGGGTCGTCAGCAGCTCGCTTCGAGGAATGGTGATCGTCCTCGACCAGGCCATGGACGCGGCGAAGGCGTCGTACCGGGCCAGCAGCACCAGGGCCCAGGGCAGGAACAGGAGCGCCGCCACCGCCATCGAGCCCGCCGCCAGCAGGGCCCCCCGGGTGGGACGCAGCCGCGCTCGGGCGCACACCGCTCCGATCTGGGCGAGGATCACCGCCGCCGCGGAGAACGAGGTGTACAGGGACAGCGCCACCGTCGCGGACACCAGCCCCCAGGCCCGCCCCAGGCCCCGCGCGCCGGCGTCGGTCAGGCGCAGCGCCCGCAGCAGCGCCGCGCTCGACGCCAGGGTCAGCACCGTCCACAGCGCGTACTCCCGCGCCTCGGTGGCGTAGACCACGAAGAACGGCGACACCGCCAGCAGCATCACCGCCACGTAGCCCACCCGGCGGTCGTCGAAGAGCTCGACGCAGAGCCAGAACATCAGGGGCAGGGCGAGCAGGCTGAGCCCCGCCGACAGGCCCCGCAAGGCTCCAACCCCGTCCCCGAACAGGCCCACCTGCAGCCGCGCCAGCACGTAGTACAGGGGAGGATGCTGCGGCTCGTCGGCGGCCAGCCCCCGCACCGTGTCCAGGACCGACCGCGACGGATCGTGGCGCTGCAGCGCCTGCACGTCCGCCGCCGAGAACACCTCCCCGGTGTACAGCACCGCCTGCCAGTCCGACGACGAGCGCCCCGCCGCGAAGAACTTCGTGTAGACCTCGTCGTGCCAGAAGAGGCGGTCGTCCAGCCCGCCGAAGCGGAAGAACAGCCCCGCCAGGAGCACCGCGATCACGGCCGCCGCCCACAGGTTGAAGCGGCCCCGATCCGTCATCCCGTCAGCGGCCCATGAACCACCAGATGATGAACGCCAGCACGGCCGCGGCCACCACCACGAGCGCCCAGGCGGGCCGCTGGGACGTAGCGCCGCCGGACTCCAGCGGCTGCATCGGCTCGGGACGCGCGTCGGGCCCCGAGTCGCTCAGATCCATGTACGCCTGGGGATCGAGCCCCGCGGCCGCCAGGGCGACCATCGGGGACATGCCCGCCACCGAGTCCACCCGCCGGTCCAGGTCGGCGCGGAGGTCGTCCTCCCGCCGTTGCTTGAGGCGCGCCACCGCGCGGTCGTCCAGGGCCCGGCGCCCCGCGGCCATCGTCGCCGCGAATCGCTCCGGCAGCTCTTCGATCTGCAGCTCCCGCTTGATCTCCCGCATGCGCATGGACGCCCGGGCGAGGTGCTCGCGTCGCGCCGCGAGGGTCTTCTCGACGTCCAGGATCTGCTGCCGCTGGTCTTCGGGCAGCCACGAGTCCTGCTCGCGGGTGTTGAACTCGACGATCTCGTCCACCCGGCGGACCAGGGTGTTCCATCCTTCGAAGTGATGGCTCAGCCACTCCTCGGTGCTCCACCGGCTGGACAGCCCGGGGATCCGGTCCCGGTAGCAGGCCGCGCAGACGCCCTCCTCCGCCCACAGGGCGGCCTCGCCCTCCCAGACCTCCCCGGGCGCCTCGGACTGGAACTGGCTCAGGAGGGTCAGGGTGCCGCAGGACGGACACGGCGCCCGGTCGTCGATGGACGTGGGCTCGTCGTCGCCCTGGGTAATGGGCACCTCGGCGGTCGAGATGACCTTGACGGCCCGCAGCGATGCCTGGGAGCGGATCGGATCCTCGGCGCAGATCGGGCACTGGGACCCGCGCTCCGGTCGACCGTAGTCGCCATGGATCGGACAGAAGAGCTTTTGCCTCTCGGCGTCGGACACCAACCGCTCCCGCTCCCCCGGTTGCCGGGCTCAGTATCGCACGGCCTCGATGGCGACCGCAGGGAACTCCACCGCGAAAACGCACCGCTGCTCCATGTCCACGAGGAGCACGCCGTGCACCTCGAAAGCCAGCAGGTACTCCAGCAACTGCCGGCGCGTCGCGGGCAACGTGACCCGGGCGGCCCCCCCGGTCTTCACCTCGGCGACGAAGATCTCACCGTCCCGCGTCACCAGCAGATCTGCGCGCACCGACGCCTGCACGGACTCTCCGTCCACGAGCATGGGCCAGCTCCGCACCGCCTGCCGCTCCTCGATCGAATAGCCGAGGTCCACCAGGAGCCGCTCGGCGCGATCCTCGCCGCGCCGCGCCGCGCGGGCTCGCCGTGCGTTCTCCCTGCCCGTTCGGCCCGCCGCCCGCAGCCAACCGATCCCCAGCACCACGGCCAGCAGCATCAACAGGATCGCGGGATCGAACAGGTCGGACGGGTGCACGCCCCATGCTGCCACGGGACCGACGCGGCGCCGGTGAGCCGGCTGCTACCCTGCCGCCGATGCTGCGGACCCTCCTGCGTGCCGCGATCCTCCTGCTCTCGCTGGCGCTCGCGGCCTGCGCCCTGCCGCCCGAGCGCAACCCGCCCCCGGCCTACCAGTCGCCCGTGGTGCTGGCCGTCCTCATCCCCAACGCCCACCTCGGTCCCAGCGACCTGACCATGCTTCGCGCGGCGCGGCTCGCGGCCACGCGGCTCAACCGCAGCCGCAGCCCCACCGAGCGCCCGGTGCGCGTCGTCAGCGGTCCGGGTCCCGCGGCGGGGGTCCGGGTGGACGCCCTGA
>CALAGR010000238.1 GCA_937891735.1 uncultured Pseudomonadota bacterium | reverse complement strand
CGTCCCCGGAGTCGTCGTCGTCCGCCGAGTCGTCATCGTCCGCCGAGTCGTCCGCAGGCAGGCTGACCGGCGCGGTGTCCCCGGGGTCGATCGACGGGGGGCCCGAGCGCGCCACCAGGAAGATCACGGCACCCACGAGCACCACCACGAGGGCCGACAGACCGAGCACGGCCCAGCGCAGCGTGGTGTCCGTCGGGGTGATCACGGCAGCCGGCGCAGGCACGGACGTGGCCGCCACCGCCACCGCGTCGTCGTCCAGGGTCTCGTCCAGGAGGGCCGGGGCCTCGATGCTCCCGTCCAGGGTCGTGAAGGCCGGCTCCTCCACCGTCTCATCCAGGGTGCTGGGATCCGCGTCCCCGGGCAGCTCCAGCGGGTCCACGCGCCGGGCGCTGGTGCCGGCTCCGCAGTGGGCCACCAGGACCGTGATGTTGTCGTGGCCGCCGCGGCGGTTGGCCAGATCCACCAGGCGCTGGCTGCCTTCCTCGGCGGGTCGGCCTGCGATGTGGTCGATCATCTCGCCGTCCTCGACGAGGTCGTACAGCCCGTCCGAGCACAGCAGCAGCGAGTCCCCGTCCCGCAAGGTGATCGGCTCTTCGAGCACGTCGGCTTCGAAGGACGCGCCCCGGGTGGTGGGATCGTGGCCCACGGCGCGGGTGATGACGTTGCCCTCGGGGTGGTCCTTGGCCTGCTCGGCGGTCAACAACCCCAGATCCAACATCGCCTGCACGCGGGTGTGGTCCTTGGTCGCGAAGACCACCCGACCGCCCCGCAGCTGGTAGAGCCGGCTGTCCCCGACGTGGGCCACCCAGGCCTGGTCGCCGCTGATGAGCGCCGCCACCACGGTGCTGCCCATTCCCTTGGTGTCGTGGGCCGCGGCGTAGGCGAGCGCCTCCTTGTGGGCGTCCATGATCCCGCAGTACAGGCTCTCGCGGGGGTCCTCCTCGGGGTGGTCCTGGAACCGCGCGAAGAGCTTCTCGATCACGATGCGCGATGCCTGCTCGCCCGCGACGTGCCCCCCCATGCCGTCGGCCACCACCAGCAGCCAGACGCCATCGGCGATCTCGGTGACCCCCGCGGAGTCCTGGTTGATCTCCCGCTCCCGGCCGACGTCGCTGATCAACCCGATGTCCAGGCTCATTCGATGATCCGCGTCTTCTTGCTGCGGCGACGGGCGGACGGCTCAGGGACGGGCTGCGCCTGGGCGCCGGGCTCCGCGCTGGCCCCGGCGATCCGCGTCTTCTTGGGAGCCCGGGCGACGGGCTGGGCAGCCGGCGCCGGCCCCTGGGGGGCGTCCTCGATCTTCGTGCGGCGGTGCTCGCCCGCGGGGGCGCCGGGTCGCGCGATCTTGAAGCTGATCTCGGTGCCGAGCCGGATCTCGCTGCCCACATGGGCCGCGCGCTTGTCGCCGGTGGGGATCCGCTCCCCGTCCACGAAGGTGCCGTTGCGGCTGCTCTCGTCCCG
This sequence comes from uncultured Pseudomonadota bacterium, assembly GCA_937891735.1. Lineage (GTDB taxonomy): Bacteria > Myxococcota_A > UBA796 > UBA9615 > UBA9615 > JAGSHC01. The sequence continues at coordinate 17,491 of CALAGR010000238.1, read as the reverse complement.
CACCCAGATGTCCCCCCGGGGGAAGACCTGCACGGTGCAGTGGTGGCCGCTGACCTTGGGGTTGGTCAGCACCAGATCGAGATCCCGGGAAGAGTCGCCGCCGATCCGGAAGTCGCGCTTGAAGATCGCGTACCGGGGGTCCTTGGACCAGCTGCCGTCCCCGGTCACCTCCAGGAACGTGCGCGGCAGCTCCCAGTCCAGCCCCTCGACCTTGCGGTCCGCGTGGGGCGGCCTCGGTGGGGTGGCCGGCTCCTTCGGTTTCGGCGCCGGATCCGGGGTCGGGGGGGGCTGCACGACGACCGCGGGGGGCGGCGGCGGCGCCTGGGCCTTGACCACCACCTCGGTGCTGCCCTGCCGGCTACGCAGGATCAGGGCCAGGAAGAGGAGGATCGTCAGGGCCCCGACGATGGCCCACACCCACCAGGGGATGGTCGGAGACGGGGTCGGGGTGGCCACCGGGGGGTCGCCCCCGGCCTTCTTTGGATCGCACGAGGCGAACAGCTCCGGGCTGCCCCACTCCACGAACTTGAACCCATCGGACCAGGCGGTCCGGCTGCCTCCGGGGGCGTAGTCCACGAACACCCGGTTGTCGGCCGAGGTCCGGTTCATGCCGCAGACCCGGGCCTCCACCGCCACGAAGTTCCGGGAGCGCTCGTTCCACTCGGCGGCCTTGCCCGCGGTGATCGCGGCGGCGGCGGCGGCGTGCTCGTGCACCTCACCGCCGGTGGCTCCGGCGAGAGCCCGCAGGTTGTCGAGCAGCGTGGGCAGCTTCTTGAGCTGGTCCTTGCTCAGCCGCGCCATGTCCGGCGGGTAGATGACCACCGACACCTGCACCCCCCGGGCGGCGGCGGCCTTCGCCACGTCCTCCCAGGAGTAGGTCTCGCTCTCTTCGTCCCCGTCGGTGAGCACGTAGATGCGGTTGAAGCCGTTGGGGTTGGCCTTGGCCGCCTCGTCGATGGCCTGGATGAGGCTCGAGTTCAGGCGCGTGATGACGCCCCAGGGGGTGCTCCGGGCCGCCGCCAGATCCGCGCTGAAGTCCGCCGCCGAGGACCGCGCCGGGAACGCCTTGACCGTCTCGCTGAACAGCTGCAGGGACAGCGTGTCGCCCTTGGACAGGCTCTTGGCGACGGCGCTGGCGAAGTCCCAGCCCGGCTCCGTCCAGCCCCACCTCTTGAAGCTGCCGCTGTGATCGATGGCGACGATGGTGTGGGTGCGCAGCCCCAGGTCCCGGGCCCTGCGAGCGCTGCTGATCCGGGCCTCGCCGTCCTCGAGCTTGACCCGCAGATCGCCGCCGGAAGGGGTCGCGCCCATCGCGGTGTCGATGCCCTTGTCGGTGACCTCCACCCGGACGCGGGCGTGGCCCGGGGCCGGCAGCTGCTCGACCGCGACCACGCGCACCCCGTGGTCCTGGGCACGCGCCGGGGTCGTCAGCAGCAGCGCTGGCAAGACCACAAGGAGGAGCGCAGTCATGGGCGCGGACGGGCTCATCAGCGGCCCCAGATCGACTTGACGGCGGCCTGATCGACGAGCTGGAACAGCAGGATGCTGTCCCCCATCTGCACGATGTCGCCGTCCTGGAGCTGCCCCGGAACCCTGGGGGGCAGCATGCGGAAGTCGTCGTCTCCGACCGACTTGATCTTCGTGCCGTTGGCGGACCGGTTGTCCTGGAACCAGATCACGCCGGGCTGGGCCGTGATCTCGGCGTGGATCGCGCTGACCGAGTCGTCGTCGAGCACCAACACCTCGGGACCGGGCGGACCGGGATCCCGGCCGACGTCGGTGCGCCCCTGGGTCAACACCAGGACCCGCCCGTGGGGAGCGCCGGAGTAGGTGATGAAGAAGCCGACCAGCGGCCGGGCCAGCGCGGGCCAGGAGTGAGGGCCGGACGAGGCCGGCGGCTCCAGGGCGCGCGCAAAGGGGTCGTCGGCGGATGGGGCCGTCTGCTTCGGGCTCGCCACGGCGCCTTCGATCATGGTGTGGCGTCCACCGGGGCGGGCGGCTCCGGGCCTGGCGGGCTGGGCCGCGACCGCGAAGGGATCGTCGGGATCGAGGCCTCGACGCGGCGCGACGGCGGGGCTGGAGGCGGCCAGGAACGGGTCGCCGTCGTCGATCTGGGTGCGGCGTCCGCCCTTGCCTCCGGGACGGTACAGCCCTGCCCCGCCGGCCGGCGCCGGGCCCTCATCGGCGATGAGGGTGCGTCGTCCGTGGGTGGCGGCGGTGACCGGGTTGCCGCAGTTCTCGCACTCCTCGAGGTCGGGTCGGATGGTCGCGCCGCAGGCCTGACAGTCGCTCATCCGCGCTCCTCCGGGGGGCCTCGGCGGTTGGACCGGGGCCCGGTGAGTCTGCCACAGCGGGTCACCCCACGGCAGCAACCGGCCTGGGCTCATCGGGGACCTCGGAACGCAGCCACGCGAAGATCCCGGGCCACTCGTCGCGGAGCACCGCTCGCCCGATGCTGACCCCCACGTGGCCTGCGTCGATGGCCCACTGCCGCGTGCGCGTCGACCCGCAGGCGTCCTGGAGCGCGAAGACCTGCTCGGCGGGGGTGATGTGGTCCCTGGTGCCGGCCACCATCGCCACCGGACAGGTGATCTTCGACAGGTCCACGGGGGCTCCGTCCAGGGTGAACCTGCCGTCGATGAGCTGGTTGTCCCGGAACAGGTCGGACACCACCCGCAGATACATGGGGCCGGGCAGGTCCTTCGGGCTGTCGTACCAGGCCGCGAACCGGTCCAGGTGCGCCGCGGCCTTCGGGTCGTCGATGCCGTTCCAGATCCGCAGCGGGTTGACCACCAGCCGGTCCCAGGCCTGCAGCATGGTGAAGCCCTGGTTGAGGAAGGAGCCGCGCATCACCCCGCCGCCCGCCGCCACGCACGCCTCGTACACCTCCTGGGGCACGCGCTGCACGAGGCGGTGCAGGGACGCGTCCCCCGCCGCGAAGTCGATGGCCGCCGCGATCACGGTCAGGGACGCCACGCTGTCGGGCCGGGTGGCCGCGACGATGGCCGCCTCCCAGCCCCCCTGGCAGATCCCGCCGAGGTGCACGCGGCCCCCCAGCGCGTCGATGGCGGCGTACACCGCGGAGATCGAGTCCTCGATCCGGTGGTCCTTGATGGACTCGGTGGCGCTGCGCCAGTGCACGACGGCGACCCGGCCGAACCCCGCGTTCAGGGCGGCGTGCACCAGGGACTGGCTCGGCCCGTAGTCCGTGATCGACGACCCGTTGACCTCCGGCGCCACGACCAGGAGCGGGATCGCGCCCGCGGCGGCGGCGGCAGCACGGCGGTCCTCGATGCGCTCCCCGGGGAGCCAGAACTCGCGCAGCTGCATCGCGGGATGCTCGAGCAGCACGGTGTTCGGGGTGGTCCAGAGCATGGTGGGCTCGGGTCGCAGCGTCGTCGCGTCGAGGAACCGAGACCAGCGGCGGGCGCCGTCGAGCAGCGGGGACAGGGTCGCCGAAGCGAGGGAGGCAGGCGCAGCGGTGGCAGGGGACATGGGATCTCCGAGGGCTTCTGGGGGCCGTCAGCGACGACGGCGGAGGAGGGGCAGCAGGAGCAGGCCGAGCCAGCTGGGGCCGGCGCGACCCGACGAGCAGGCGCAGCCGGTCCAGGGCACCTCGGGGGGACCGGCGCTGTCGTCGTCGTCCCCGGCGCTGGCGTCGTCGTCGGTGGCGGTGTCATCGTCGTCGTCGTCGTCGTCGTCGTCGTCCCCGGCGCTGTCGTCGTCGTCGTCCCCGGCGTCCTCGCCCCGCTCCAGCTGCAGCGCGATCCAGCCCAGGGAGTCGGCCGCGACGTAGCGGGTGCCCAGCCCCACGAGGTGGGACAGCTCGGGCGCCGCGCCCTGCGCGATCAGGGCCTCGCCGATGGCCGTGGAGGCGAAGAGCAGATCCAGGTGGGACAGCTCCACCACCGCTTGATCCACCAGCGTCGCGCCGCCGCCGGTGAGCCCCGTCGTGTCCGTGGCGCTGGCCGCGAAGACCAGCCCGTCGGACAGGCCGGTGATCTCTCCGAGCAGCATGTCCCCGCGTCCCAGGGCGTCGATCTCGCCGTCGGTGACCACCAGATCCGGGAAGTCCGCGGCCATCGGGCCGTCCAGCAGGCTGCGGTAGGACGCGCTCGACAGCCCAAGGAAGTCCGGCAGCTGCGCGCCGAGCACGTCCGGATCCACCGCCGCGCGGTCCACCGGGATGAGCGGGTGGGCGCCGGCCAGCACCGACAGCTCGACGGAGGAATCCAGCGGGGCCTGGGCCAGCCGCGCGATCAGGTTGTCGCCCGCGTCGATGGCGTCCTGAAGGCCCGGGGACAGGCTGTAGAGCCCGAACCCGCCGTAGTAGGTCGTGTACCAGTCCTGCTGCAGGGCGAACGCGCCGAGCTCCGGCCGCCCTCCGGGCAGGTCGTGCACGCCGTCCCACGCCGCCAGCACCTGGCGCTGCCCGGGGAAGGTGTCCCCCTCCTCGGGCCACAGGTCCAGGGCCCGCAGGTCGTCGGCGACGAGGGGCACGGTCGTCGTCATCGGGTAGTACCAGGTCCACGCGGAGGCCACGAGGGGGTCTGTGCCCAGGGCCGTGGCGAGGTGGGTGGCGGTCCACCGAAAGGCCGTATCCACGCCGCCGAACGGCACTCCAGCGGCCACGAAGCGCCGCACGTCGCCGCCGTAGGGGGTGGCGCGGGCGCCGTAGTTGCCCCCCCGGGTGCCCGCCTCGCCCCAGCCGTCGCCAGCGCGGTGGCCCAGGTAGATGGCTGCGGCGATGCCGCCCTTGGAGTGGCCGACGAGGTCCACCTGGGCGGCGCCGGTCAGCTCCCGGATCCGCGCGATGGCGTTGGCCACCTGCTCGGCCTGCTGGAAGCAGTCCCCGTTGGGGTGGGCGAAGGACAGCGCGAAGACGGACCGGCCCCGGGCCGCGAGGAAGCGCGCCAGGGGTCCGTACACCCCCGACGCCGACGACGAGGTGCCCGGCACGAGGAGCACCGGCACATCCCGGGGGGCGAACGCCCAGCCGGGGGCGAAGTGCAGCAGGAACGTGTCCGACGAGGGGGTGGCGCTGCCGAACAGGCTCGCCAGGTGCGGCGCGAGCACGTCGTTGTCCTGCCACTGCTGCCCGGGGGCGAACTCCTCCTGGCGAAACAGCGTCGCGTCCGGATCCTGGTGCCGCTCGATGCGGTCCCACAGGGGCAACCCCTCGGCGTCGGTCACCAGGGGCGAGGTGTCGTCGAAGGTGGCCTGGGCCGTGGTGGGATCGAAGCTGCCCGTGGCCTGCGCGACCGCGGGCAGCAGGAGCAGCAGAGCGGGGACCAGCAGGCGGTTCATGCGTCCGCACCCTTCACGACGCGGTCCACCAGCGTGGACACGGCGCCCGTCAAGCTGACGAGCTGCTCCTGCAGCAGGTCCACGCGGCCCTGCAACTCCGCGTTGCTCTCCTCGACCGAAGTCAGGCGCTCCCGGGTGCTGCGGGCCGCCTGCTCCATGAGCGACAGCGCGGCCACCACGCGCTCCAGGTCCGCCGCCGTCACCGGCGCCCCTGATCGCATCGACTGGCCCATGCTCCGGCCCAGGTCTTCGAGCGCGCGCCGGCTCGACTCCATGTTGCTCAACCAGGCCTGCATGCCCTGGGCAAACCCATCGTTGTTGTGTGGTCCCGTCATGCTGGAAACGCTATCCGGCCTTCGCAGGTGCGTCAATAGCGATTCGCACATGCACAACAATGGTGCCGGGTAGCCCTTGCTGGTACGCTTCGTCCCGCACCATCCGAGGCGAACCAACGTGACCGAGCCCATCCTCATCAAGAAGTACGCGAACCGGCGTCTGTACGACACCCGGCAGAGCCGCTACATCACCCTGGACGAGCTCGCGCAGATCGTGCGGGGGGGCACAGACGTGTCCGTCGTGGACGCGAAGTCCGGCGCCGACCTGACGCGGCAGGTGCTCATCCAGGTGCTCCTCGAGGAGCAGGATCGGCTCGACATGCTGCCCATCGAGCTGCTGCACCACGTGATCCGCGTGCAGGGGACGCTGCACGCGGCGCCGTTCCAGCGGTGGCTGACCGACAGCTTCAAGCAGTGGAACCAGCTCGGCGCCGTGCTCCAGCAGGGCCTGGCCAGCAACCCCGCCGCCGCGGCCATGATGAAGGCCATGCAGGGGTGGAAGAACCCCGGCGCAGGGCCGGCGGCCGGGAGCGGGCAGGCCCCACCCGAGCCGGAGCCGAAGCGGGCCAAGGAGCCAACGGCGGATCCGATGGCCGCCCTGCGACAGCAGATGGACGACCTGCTGGGCCGCCTGAAGGGGTAGTCCCCGGGCAGCCTCTCAGAGCCGGCGCGCCGTCAGCACGTGGTTGCTGGCCACATGGTGGTCCAGGGGCGTCACCGAGAGCTCAGTGAACCCCGCCGCCTCCACCAGGGCCCGGGCCTGACCGAGGGTCGGGTTGGCGGCATCGGGCATGTGCAGACCGAAGAGCGCCGCAAGCAGGGGGCCCTGCCCGGTGGGCTCGTCGAGGAACAAGTCCTGCACCACCAGCAGCCCGCCGGGGACCAGCGACTGTGCGATCCGCTCCAGCAGCGCCCTGCCCTGCTCCCGGGTCTCGCCGCGCAAGACGTTGGAGAGCAGCGCGACGTCGAACCCGCCCGCGCCCAGGTCCACCCGGTAGTCCCCCGCCCGCACCGCGATCCGATCCCACAGACCGGCCTGTCCGATGAACGCCGTCGTGGACGACACGCTGTCCGGCTGGTCCAGCACCACGGCGCGCAGGCCCTCGTGGGCTGCCACCAGCGCCACCGCGTAGTCGCCGTGCCCTCCCCCCACGTCGAGCAGACGGCGGCACCCGGTGAGGTCCACCGCGGCCACCAGGGCACAGGCCTGTCCGCCGCGGGCGATGCCGGTCATGGCGTCCAGGAAGAGCGCGTGCTGGGACGGGGGCGCCGGGTCCGCCAGGCCCAGGCTCGGGCCGAGCGCCCCCCATCGCTCCCACAGGGCGGGTCGCGTGTTGTGCAGCACGAGATCGCCCATGTAGGCCGGCCCGCCGCTGCGCAGGTGCCGCGCCGCGATCTCCGTCAGCGACACCAGGCCCTGGGCCCGACGCAGCAGGTTGAGCGCCGCCAGCGCATCCACCAGGCCGCCGAGCCGGTCCGGGGTGGTGCCCGTCGCCGCGGCGAGGTCCGACAGCGTCGCGCCGTCCCCGACGTGGTCGAACAGCCCGCACTGCACCGCCACCCGCAGCGCCGCGCTGGCCCGGTGCAGCTCGGACAGCAGCGCCACCTGGTAGCCCGACGCGCTGCGCGAGGGCGCCGCCTCCAGCCGGATCCCGGGGGGTCCAGGCTCGAGCACGTCCAGCACGTGGATGTCGAGCCGTTCGTACAGCCCGCTCATCTGGGTCTGCATCATCACCGCGTCGTGATCGCCGGCCATGAAGCGGTCCAGATCCTGCCGCGACTCCATGCTGATCTGGATCCACACCGCGCTGGGATCCGCCGGATCCGTGGCCACCGACACCCCCAGGAACCCAGGCTGCCGGGCCATCGCGTCGTTCCAGATCCGCTGCTGCGCGATGAACTCGTCCCTGCAGCCCGGCCGCACCGTCGCCTTGATGAGCTTGTGGATCACCGCGTGTCCCGGAGAGGGTGTTTGTGAAAGAAACGTCCGCAGGACGTTTCGCTCGACGCCGTCGCGAGCGTCCCGGGGTCCGTCGCGAGCCGAAGCGTCCGCAGCTCGCGCGGCCGAAGTCGTACCGAGCATACGTCGAGGCCGCGCGAGCAAGGCCGCGAGGCGCAGCAGGGCCCCGGGACGCGTAGCAGGCGGCGATTCACAAACACCCTCTCAGCCCCAGAAGACCCGGACGCCGATGACGTAGGGGTGGGCGAACCACGCGGCGGCGAAGCCAGCGGCGGTGATCGCCACGGGGAGCAGCAGCGTGCCCGCGGGCTTCGGCTCGGGCCGCTTCCAGGCGCCGTCCCGCGCGTTGATCGCGAACATCGTCACCACCGCCCAGGCCGCGAACGTGCCGAACAGCAGCACGGAGCGCTGCTCGCCGTTGCTGATGAGGTGGGCCGCGGCCCACAACGCCACCCCGGTCAGCTGCGGGTGACGCCACCGCGTGGAGATCGCGTTCCGGGTCAGCGACGAGGCGAGCATCAGCAGCCCCAGCAGCACGCCGGTCTGGGTCGCGTGCGGGCCCCAGTGGGGGGGCAGGTACAGCGCCGAGGGGGTCGTGGCCCGCCACCCCACGACGATCATCGCCACCGCGGACAGCACCGACAGCGCGACGAGCCCCTGGACCTTGTCCAGGCCGATGCGCTGCACCAGACGGGCCCGGGCGGTGTGGCCCACGCTCTTGAACAGGTGAGCGACGTTCCACAACACCAGACCGACAACCAACCAGACCATGGCCTCTCCTCACGTCCGCCCCGTGCGGACGCTCAGGGTGCGACCGGGGAGGATTCTCGACAACCCCGATCCGACAGAAGGAGGTCCGAGCTCAGGGCTCCAGGCGGCGCAGCTCGTCCACCAGGGTCAGGTCCGGGTCCGGCCCGACGGCCCGCGCCAGCTCCCCCACGCAGGGCGCGAACAGCTGCAGCATGTACCGGGTCTGCTGGTTGGACGGCAGGCCCGCGGCCACCGCCAGGGTGCGTGTGGTGCTCACGCGGATCGCGAGCACGTCCCGCACCCGCGCTCCCCCGGGCAGGATCGCGTCGGCCTGGTCCACGACCTCGAAGGTCCAGTCCTCGACCCCCGCGTTGGGGATCCCCGCCAGCCGGGCGTCCCGAAAGCGCGCCTGTCCTCCCCAGCTGTCTCCCACCGTGATGGGCGCGCGCAGCAGGGTCACCGGCTCGTCGTAGACCAGCCGCACCTGCGCCTCGAGGGGCTCTTGCGAGCGCGTCGCCAGCCCCACCGCGCGCAGCTCCCGCGCCCCTGCGCCGTCCACCACGTCGAGCAGCGTCAACAGATCGGGGTACTCGAGCGCCGCGGGGATCGTGTACTGCGCCGACGGAGCGACCGTGGCCGGCCAGCCAGACGCCTCCTGCAGGGCCAGGGTCGCTCGCACGTCGTCCGGGCCTTCGCTCAGGTCCCACACCCGGATCCCGTCGTCGTCCAGGACCGGATCCGGATCGAAGGATGTAGGCGTACCGTTCGCGTTACGTACGTATGTTGCGGCGATCCCGGGGGCGAGCGCCAGTTCCTCCACCGAGAGCGCGCCGTCGATCTGCGCCACGCAGTCCGGCGCCGACGGCACCGTTGCACCCGCGCCCCCAGGGTTGACCGGCCCCGCGCAGCCCGCCAGCAACAGGACGATCCCGCAGATCCACCGCATCAGAACACCACCGCGAGGACCGTGCGGGCGAGCCCCGCGGGCTTCGCTCCCAGGCCATCGGCCACGTTGTTCAGCCCCGGCCCGGGCACGAACACGGCGCCCTCCACCCGGGCCACGAAGCCCGGCGCGGGCGACCAGTTCAGCCCCAGATCCAGCTCCCCGCCGTACAGCGGGTGATCCCCGGGGGTGGAGCTGCGCTGCATCGCGAAGGACACGGTTCCCGACAGGGCCACCTCGAGCGTCTTGGCGGGGCGCCAGGTCAGGGCCGGCCGCACATACACGGCGTCGGTCACCGCGCCCACGATGCGCCGCCAGAAGATCTGATCGACGCGGAAGTTGGGGTGGAACCGGAAGTTGTCGATCCGGCTGTCCCCGGACAGGTCGAACTGCGGCCCATCCAGGTCCCCCGCTCGGGATGTGACCTGTCCTACCGGGGGAGCCACGCCCAGGCCCGGCGCAGGATCCCCCGTGGCGAGCCCCGCCCCCAGCTCCAGCCACAGGGTGTTGGTGACCGCCTCGCCCTCGATCTGCAGGGCCGCGCCTACCTGGTCGCCCCGCAACGTGGGCACCGAGATCCCCGGCACGAGGGACGCATCCCCCACATGGGCGTGCATGTAGGCCAGCTCCACCTCGAGCCGCAGCGGGCCCACGTCAGCGCGCAGCCAGCCATCGATCATCAGGGCCCACATCTTGCGGGCCACGGCGTCCGCGTCGGTGAAGGTGGCGTCCTCCGAGGCGATGCCGCCCAGGTAGTAGGTGGGGAAGTCCACCTGCTGGAAGCGGAACGTGGCGTAGCTGCCGTAGGCGAACGTGGGCTTTCCTGCGACCCGGCGGCGACTCACGGACGCGTCGTCGTGCAGCCGCATGAAGCTCAGGGACAGGGTGTACAGGTTGTCGGCGAGGGCCAGATCCACCTGCTCACGGTTGGAGGTCCCGCCGGTGCTGGTGGCCGTCGTGGGCCCGATGGCGTTGATGTCCAGGGAGCCGCCCAGGATGTGATCCCCCAGGGACGTGGCGAAGCCGAGCCGGTCCACGGCGTGGTCGAAGTCATCGTCCAGGTCTTCGTCGGCGCCGGTGACGATGCCCAGGCCCCAGCGAGGCAGCGGCATGCGGCCGAACACCAGCACCCCGACGGGGGTCATCACCTCGCCCCAGGCGTGCTCCAGCTTGATGGAGTCCACGAACGCGTTCACTCCGGTGCTCGGCGCCACCTGGCCGAGGCCGGCCCAGGGGGTCTGCGCCCAGCGATCCGCAGGGAAGCCCTCCGGCGTGGAGCCCAGGGCCAGCCCGTCCAGCGCGTCGATCCGCACGTGCGCGGCCACCAGCTGCCCCACGTGCACGCCCAGATCCAGGCGCACCCGGGCGTCGGCCCCGCCCAGCAGCTGGCCGCCGTTCAGGGGCACCGGGAAGATGGGCTGGCCGGTGGACGGAGTCAGGCCGCGATCCAGATCCAGGTTCATCAGCAGGCCCCAGCGGGTGCGCAGATGGCCGTCCAGATCGAACCACTCGGGGGTGGGGATCGGCGCCGGGCGCTCCACCGAGCGGGGCATGGGCTCCGGGTCCTCCTCGGCGTGAGCGAGACAAAGGGGGCTCACGCCGAGCACGGCCAGCGGGATCAACACCGCTGCGATGAGGGTCTGTCTGCGGCTCACGGGCGCCCCTTCGACAGCCAGTAGGCCACCAGTCGGCGGGTCTGTTCGGGGGCTTCGATCATGGGCAGGTGACCGCACCAGGGCAGCACCTCGAGCCGCGCCAGGGGCAGCTGCGCCACCAGCCGCTCGGCGTAGGGCACCGTCGACACCTTGTCCTCACGCCCGTTGACGACCAGCACGGGCACACTCACGGCCGCGTAGCGGTCCTGCCGGTCCTGGAGGCCCAGGGAGCGGATCGTGGCCAGCGCGGCGGCCCGGGTGCCCCGCCGACGCAGCATCGAGCGGGCCCGGTCCAGCAGTTCCTCGGTCACGTAGCTGGGGTCGTAGAAGCTGTATTCGAAGCGCCAGGCGAGGTGCTCGGCGTGCCACAGCCCCACCACGAGCTCCCCCACCCCGGGGGCCCGGGCGTCGCGATAGGCCCAGGGCACCTGCTCCTCATAGACCCACGGCGCGAGCAGGACGAGCCGGCTCACGCGCTCCGGGGCCTGCAGCGCGAGGGCCAGGGCGACGGTGGAGCCCAACGAGTGCGCCACCACGGCCGCCTCGTCCATGCCCGCGGCGTCCATGGCGGCCAGGACCGCGCTCGCCTGCCCCTCCGGCGAGTAGTCCCCAGGCCGCCGGGAGCTGTCGCCGAACCCGAGCAGGTCCAGCCGCAGCACCCGGTGCTCGGACAGCGCCGGCACCACGGAGTCCCAGACCCCCAGGTGGGAGCCGAAGCCGTGGATCAGGACCACCGCGGGCCCGTCCTCGGGGCCCTCGAGCCTCGTCTGGATCCAGCCGCCGCCCACACTCACGGTGTCCGCGCGGGTGGAGCCCGAGTCCACCGGAGCCTGCCACGGCAGCGCGCAGCCGCCGCACAGGAGCGTGAGCGTGAGCGTGAGCCACCTCACGGGATCAGCTCCGGCGCCAGCCCGAACCGCAGGAGCTCGGTGGTCACGTCGAAGTCCTCGGCGAGCTCGTCCGGCCCGCTGCGCATGCGCGCCACCGTGCCCAGGCACTCTGCCACCAGGAAGGTCACGCGCTGCGCGTCCGCCGCGAAGAGGCCCGCGATGGAGTTGTAGGCCTCCGTGCGCAGCACCAGGCGCAGCCGAAGGACCGGCAGGTCCGCGCCGGGCAGGGAAGCGAGGCCGCCCCCGTCCACGGAAAAGGACCAGCGATGCACGAGGCTCACGACCCCGTTGGCGCCAAGATCCTCGGGCCAGGTGGTGCCGTCCGCGATGCCCGTGGCGTCGGCCGCCACCTCCCAGCTGTCGCCGTCGGCCATGGGCAGGACGAACAGCGGCACCGGCGGCGTGTACCGCACCGCCACGTCGTCGGGCTCGGACGACGCGATGCCGAGCAGGAGCACGGCGTCCTCCTGGCGGGCGAACACTCCGCGGGTGCCCGTCGAGAAGTCCAGCACGGCCTGCCACTCCCCATCGGGGAAGCGATCCGCGAACCACGCGCCCTCCAGCGCTTCGGGACCCGAGAAGACCAGGTCGCTGCCCGCCTGGGTGGGCAGCCGGTCCAGCCCCAGATCGAAGCCGTCGTCGTTCCAGCCCGCAGGCAGGACCGTGCCGGAGGGAGCAACGAGGAAGCTCGACTTGATCTGCAGCGCGAGATCCACGGCAGGCACCTCGTCCGCGGACAGCACCCCGTCTCCGTCCCCCACGCAGAGCGCAGCCGGCAGCGGCTCCTGGCCCTGATCGGACGGCCTCTGGGGCTCCTGCACGGGAGCGCAGCCCGTCAGGACCACCGCGAGGCCGAGCAGGACCCGCATGTCAGGCCCCATGCCCGTGCAACAGGAAGTCGCTCAGCTCCGTCCAACGCTCACGCTGCCGGGGGTCGAGGATCAGGCTGAGGTGCCCTCCCTCCAGCAGCAGCTCGCGGTAGGCGCCCTCGGGGACGGCCCGTCGGAGCGCGAAGGCGCCATCGGGGTTCACGATCCAGTCGTCCTTGGCGGCCACGTTCAGAAGCGGGCAGGTGATCGCCCCGAGATCGATCCGCGCGTCCCCCAGGGTCGCCTCGCCGTCGAGCAGCCGCTCGCTCTGCAGCACCTCGCTCACGAACGGCCGGAACACCTCGGCGGGGATGTCCACATTGTCGTTGGCCCACCGGTCGATGACGCGGAACCGCGCCATGGCGTGCTCGTCCCCCAGGGTCTGCACGAACATGCGCCACTTCATGAGCTCGTAGTAGGGCTTCAGGGCCATGAAGGTGTAGCGGATGAGCTTGGCGGGCATGTGCCCGTGCTCGTCGAGCACCTGGTCCACGGGGAAGGACGCGGGGTTCGCGCAAAACGCCACGACCCCGCCGTCACTCGACCGAAAGGGAGCCGTCAAGGCGAGGAAGCGGGCGACCCGCTCGGGGTGCAGCGCTGCGTACATCGCCGCGAAGGTGCCTCCGATGCAGTGTCCGAACAGGGCCACCTGGGAGCTCCCCGTGAGCTCCTCGATCACGCTCACGCAGGAATCCAGCGCGTCACTCACGGTCCAATCCAGCGTGGTCTGCCGGTCCCCCGTGACGGTCTCGCCCCACTCCACCATGAAGACATCGAGCCCCGCATCCAACAGGTGCTGCACGAACGAGGTGCCTTCACACAGATCCAGGATGTAGCTGCGGTTGATGACCGAGTACACGATCAGGACCGGCTCCCCGGTGCGCGGGCCGTCGGACTGGTAGCGGTGCAGCGAGACGTTGTTGCGCTGATGCACGAGGGCGCGCGGCGTGGGGCGCACGGGGGTCTGGGTCGGGTCGGCGTAATACTCGGGACCCAGGCGCGCCTTGACCGCCATCGCGTCGGTCCAGTCCCGCACCATGCGCTGCTGGCGTGGGTCCGCCGTGCCGGTCATGGAGGCGCCGAAGGCCGCCGCGAGGGGCGCGAAGTCCACGGTGAACGCGTCCGCCGGCAGGCCCCCCAGATCGGCCTGGTACTCGCCCCACAGGCTCGACCACAGCCCCTGCAGGTGCGCGGGATCCTGCGCGCCCATCGACGGCAGGCCGAAGGAAGTGGCGACCTGCTGCCAGGACGCCTGGGCACCCTGGATCCAGGACGTGGCGGACTCACCCCACAGCGACAGCAGCTGGGCCATCGGGTCGACAGGCTCGCTCACAGCTCTCCTCCCCGGGCGGCGCGCTCGGTCAGGACCTGGCGCGCGATCTTGCCGGTGGGCCCCTTGGGCAGCTCCGACAGGACCGTGACGTGGCGGGGCACCTTGTACCCCGCGAGGGCGGCGCGGCAAGCCGCCGTGATCTGGTTGGGGTCTGCCCCCGCGGTCCGCAGGGCCACGAAGGCGTGACCGACCTCGCCCCAGCGGGGGTGGGCAGCGGGCACCACGGCCGCCTCGATGACGTCGGGGATGGAGTACAGCACCCGCTCGATCTCGCCGGGGTACACGTTCTCGCCCCCGCTGATGAACATCTCCTTGCGCCGCCCCACCACCTGATGCCAGCCCTGTGGATCCGCGCGCATCAGGTCGCCGGTGCTGAACCAGCCGTCGTCAGAGAGCGCCGCGGCGGAGGCCTGGGGGTTGTTCCAGTAGCCGGCACACACGGTGGGGCCCCGCAGCTGCAGCTCTCCCACGGTGTCCGGGGGGACCATCTGCCCCGCTTCGTCCACCAGGCGCATGCCCAGGTGGGGCATGGGCAGGCCCACCGTGCCCGCCCGCGCGACCTCCTGTCCGTCGGGGAACACGAAGCAGTTCGGCCCCACCTCCGTCAGCCCGTAGCCCTGCTTGAGGGGCACGCCGAGCGCGCACCACGCCTGAATGAGGGGCAGGGGGCAGGGCGCGCCGCCGGACACGACCCACCGGAGCGAGCCGAGGTCGGTCGCCCGGTCGCGCAGCGCCGCCAACAGATCCGTGAGCATCGTGGGCACCGCGAAGAGCACGCTCACGCCTCGCTGTTCGATGGCCTGCAGCGTGGCGACGGCGTCGAAGCCGCGGGTCAGCAGGACCGTGCCCCCCTGGTGCAGCAGCGGCAGGGTCAGCACGTTCCACCCGCCGGTGTGAAACAGCGGGGTGTGTGCGAGGGTCACGTCGTCAGCCTGCAGGTCCCAGCCGGCGCAGGTGTTCACGATGTTCCACAGCAGGTTTCCGTGGGTGATCACGGCCCCCTTCGGCGTGCCCGTGGAGCCGGACGTGTACAGCAGCATCGCCGGCGTGTCGGCGGTGAGCTCGGCGCGGACCGCGAGGCGCCGCGGCGCACCGGTCAGCCAGGACGTCAGCGGCAGCGCCGGGATCCCAGGCACCGCCACCGCGAGGGACTGCACCGCGTCGGCGCGCTCCTCCTCGAACAGCAGCACCGCGGGGGCGGCGTCCCGGAGGATCGGGCCCAGCTCGGCCACCGCCAGGCGCCAGTTCAGGGGCACCAGGATGGCGCCCAGGCGGGCGCAGGCGAAGAAGAGCTCGATCTGCTCGAGCCGGTTGCACGCGAGCACCGCCACCCGGTCCCCCGGGCCCACGCCGTGCTCCGCCAGGGCCTGCGCGGCGCCGTCCGAGCGGGCATCCAGCGCCGCCCAGGTCAGGGCCTGGTCCCGGTCCAGATCGACCAGCGCGACGCGGTCGGGGTGATACGAGGCCCGCCTGGCGAGCCAGTCTGTGACAAACATGCACGCTCCGCGGCGGACCCCGAGGGGGCTCGGGGTCCGCGATTCGGGGATCAGGCGCTCGGGCGGCCGAACCGGCCGACTTCGTCCTTCCAAGTGCTCAGCGCCTTGTTGGCGAGGGCGAAGCTGCTGGACAGGTTCTCGGCGGCGCACTCGTTGCTCAGCCGGGCCCAGTTCTCGGTCTCGGCGCGGATCCGGCCCAGGCCCGTCTCGAACGCCTTGTGCATCTCGGTCTGCAGGCTCAGCAGGCCATCGATGCCGGTCAGGGCCGCGTTGCGCTGGCCCTCCAGGATCGCCGCGGGGTCCATGCCGAAGGGGTTGCGGGCGCCGGTGGCGTCCTGGGCAGTCTGGGTCTTGTCGTTGCTCTTGGTCATGTCCATCTCCGGCGCGGGCGGGAAGCCGCCAAGCCGTTCCCGCGCTGTCTGGAAGGACTGTATGTGCGCTTGCACAAGTCGTCAATACGCGATTTGTGCATTTGCGAACAAAGGGCGCTTCAGCTGGGGAGCGGAGCCCGCACGGCCACGAACCGGGCCATCCAGTTGGACAGCTGCTCGTGACGCAGGGACGACCACCCGCGGCCCATCAGGCGCCTGGCGAGGTGCTCCATCCCGACCCAGCGGATCCCCCCCTTGGCCCCCAGCACGTCCTGCTGCGCCGCCAGGTGGGGCAGGTTCGACCGCGCCAGGGTCACCCCCGCGAGGCATCCCCCCACGGGCAGGATCCCCGCGAGGCGGCGCAGGTGGTCGGCCGCGTCGCTCAGGGTGTGCAGGACCCCGAAGTGAAGGACGGAGCCGAACGTCCCCGACTTCAGGGGCACGCGCTCCAGATCGCAGCACACCAGCACCACGTTGCTGCAACCGGCCCGGGTGAGGGCCACGCGCGCGCTGCGCAGGGAGGCCATGTCGTCGTCGAGGCCGAGCCAGGGGCTCTCGGGGCAGGCGCTGGCGAGGATCTGCGTGGCCTCCCCCAGCCCCACTCCGATCTGGACCACCGGCGCCCCGGGGTGGATGTCCATCCAGCCCAGCAGGGTGAACAGCTCGTCGTCCAGGTCGTGGTCGTCATAGGCGCGGGTCTTCAAGCTGGCCGCGAAGAAGCCGTGGAAGTCGAGCACACCTCCGCCGAAGGGATACTGGTTGGGACGAGGAGCGGGAGGCCCGTCCTTGCGGGTCAGGTCCAGGATCCCCCGCACCCAGGGGTAGACGGCCTCGCAGTCCAGGCAGGTGGCCGGCGGATCCCCGCTCTGGGGCACGCCCGGGCGCGGGATCGCCGGCACGATCATGCCCCCACACATCGGGCAGCACAGCCGGAGCAGCACCTCGTGCCTCGCGGCCTCTTCGGACAGGGTCTCGGCGCTGAACATCGCGGGGAGCATAGACCAGCCGTCCCGCGGCCCCGGGGGTGGGCGCGCCTGTGCCCGGGGGACCGAACCGCTGCTTGACAAGGGGATCCGACGCCACCAAGGTTGCCCGGTCCGTGTTGCGCCTTCTGCAGCGGGGACCAGCGGGAGCGACGATGAGCGACAGCACCGGCGACGAGCAGGGCCCCAGCTTCCAGAAGGAGGTCGAGGGGATCATGGAGGGGGCCGCGGGCCTCTTCGGCACGCTCCGCGAGATCTTCGACAAGAGCCGCGACGAGATCGCGCGGGCGTCGCGCCTGGGCAAGACGCGCATCGACCTGTTCCAGCTCGAGAAGGACCGCGAGCACTTCCTCCAGCGGCTCGGCGAGGAGTGCTTCGAGCTGATGAAGGCGGGGATCATCGAGCACGAAGACCTGGTGGGGCCCTTCGAGAAGCTGACGGTGCTCGACGAGCGCAAGGCGGAGTACGAAGCGGAGGTCGAGCGCATCGCCGCAGAGCAGCACGAGGCCCAGCAGCGCAAGGCCGCCAACGATCCCGTCAACGACGACGTGATCGAGGCCGACGTGATCGAGGCCGACGTGATCGAGGCCGACGTGATC
>CALAGR010000237.1 GCA_937891735.1 uncultured Pseudomonadota bacterium | reverse complement strand
CACGCACCGTCAGTTCGCCGTCACTCACTGTCGTCGAGTGCTCCAGGAGGTCCTCGTAACCCCTGCCATCGTGGAGCCTGCAGAGCACGTCCAGCGGCCCCAGCCGCGTCGAGAGGCCGAGCCGTCCCTGGCCGAGGAAGTCGCTCTCTCGGGGGAGCAGCTTCCGATTCATCGGTTCGATGATGAACACATCGTGCTGGGCCAGAAGCCCGATCAGCGCCGTGGCGTTCGCTGGCTCGCGCCGGGGCACGATGTCGAGATCGAACGTCGTGACCGGCGCCCCGTGGAGCACCGCGGCCCCCCGCCGACGACGATGAACTCGATCCCCTCAGCGACCAGCGCTCGGAGGAGAGCGACGAGGTCAACCTGCCTTGGATGGGTCATGGCGGAACCGCGCGAGTCCGTGGGCGCTTCGGGTCGCAGCCTCGAGGCGCTCCAGCGGCGACATCGAGAGCGAGTACGCCAGCAGCGCAGGCTCGACCTCCGCTGCAGCATCGACGAGGTCGGGGTCGATCGCGCGGAGCCGAGCTTTCAGAGACTCGAGATCTTCGGGGGGAATCGCCACGCTGTTGATCCTATCAGCCGGGGGCCGCGGGCAGCCCCGCGGAAGAACACAGCTCGAGCCTTGTCCACCTCCATGAGCGAAGAAAGCAGATCTGAGGCGCCCCGCAGCCTGCAGACGGGGACGGAGTTCCTCCGACGACCCGAAGGAGCACCCACCTCCGCGAACACCCGGGCACAGAATCGGTCCACAAGGAGCCGCCGTCCAGCCGGTCGGCATCGACCAGATCGGCCGCCGACGCCCCGCCGCGGCGAACAGCCCGCGAGTAAGGCCCTGGTGCACAGAGGCGGCCGCACAGTCATTGAGCGTCGGCGCGGGTGAGGTGACCGGAACGCTCCCGTACCAGCCGACATCGGCCGCCGCGAGCTCCGGGCAGTGAAGCTCGACTCCCTGCGGGACGCTCACCCGCCGCGAGCCCCAGCGGGATGAACCGTCAGGTGGATCCGAGTGGGCGGCGCGTCGCTCAGGCCGTGGCGGGTGAGCGCAGGCCCGAAGGAAGCTGCCGCGCACGGGCCGCGAGCAGCTCCGCGCAACAGTCCCGAACAGTCCCGGATGCCGCCGGCGAGGTCCCGCGCTCCCCAGGGCGAGTGGTCGGCTGACTCGGGCATTTGGGGTCCACGTCGAGGCCAGGGTCGAAGTCGAGCTCGATCCTCGACCCAAAGGTTCACCTGGTCGGCGCTGCTCCTCGAAGCCTACGGCGAATGGGCAAACACCCGGTCAGTCGCAGCCGGGCTCCGGCGCGTCCGTCAGATCGAACGTGAGGGACGAGCAGGCGACCTCCGTGATGCCCGCGCCGTAGCCAGTGAAGTTGGCGCCGGCCTCGATGTTGTACTCGCCGTCCCCGGCGTTGGCGGTCACGTTGGCTCCCGCGCGGGCCCACAGATCGACCGTACCCCCGTTGGTCGTGACCGCGGCCCCGGACTCGGCGAAGACCTCGACCTCCCCGTTGTTGATGGTGAGGTTGCCGCCGTCACAGACCCAGTAGATCCCGCCGCTGGCGTCCGCGGTGACGATGTCATCGACGACCTGGGCGTTGGCGGGGATGGTGATCGAGCAGTCCTCGGCGCCCCCCCCGGCGGGGGGACATCCGCAGAGCAGGGCGATCACCCCGAGGGTGGAGCAAACGGCGAGGGAGGGAAGGCGGCGGTGGCTCATGAACAACTCCAGCGACAGAGGGACGAGCCGGTATTGGCGCTCCCTTGCACCCTCCTCCTTGTCGCCGCGACGACGAAGATCACGGGGGCGCGCCGAATTTTGTTCAGATGTCCCCTCTCGGCATCCCCCGGAACATCCGAAACGAGTAGCCGGAGTTGACCACGTCCCGCATCTGCCCGGACCGGGCGGCCAGCCGACAGCCCCGGGCGTGGGTCCCCCAGGAGCCACCCCTGAGGACCTGGCGTGCGCTCTGGTCGAGCGTGTCCACGCACCACTCCTCCGCGTTGCCGGCCATGTCGAGCGCTCCATAGACCGACTGATCGGCGGGGAAGCTCCCCACCGGGGCCAGGGAGGGCGGCCCCGCGCTGCTCGCCACCATCTTGCAGAGGGCGGGATCGAATCGGTCTCCCCAGGGATACCAGCGCCCGTCCACGCCTCGCGCCGCCTTCTCCCACTCCGCCTCGGAGGGGAGCCGCCAGGGCAGCCGGTCGCCCGCGGCGCGCCAGCTCACGTAGGCGGAGGCGTCCTCGAAGCTCACGCAGACCGCCGGCCACCGCGGATCCCAGGGGTCCCCGTCGCCGTCGACCGCGGGCACCGCCCACTCCTCGCCGGGTCCCGGGCGTGACCAGTACCGCCCGCCCTCCTCACCGACGTGGCTGTTCTGCCGCGGAGAGCGGGACCAGGCCTCCTCGGGATCGATGGCCTGCAGCGCGTTGAGGAACCCCGCGTACTCCGCCATCGTGACGGGGACGCGAGCGACGAGGAAGCCGTCGACCCAGCGCTCCTCCCTGGGGAGCGACCGGTTCGCCTCAGGATCCCCCCCGCACAGGAACGGCCCCGGGGGCACGTACACCGCCCCGTCCCCGATCTGGGCCGACGTGAGCAGAGGCACCGGCGTGCCCCCCGCGTCCCAGTGATGCCCCCGCTGGATCAGGACCGGGTAGGAGGTGTCGCGTCGCCCGGGCGCGCGCAGGGTGAGCAACCACGACCCCATCTCCAGCGGCACCCCTTCGAGGGGCGTCCGGCCCAGCCGCCGAGGCTCGCCCCCGCGCCAGATCAGCTGCCTCCGGTCGAATCGCTGGGCGAAGACCTCGGCCCCGGGCGGGTCCGTCGACAAGGAGATCCGTCCCGTCCCCCGGAGACGCACCGCGAAGCGCCCGTCGTCGTGAGCCGTGACCCGGCGCGCGTACAGCCGCACCTGGGCCCTGTCGCCCCGCTCCTCCGCCTCTTCGAGCCGCCCCCAGAACAGCTCCGTCAGCAGGCGGTGACAGTCCCGGGAGTCGGCGTCGTGGGTGAGCCCTCGTTCGGCCTCGGTCACCGCATCGACGAAGCGCTCCTCGAGCTCGTCCTCGAGCTCCAGCAGGCGGGTCCGGCCGTCGATCAGCTCGGCCTTCTGGCCCAGATCCGCCCAGGCTGGCAGCTCCCGCTCCAGGTGGGCGACCCGGGCGCGCAGGGCCTTCCGCTGCTCGAGCCCCTCCTGGAGTCGGTCCCGAGCGGCCAGTGCGGCGGCGTGATGCTCCGCCGCCCGAGCCCGCCGCTTGGAGCCCTCGAGCCAGGCCAACACGTCCTGCGCGAGGGCAGAGGCGTCGGGGTAGCGGTCCTGCGGATCCCGAGCCATCGCCCTGTCGCAGATGGCGACCAGCTCCTCGGGCAACGGCACCCCCCTCCCCTCTCGGGGTCGCAGCGGGCTCGGCGGGCCCGCGAGGACCTGCGCCACGAGCTCGGCCGCGGACGCCCCCCGGTAGGGAGGATGTCCATCGAGCAGCTCGAAGAAGATGGCGCCGAGGGCGTACACGTCGCTCCGCTCGTCCAGCGCCGTCAGGTGGCCGCGAGCCTGCTCGGGCGACATGTAAGCGGGCGTGCCCGCGACCACGCCGATCCGCGTGGATCGGGAGCCATCGCTCGTGCGGACCGTGTCGACGCGACCGAAGGACCCGGACTCCAGGGCCAGATCGCGGCGTCCGACGACCTTCGCCAGGCCCCAGTCCATCACCAGCACCTCGCCGAAGGCGCCGAGCATCACGTTGTCGGGCTTCAGGTCGCGGTGGAGGACCCCGCGGCTGTGAGCGTAGGCGACCGCCTGGCAGACCCGGACGAAGGCGTCGATCAGCCGTCGGAGGGTCCAGCTCCACCGCTCGTCACCCCGCGGCGGCCCATCGTGCACCTCCTGGATGACCGAGGTGAGGGTTCGCCCCTCGACCTCCTGCATCGTGAAGAACAGGCGCCCGTCCCCCGTCCGTCCCAGCTCGTGCACCGGCACGATGCTCGGGTGCTGCAGCTGGGCCGTGATCTGGGCCTCTGCGGCCAGGCGACTGACCGCGTCGGGGTTCGGCGGGCGGTCGGGACGCAGGACCTTCATCGCCAGGACCCGCTGGAGGCGGGCGTCGTGCAGTCGATGGACCTCCCCCATGCCGCCCCGACCCAGGCGAGCGGTGATCGTGAAGCGCTGCCCGAAGTCAGGGTCTGGCGGGATCCCGTCGGTCACCGTCCCCAGCCCGTCGGAGCCCGTCGGCCCCGCCCCCGGGTGGGTCCTGGTGGCCACCGCCGGCCCGGCCAGGTACTCCCGGTACAGCTTGAGCTCGACCCGGCACGCCGCGCACCGATCGAGGTGGGCGCGGACCGCTGGCTCCCGGGGGTCCTGGAGGAGATCGTCGAGGCAGGGGTGCCCACTCACCGCGGCTCAGTCCGACGGAGGGCGGAGAAAGGAGCTGCCGTGGCCCAGGCCCTCCAGCTGGGAGCGCAGCTCCCTCCCCAGCTTGCGACGACAGCGCTGGAGCAGGCCCCTCGCGCCCGTCCCCTCGAGCTCGAGCAGCTCCGTGATCCGCTCCAGGGGCATGCCCATCACGTAGCGGAGGTGAACCGCCTCCTGCTCGCCGGGATCGAGGACCGCGGCGGCGGCGAGGCGGACCAGCTCGGCCCGTTCGCCGGCCTCCAGCGCCGCCAGGGCGTCGGTCGAGCCGTCCTCGCAGTCGACCACGCCGTCCTCGCTGAGCAGCTCGCCCCGCTTGCGGATCGCGTTCAGGCAGAGGTTTCGCCCGATGCCGTAGATCCAGGTTCCGAACCGGGCCTGCCCGTCGAACTCGCCCAGCTTCGAGAAGGCGACGAGCAGGGTCTCCTGGACCAGCTCATCGGCGCGCTCGGGATCCCGGACCATCTTGAGGCACAGCGCGCGGACACGGCCCTGGTGCGCTTCAAAGAGGCGCTCCAGATCCGCCGCGAGGCTGGGGGAGGTCGTGCGCGCCGCCTCGCGGGCGTCCCTGAGGCGGCCGGCGATCCGCAGCTCGCTGCCGGGTCCGGGGCGGGAGGGGGTCGAGGACACGGATCCACTCTATCTCGGGCGCAGGGAGCGAAGAAACCGCACCCCCTCCGTGCCGAAATCCTCCGGCGAGACAAAGAGCCACGACGACACCACCCCAAACCAGGAGACACCTGATGTCCAACCGGCCCTTCGACCCATCCCAGCCCTTCATGCTCCTCCTGCTCCTCTCCGCCGCGCTCCTCTTGACGGCCCCCGGCTGCGAGCCGATGGGAGGATCCGGCGACGACGACGACGACGCCGCCGACGACGACGACACCACCACCAGCGACGACG
>CALAGR010000236.1 GCA_937891735.1 uncultured Pseudomonadota bacterium | reverse complement strand
CTGGCTCCGTGCGGTGCACGTGGTCGAGCCAGGTCGAGGGATCCGCCGCGTCCTGTGGTCCCAGCCAGACCTGCCTGGAACCCAGCCCCTTGGAGATCAGCGCCTCCAGCGCTGCCAGGTCCGCGGCGTGCTCGGCCGGATCGACGAGCGAGGGCAACAGGGACGGGTTCTCCGTGGCGTAGAAGAGGACCGCCGGCTGCCCGGCCTCCCGGAGCGCAGCAAGGATCTGCCTCAGCGCCTCGACCTGGGGGTGTCCGACCAGATCGACCGTGGCGTACCGGGCCTTGGTGCGCAACATCAAGGCCAGCTCCGCGTCCAGCGCGGCGTCCTCGGAGGATGCGGGCGTAGCGCTGGTGCGGGCGATGGCGGCGTCGCGCAGCCGGGTCACTGCGTCCCGGGGAGCTCCGGCCAGGAAGCGGGCCTGCATCCAGGCGCGATGCCGATACAAGGCCCACACCCGGGCTGCGCTGGCGCGCAGGATCCGGGTCAGCCGCTCGCCCCATGGTTGGCCGTCCAGGCGCTCCGCGAACGTCGCGGTGGGGAGGATCTCGCCGAGCCATGGGCGGCTGGCCGCCTCCTCGACCGGCCGGAAGTCCGCCGAGAACGACCGCAGGGACACGTCCAGCACGACGAGATCCGGCTTCGCGGCCAGCACCAGGGGCAGCAGCCGCGCCTGATCGACGGGCAGCGCGCCGTTCATCCCCAGGTTCACGGCGAGGGTGTCCCCGCCCAGCGCCCGCTGGAGCGCCGGAGCCAGGTTGTCGGACCGCCAGTCCCCTGCCCCGTGCTCCTCCAGCGCGCGCCCGTAGATCACCGAGTCCCCCAGGAGCGCCACCGTGGAGCCCGGGTGACGGCGCAGGGAGCTCAGTCGCGCCACGAGGGTGGGTCCGTCGTCCAACGGGGTCGGCTCGGCCAGCCGGGACGGCGTCGCCACGACGAGCAGCACGCCCGCGTCCACGACCGCCAGGGCCGCCAGCGCGAGCAGCGCGGCCGGGAGCAGGGCGATCCGGGGGGTGGGCTCGCTCATCAGAAGTTCTGGTAGATGAACGCGGTGGTCTCGGGGTTGGCGAGCAGCACGAACACCACCACCTTGAGCACCAGCAGCAGCACCGAGCCCGCCGTCTTGCGGTCCAGCTTCACGGGCCACCTCCCAGCAGCCGCGCGCACACGGAGCCCCACCGCTCCACCGGCACGATCCAGGGGATCATGGTCAGCGACAGGAAGACGTAGGTGCCGACGATCGCCAGCGCGTCATTGCCCCGCTTCAGCGGCCACACCGCGGCCAGGCGCTTGCGGTTCTTGCGCTTGATCTGCAGCGCCACGAGGGCCGCTCCGTGCAGCACCCCGAAGGTCGCGAAGCCGAGCGTGGTGTCGTGCCAGACGCCGATGAGCACCGTGGATCCGAAGTAGACCGCGGTCAGGCCCACGAACTGCCACGCCTTGGGCGAGCGCAGCAGCACGATCTTCGCGAACGGCGTGAAGACGTAGTCGCGCACCATCGTGGACAGGGAGATGTGCCAGCGCTCCCAGAACTCCGCCACGTTCCTGGAGCGGAACGGGTGGTTGAAGTTCTCGACCACCGGGAAGCCGACGAGCGTCGCCAGCCCGATGGCGACATGGCAGTACCCCGCGAAGTCCAGGAACAGCAGCGGGTACTGCAGCAGCACGCCGGCCCACAGCACGCTGGTCGGCGCGTCCGGCTCCAGCCCCGCCAGGCACAGCGGCCACAGGTTGTCGGCGAGCACGAACTTCATGAGCAGGCCGGTGGTGATGCGGTGCAGGCCCGGGAGCAGCGCCTCGGCGAGGACCGGCGCGGGCTCCTGGTCCATCTCCGAGAACCGGCGCCAGCGCTCGATCGGCCCGCTGAGCAGCGTGGGGAAGAACAGCAGGTAGTGCACGTAGGTCAGCAGCCCGCGTTCGGCCACCAGGTCCGCCTCGTTGATCCAGGAGATGCTGCGGAACACGAGGTAGCTGATGCCGATGATCCGGACCGGTGCGTGGTGGAACGGGTTGGCCGCGCCCAGCAGCTCCGGATCCCGGACGAGGAACAGGAACGTCCACAGCCCCACCATCACCGCGGCCATCGCCGCCTTCGGGAGGCGCGCCGGATCCGTGGCCCGCCACCGCCCGATCCCCCAGGTCACCAGCACGAAGCCCGCGAGCACCGCGAGCTCGAGCCAGCGGTGGATGAAGAACGCGACGAAGAGGCCGTCCAGCAGGAGCAGCGCCGCGCGGCGGCCGACCCGAGGCAGCGCGCGCCCCGCCAGGACCGCCAGCAGCCCCAGCAGCCCGAAGACCCAGGAGTTCAAGCCGAGGCCGGCGACCTCGGGCTGCAGCACGTCCACGGGGGCTCAGCTCCCCCCGCGGATCACGCCCGCCGGAGCCTGGGCCGCGGCCGCCGCCCGGGCCTGTTCGGGATCAAAGCCCGCGAGCTGAAGGTCGATCCGGGCGAAGCGGGCGCGCACCGCCGAGCGGGGCTCGGCCACCACCGACTCCGTCTCCGCGGCCATGGCCGAGGCCCGGCTCGTCTCGATCTTGCCGACCGTGGAGAAGCCGCCCGCGGCGGACTTCGTGTACTCGTCGTTGCTCTGCAGGCGCAGCAGGTGCACGAGGCAGTCGGTCTGCTGCTCGGTGGCCCGGGCGTCGAAGCGACGGCACAGCGCCCAGGCGGAGTTCACCAGGAAGGGCTCCACCTCCTCAGGCGAGTCGACCGCCCCGAGCGGCATCAGGTCCCGGGGCAGGGCCCATGCGATGTAGAGCTTGCTGGCCCGAGGGGCCACGAAGAGGTTGGCCTCGATCGGCTCGTACCAGCGGCCGAAGACGGCGGCGCCGTCCATCGTCGGGAGCGACGCGGGGGCGGGGGTGCCGACGGCAGGATGCGTCTCCGACGACGGATCGGCCGGGGGCGTCGCTGAAGACGTGCACCCGAGCGTCAGCACCAGGAGCGCGAGGAGCAGGCCTGCTCTCATCGCAGGAGCCCTTCCGAGGCGATGTGGTCCGCGAGGGCAGCTGCCACCCGGGCGGATCCGGCGGCGGTGAGGTGGGCGCCGTCGTAGAAGTTGTCCAGGCTGCGGTCGATGGCGGCGTCCAGGTCGAAGCAGCGGGCGGAGCCCCTGGCGCAGACCGCCAGCGTCTGCTGGTTGAGGGCGCCCAGGGTACCGGCAACGACCGCGGCCGAGTAGTAGACGGGCGCAGGGCAGCTCATGCAGCTGTAGCCGCCCCAGGTGGCGGCGGCCTCGTCCGCCGAGAGGTCGGGCTTCCACAGGTGGGGGTGCGTCAGCAGCAACAGGGGCGTGTCCCGCGCCGCCACCGCCAGCAGCTCCACGTTCGCGCGGTAGATCTCCAGGAGCAGCGCGGCGTCGGGCAGCTCGTCCAGGTGCGCGGCCGCCGCCCGGCGCTCCTTCATCGCCCGGTAGAAGCCGCCGATCTCGGTGCGTGGCGTCGCCGCGCGGCGCCTCAGCTCGAACGCCAGATAGGAGATCTGCAGTTCCTCGATGCGCTCCGACCGGTCCGGGGGGTAGGCGCTCGAGGCCATCCGCTGGCGCTGGCCGGCGTCGGCCAGGTCCACGGGGAAGTACCGGTCCTCCATCGCGGCCTGCAGATCGTTCGCCCCGGGCATCACGATCACGAGGTCGGGGTGCAGTCGGGGCACCAGCTCCAGGACGTGCAGGGTGTAGTCGACGGTGGCCTGGCCCGAGCGGCCCCCGTTGCCGACCCAGGCGTCGATCCCTCGTTTCAGGAGCTCCTGCTGGAGCTTGTGGGGCCAGGTGTCGCCGTCGTCCAGCAGCAGACACTCGGTCACGCTGCCGCCCAGGGTCAGGATCCGCGGGCGGCCATCGGCGAGATCGAGCTCGTCGCCCCGCAGGCCCAGGGCGTTCGTCGTGACCAGCGCCTCGGTCGGCTCGAGCCCTGGGAGCGAGGCGTCGACGGCGTACACGTGACGCTCCAGGGGCGGCCAGAGGTAGGGCCAGTCGACCGACGCCGGCGGGTGCACCGTGGCGCGCAGCCACAGCTCACCCCCGAAGAGCCCGACGAGGATCAGCAGGAGCCCGACGAGCAGGGCGGAGCGCGCGCGATTCACGGCGCGCACCGGCCGCTGAAGGTCACGGGACCGGGGCCGGTGATCGCTGCCCGAAGGCGCATGAAGGGCGCAGAGATGTCGATGGGGCCGGGACGGGACAGCGCCTGCCAGCGGCCTGGCTGATCCGCGGACTCGACCTCCACCTCGACCGTGCTCCCTGCCGCCGCGCTCCATTCGAGCCGATCGGTGCGCAGGAGCGGTCCGGAGAGGACGTGACCCGCCGCTGCCTCCGGGGTCGGCTCGACGTTCAGCGTCACGAGACGCAGAAGGCCCGCCCCGAGCTGATAGTCACTGGCGATGGCGAAGAGGGGGCCGGCGGGGCTGACCGGGTGCGTTGCGGCGATGATCCCGTCGATCGAGTAGATCACGCGATCCTGCTGCCAGTCGATCTCGATGAGGGCCTCCTGCCCGAGTGGCACCGGCACGGGATCGGTGTGCGCCGCGCCGGACCCGGACCAGGTCGTGGCGCGGGGCACGCCGTCCTCGCCGGTGCTCACGATCGCTACCGGCTCGTAGCCCATTCGCTCGGCGAAGCCGATGGACTGAAACGGACCTCCCGCGAACCGCACCCGTGCCCGGAGCCTGGCCGGCGCCGCCACCGGGCTGGGTTGAGCGAGCCATGCGTGATCGAGGATCCACGCCCCCTCGGCGGGACGAGAGGCCCCGCCCCTGCCCCAGGCTGCCCCGGCGAGCCCCTGGTTCGCCCCGGGATGACCGAGGGCGCCGGCCTCCGCGAAGATCTCGCCGTCGGCGCCTCGGCGCAGGTCCGTCAGCTCGAGCAGGGTCGTGGGCAGGCCGGTCCATGCAGCGCAGGGCCCATCGGTCGTAGATCGGGCCGCGGCGCCACTCCAGATCGCCGTCCACTTCCCCGGCATCGCAGGGGCGCGGGCCACCGCGTGGCCTCGCTCGATCCGAACATCAGGCTGCACGCGTTCACCGCCATGACGGAGAGTCAGGGCCATGCCCGCACGTGTCTCCGGCAGCACGAGTTGCGCGCCGGACGCGTGGTGGGACTGGACCTCGAACGTCAACCGCGCGCCGTCCCAGGTCACGTCCGTGAACTCCAGCGCCTCGCGGGCCTCCCACCAGGACACCAGCTGCCGGGCGGAGACCACGGCCACCGAGCGCTCGCGCGCGGCCTGGATGACCGCGTCGGCGGGCTGCGACTCCGCGACGTCCGTGTGGAGGTTGGTGGTGAAGACCCCCGGCCAGCCGTCGGCCTCCAGCGCCGGGTCCAGCATCGCGATGGCGTCCTCGGGGTACGCCTGCCCGCTCTCGTCGGTCCACACCGTGGGCAGCCCGAAGGAGTCGATCGTGCTGCCGTCGGTGTCCGCGAACCGCATCGGCAAGATCGTTCCGCCGGCGTACCCGGGGCGACCCGCGACCCAGGACGGGGGCCAGAAGTAGCCGTTGACGTCCAGCCGGATGCTCCCGCGGCTGTGCACCTTGGGCTGGATCGCCCAACCAGACATCGCGGCTCCATGATTGCGCCGGGACACCGGCTCCGCGAGTCCGGGCAGGCTCACCGCCAGAGCGGCGCGCTGGATCGTGGCGAGGGCGGAGTATGCAGCGCCATCCACCGGGTCATCGAACGCCGTGTGCAGGCCGATCTCAAACCCCTCCTCCGTCCACCGCGCCGCCTCGCCCGGGTCCAGCCGCACGGACGGGTCGACGTACGAGCTGCCGCGCACGCACTCCCAACGCGCGACGCTGCATCCCGGTGCGCTGAGCTGCAGGAAGCGGGCGAAACGACCCGCCGTGCCCCCGCTGCCGTGATCATCCCCCGTCATGAGCACGACCACGCGCCGGCCGTCAGGCAGGTAGTCGATCCGGGGAAGGGGCAGCGCGGCGTCCTCGTCGATGATGAGCTCTCGGAGCAGCCGCAGCAGCTCGTCGGCTTGGGGCGCCGCGGCCAGCGCCCACAGCACGTAGTCCGGATCCCGCTCGATCCCCGCGCCGGGTGGCCGGTCGGCGCCGCCGAAGAAGAGGTCGTTGCTGCGGAACCGACGGAACCCGTCGCGGCTCGTGTTCGCCCACTCCGGGTTGCCCTGGCGGGCCTTCACGACAGCCTCGGCAGGGTCGAAGGCAAACGCGACGATCCGCCCGCCCCCCTCGATCCGTCGCACCGAG
>CALAGR010000235.1 GCA_937891735.1 uncultured Pseudomonadota bacterium | reverse complement strand
GAGCGCGCTCCAGGCGCCCTCGGGTTAGGCGCGCGCAGCGGCCCGGCGCATGGCGCCCAGGGCCCGGGGGCATCCCTCGGCCGCGTCCTCGGTGGTGGCCACGGCGAGGCGTCGCGCGACCTCCTCGGCCCCCGGGAAGCCCGTGATCCGCTCGAGGATCAGGCCCTCGGCGCTCGTCAGGATCAGGGTCGGGTATCCGCCCACCCGGAACCGGTCCTTGGTCGCGAAGGACGCCGGATCGTCCGCGTCGAGCGACACCACCTGGTAAGCGGCCACGACCTCGGCCCAGTCCGGGTGCTCGAGGAACTCCTCCCGCAGCCGGTCGCAGGGCGGGCACCACGTCGCGAAGAAGTCGTACAGGACGGGCCGAGGTCCCTCGGTCTGCGCCTCGCGGTGCACGCGACCCACGGGGGCGGCAGGCGGCGGCCGCGTGAGCCTGCCGGGCTGTGCGGCATGGCGGCTGCGCAGCGGCTGGACCCCCCGCTCGATGACCTGCTCGACGTGAAAGGGCACGCACGTCGTGCCGTCGTCGGCGCAGGCGGCTCCCTCCACCTTCAGGGTCCAGGCCACCACCCGCTTGTCGCGAAACAGCGGCACGAGCACCCGCGCGGGGCCGTGGGCCGGAACAGCCTGCACGGCGATCTGGAAGTCGAAGTACCCATCCTCGAGGCGCACGATGAGGGGCAGGTCCTCGGCGAGGTGCGTGCCTGACGCGGGCCGGATCGCCACCTGCAGGAGCTTGTCCCCCGGCTCCAGCCGCACCTCGGGAAGGGCCGGCCCGGCAGCGGCGAACGCCGGCGGACAGAGCAGGACCGACACCAGCAGGAGGAGGAGGACGCGCACCGCGGGGGTATCGTATCTGCGATGACCCTGCGCCATGTGACCCTGCTGGTGATCGCTGCCTCGCTCCTGGGCTGCACGTCGGCGGCGGAGTGGAGGGCGCGGGCCGAGCACGACCTGGGGGTCGGCGACCGGGACGCCGCCGAGGCGACGGTGCAAAAGGGTCTGGAGGCGCATCCCGAGGACGTCGAGCTCCTCCTCTTCGCGGGGGAGATGTACCTGAGCCCTGAGCCCACGGAGGGCTACAAGCCGCGGCTCGCGCTGCACTACGCGCTCCGGGCGGACCGGGCGGCGGTGCACCAGGACAAACGAGCGACCCGCCTGCTGACCCGGGCCTACCGCGCCACCGGTGGCAGCGCCTTTGGCGACGAGCTCGTGCAAGCCGGTCTGGAGCAGCTGGGGCATCGCGACGCCCTGGCCCCCAAACGGCTGGGCGCCACGGATCCGGACTTGCTGGAGCCCACCTCGGCCAACCTGCGCGAACAGGCACGCCGGGACGCGGCCCGCAAGGCGGACCAGAGCCCCTGCCCGATCACCCTCGTGCACGTGCCCGAGGGCACCTATCCGGGCCCAGGCGGATCGGAGCTGCGGGTCGCGTCCTTCTGCATCCGGCCCGGGGGCCGCAGCGCTCGAGGCTGCTCGGAGGGGCGGGAGTGCTCGCCCGACGAACGTGTGCTGGCGTGCACGGCGTTGGGGGCGGTGCTCGGGGCCGATCCGGGCTGCGCCGATCCGTCGCTGCCGCGGTGCTGCGCCGACCCGCAGAACCACGCCGCGGCGGGCAGTCCCTGAACCGGAATCGGTCTACAGTCCGCCGATGTTGGTTCGCTGCTCACCCGTCCTGCTGCTCCTGGTCTTCGGCTGCGGCTCCCCCCCGGCTCCGACCGGCGATCCTGCGCCCCCCCCGACGCCGTCGATCACGCTGTGCGGAGCGGGCGATGACGGCTCCGAGATCGTGGTGCGGGCCGGCGATGTGGTCGTGTCCCGGGCGGAGCTCGACGCGGCCATCCAGCGCCTGCCGGCCCGCGCGCGGGATCGGTACGCCGAGGTGCCGCCCCAGCGCATGCTCGCCCGGCGCCTGGCGGAGGAGCGCCTGCTGTGCCGTGCCGCGGAAGCAGCGGGGATCGACGCGAGCGCGATGGCCCGTCGCGCGGCGGAGGAGGCCGTCGCTGCTTGGTACCTCGACCTCGCCGAGACCGCCGCGGTCACCGACGAGGCCGTCGAGGCGTTCTATGCGTCGAACGGCAGCCGCTATGCGCTGGAGGTCGTGAACGCGGCCCACATCGTGGTGGCTGACAAGGCCACCGCCGAGCGGCTCCTTCGGGAGATCCGCGCGGGGGCAGACTTCGCCAACCTCGCCATCGCCAGCAGCACGGACAAGCGCTCGGGTCCCCAGGGCGGGGCGGTGGGGTGGATCAGCCGCGGCCGCATGGACTCCGCCTGGACGGACGCCGCGTTCGCCCTGGAGCCCGGGGCGGTGAGCGATCCCGTCAAGACTCCCTACGGTTGGCACCTGATCAAGGTGGACGCGCGCCGGTCCACGCAGCCCCTGGAAGAGGTCCGCCCCGGCATCGAGCGGAAGCTCCGCCAGGCCGCCTCGGAGATCGCGCTGCGGCAGGCCGTCGGCGCCACCGAGATCCGGCTCGCGGGGCCGCTGCTCGCAGCCGAGGCGGGTGCAGGCGACCCAACTCCCTGAGCCCCGCTCCTCAAGCGCCTCCCTGGTCGCTCCGAAGAGAAGCGCAGGCCCGAGGACGGGCCCCGGGGAGACAGAGACGATGTCTGCGACTCAGACGCGCGGGACCGGCGACCTGGCGGAGTCCCTGTGGAGGGAGGGGCTGCAGCGGCAGCTGGTGGGCGAGCTGGACTCGGCGGTGGCCCTGTACCGGGCCTCGCTCGCGCTGAGCGAGACCGCCGAGGCGTGGACCTTCCTGGGCTGGTGCGTGTCGTTCAAGGGCGAGCTCGACCTCGCCGTGGACTACTGCCGGCGGGCCATCGACATCGACCCGCAGCTGGGCAACGCCTACAACGACATGGGCGCCTACCTCGTCGAGATGGACCGCGACGACGAAGCGGAGATCTGGTTCCGCCGGGCCAAGGACGCGTCGCGCTACGAGACCCGGCAGTTCCCGTTCCTGAACCTCGCGCGTCTATACATAGGCCGCGGCCGCCTCACGGATGCGCTCATGGAGCTCCAGGCGGCCCGGGTGCTGGCGCCCGCGGATGAGCGGATCACCGAGCTGATCAGCTACGTGGGGATCTTGATCGAGGCCCGCCTGCCCAGCGCCGCCTGACCGCTTCGGGTCACTCCGCCTCGCAGATCTACGGCCCCGCGGGTCGATCCCACACCGCCCACGGGCGGTCGCCGCGATCCCACATCCGGTTCAGCTCCAGGAACTCGCGGTAGGTGTCCACCGACTTCCAGAACCCGTCGTGGGTGTACACCCCGAGCTGTCCGGCGCGAGCGAGGCGCTGCAGGGGCTCCAGCTCGAAGACGCAGGAATCATCGAGGTAGTCGAACACCCCGGGCTCCAGGACGAAGAAGCCGCCGGAGATGTAGTCGTCCAGCCGCGGCTTCTCCCGGAACCCGGTGGCCGCGCCGTCGGGCCCGCGCTCGATCACGCCGAACCGCGAGTACGGCCGCAGCCCGGTGACGGTGGCGAGCCGGCCCGACGCCCGGTGGTGGGCCAGCAGGGCGGGGATGTCGATGTCGGAGACGCCGTCGCCGTACGTCATCATGAAGGTCCGGTCGCCCAGGTACCGCCGGACCCGGTGGATCCGCCCTCCGGTCATTGTGTGCTCGCCCGTGTCGGCCAGCGTGATGTCCCACCCCTGGATGTCCGACGGGTCGTGCAGCGTGCGCTCGGTTCCGTCCGGTCCGAAGGACAGCGTCACGTCGGCGGTCTGCTCGCGGTAGTTGAGGAAGTAGTCCCGGATCACCTCGCCCTTGAAGCCGAGCGCGAGCACGAAGCTCTTGAATCCGTGGTGCGCGTAGGTCTGCATGATGTGCCACAGCAGCGGGCGCTGGCCCACCTGCACCATCGGCTTGGGGCGGAACTCCGTCTCCTCCTTCAGCCGCGTGCCCTGGCCACCGCACAGGATCACCACCCGGGGGGTCTGCTCCGTCATGGGCTCTGATCCATCTCAGCCTTTCAGTCTGGCGCGGGCGAGGTTCACCAGGAACTCCAGCACGGTCCCGGACCCGACCTTGCTCACGCCCTTCGTGCGCGGGCGGGCACGCACGTCCACCTCGGCGAGCTTGAGCCCCTGCCGGGCGGCGGCGATCATGATCTCCGGGTCCAGGAACCAGTCGCTGCTCCTCGGCGCGAGCAGGTCCCAGGTCTGCCTCCGAAACAGCTTCGGACACCCGTTCGCGTCGGTGCTGGTGATGTGGAAGAGCCACAGGGTCGTCGTGTTGTACACGCGCGTGACGACGGCGCGCTGCCACCCGTCGATCCGCTGCACCCGGCGTGCCTTCGCCAGATCCGCGCCGTCCACGATCAGGCGCCGATACACCCGCAACACGTCCTCCGCCGCGACCTGATCATCGCCCCACATGTACCCGAGCACGTCTGCGTCGGACGTGTTCATGCCGGCCAGGATCCCACCGCCGTAGCCGGCGTTCTTGTCCAGGTACACGCCGCGGACCTCGGCCTCCTCCCGGGCGAGCCGCTCCACGACGGCGCGGGTCCCGTCCCGGCTCCCGTTGTCCACCAGGATCAGGGTCAGGGGCACCCGGGCGGTCCGGAACGCGTCCAGCAGACCGCGGGTGACGGCCTCGACGTTTCCTTCTTCGTCGAAGAGCGGGATCGTCAGCGCGAGGGTCGGGTCTGCCACGTCGCGTGCAGGATACTCGGCCTCAGAAGAGGCTGCCTTGGGCGTGGTCGCGGACGATGCGTCGCGCGGTCTCCCACTTGGTGCGCACGAAGTGCGGAAAACCCCGCTGGGGGTGGTAGATGCGGCGCAGCCACTCGGTGGTGATCGCGTCGCCCGGGTAGCCCGAACCCAGGGGCTCCCCGGCCTCTTCCTGCAGCAGGGCGAGGATGGCGTCGCGCTCGGTCTTGGCGAGGATCGAGGCGGCCGAGCAGCACGGGTAGGTGTCGTCCGCCCCGTTCTCCCCGATGATCGGGAGGTCCGGCGACACGCCGGCCGCCGCCAGACGCACGCGCAGATCGGCGATGTAGCCCGGGATCTGCCTGGGGGGCACCGGCGCGTCGAACACGAGCACGTCGGGCCGCAGCCGGACCGTCAGATCCACGAGCACGCGCTTGCCGAGCTCGTTCAGGGAGGTCGCGTCGAGCAGCACGGGAGCCAGGGGGACGATGGCGAAGTCGCGCGCCGTGCGCTCCACCAGCGGGCGAAGCGCGAGTCGCTTCTGCCGCGAGACCTTCTTGCTGTCCCGGACGCCGGCCGCCCGAAGCCCCGGCTCGTCGGAGTACTCCACGAGGCACCCCGCGTACACCATGGGCCCGAGGACGCAGCCTCGCCCCGCTTCATCGATTCCCAGACGAGTCGGCATGCGCGGCACCGTACAACCACCCCCGGGCAAACCGGCACCTGATCGACGCGATGGAACAGACGCACGGTCGGTTCGAGCGCACACCGGGCTGTGGTTCGCCCGCTCCGGCGGTCCGCTCGGTGCTTCACGAGGTCGCGATGGACTGCCTGGAAGCCCCGAAAATCAATGCGTTGACGCTTCTGGAGCCCGGACCCTATAGTCCGTTGTCCCATTAGAATGGGGC
Source organism: uncultured Pseudomonadota bacterium (assembly GCA_937891735.1). GTDB lineage: Bacteria > Myxococcota_A > UBA796 > UBA9615 > UBA9615 > JAGSHC01. The sequence goes on along the minus strand of CALAGR010000235.1, from coordinate 14,325 downwards.
ACCTTGCGCCATGTTCGCGACCCCCTGGACCAGCTGTGTCACAGCTGGCTCCCGCCCCAACGGCCCGAAGGATTGAAACGTCGATGAATCGGACCCCACTCGCGCTCCTGGCCGCCCTCCTGCTTTGGGCGCCGATCTTGCCCGGATGCCCGACCGAGCCCGATCCCGTCGACCCCGGGGTGGTCGCCGCGGCCGCCCCCATCGTCCGCGTCAGCCCCCGCGTGGGTGGCCGAGGGATGGACATGGACGTTCGGCTGCGGGGCGTGAACACCCAGTGGGAGGCCGGTGACGTCGGCTTCGAGCTGGGCACCGACATCATCGTCAACAGCGTCGTGGTCGAGGGTCCCAGCCACGCCCTGGCCAGCATCTCCATCGACGAGAACGCGATGCTGGGCTACCGGGCCATGACCGTGACGTTCCCGGACTCCGACGGCAACCCCGTCGTGCACACGATGGACTCGGACGAGGGCTTCCTGGTGCAGACCGGCGGCGTCCTCATCACGCCGGACACGGTGCGGCTCGGCGAGACACTCACCGTGGACATCGCGGGCTTCAACACGAACTTCCAGGACGGCCTGACCTGGGCCGACTTCGGTGAGGGCGTGTTCGTGAACTGGGTCGAGGTCCAGGACGACGTGTCCGCCCGGGCGTCCATCTCGGTGGACCAGCGCGCGGTGCCTGGCCTGCACGACGTGACCGTGTTCAACGGCCCCGACGGCTGGACCCTCATGGACGGCCTGTTCATCGACCGGTCCGCCATCGCCATCGAGATCGACCCCATCGTGGGCAACCAGGGCGAGTCGCTGTACTTCACGCTGCGGGGGCTAAACACCCACTGGGTGGACTCGGGAGCCACCCAGACGATGCTCGACCTGGGCACGTCGATCTGCGTCGAGGAGTTCTGGCCGGACTGCCAGGACACCGTCCGCCCCGGCGGCCCCCTTGCCGTCAACGGTCCGACCCTCGGCACCGGCCGCATGGACATCAGCAACGGCGCGATGCCCGGTCTGTACGACGTGCGTGCCTACGTCATGGAGCAGCAGGACTTCAACGGCAACTTCCTGTTCGAGCCCGACGAGTACGTGATCCTCGAAGAGGTCATCCTGCACGACGGCTTCGAGGTGCGTGAGGTGCCGATCGACTGTTCGGATATGCCCGGAGTGTCCTTCGGGTTCAGCATCAGCCGGCAGTTCAACAACGACACCTGCACCGTCAGCGAGTCGGTCTCGGCCTCGGCCATCTTCTACACGCCCCTCGATCCGCCCTGCGGCGCCGCGGGCCCGATGCCTCCGCCGTCCTACGACGTCAACGGCATCCTGCCGCTGCCCGGGCCGTCCGACTGCCCGTCGCCGCGAACGTGCGACGCGGGTCCGTTCGTCTACCTCGAGAGCCAGGTCAACACGATCACGCTGGCCAAGCAGGAGAACTCGTTCACGGGCGACATCTTCTACGTGCCGAACCAGGCCCTGACGATCGACGACTACCCGTTCTCGCGCGACTACGAAGACGATCTCGGCGAGCGGGTGGTCTACGACCTCGTGGCGGATCCGGGCTCGGACGACCCCACGCAGATCCCGGCGTTCCGGGCCGAACAGGTGCTGTACACGCTGCCGAGCGACTACGAGCTGCTCGAGCCGCTCCTGTGCGACAACTACACCCACGTCACGGATCAGGACCTGGCGCTGCGCTGGACCCCGGCCGAGACGTACGACGTCGCCGGCCTGTCCGCGTCCATCACGACGACGGATCCCGACGGCAACGCGTTCCAGCTGATCGTGTTCCCCTGGGACGACGGCGCCTTCGACTGGCCCGGCGAGGTGCTCGCGCAGCTGCCGCCGGGCGGCGGGAACTTCGGCTTCGGCGCTGGAGTGGCCGAGCCCAAGTGGTTCCTGGACTTCGGCGAGGGGTCGGTGGGCCTGGAGAATCAGGGTCGCTCGGGCCTCGGCTACGGCGGGATCATCACACTGGAGGCCGCTCCCGAGGAGGAGGCCCCCGAATAGCGCCCTTGTTGTTGGTGGGCGACCAAAGGAGTGACCGCTGATGCGACGTAGCCTTGTCTTGCTGCTCTTGTCCTCGTGCGTGCTGAGCGCCGCCGGCTGCCCCCCCGTGAGCGGCCTGCGCAACCTCGCGCTGGGGAAGACGGCCATCGTCACCGGGGACTTCGACAACGTCGACCAGCTCATCAAGGAGGTGGCGATCCAGACCACCGTCGAGGCCGAGATCCACTACTACGACGGATACATCACCGGCCCCGCCATCGAGTCCGAGCCCCCCAACGGCGGACGTCCGCTGACCCTGCAGGTCGAGGACCTGATGCGCGTGGACAGCACCGCGGGGCTGCAGCAGTTCGACACCGTGTTCCTGTCGGACGGAATGCGTGGCTGCAACCAGCAGCAGTACAACGGCGTCGGCGAGGACAACCACCTCGTCCTGGACCAGACCGTCGTCGGCAACATCGAGAAGTCGGTGCGCAACGGCCTCCGGATGTACTTCTCGGACTGGAACTACGACCTCCTCGAGGCCACCTGGCCCGATCTGGTGGACTGGATGGGCGACGACAGCGAGCTGGACGCCGCCCAGCGGGGCATCGCCCCCCAGACCGTGAACGCGCGCATCGTGGATCAGGGCCTCGCAGACTTCATGGGCGTGCCCCTGCAGTCCGAGCTGGAGGTGATCTACAACTTCGGTACCTGGGCGGTCATCGACTCGGTCGATGAGTCCGTCAGCGTGCTCGTCGTCGCCGACGTCGAGTACGATGACCCGGACACCGGGGAGGTGCGAGTGAAGGTGGACGCTCCGCTTCTCATCGCCGCGGACGTCGGGAGGGGAGTCGTGCTCTTCACGACCTTCCACAACGAGGCGCAGGTCAGCGACGACACCCGTGACGTCCTGGCCTACGGACTCGGCAAGCTCAGCCGCTGACGGCGCCGGCACAGGAGGCCCCATGAACAGAACCGCCGTTGTCGGCGGCGCCCTGGCGCTCGGTCTGATCGCAGGGATCGCCGGCTGCCCAGAGCCCCCGACCTTCTACAGGCTCGACCAGACCGACGTGTTCGTTCAGGACATCCGGCGGGCCGTCGACATCCTGCTCATCGTGGACAACAGCTGCTCGATGATCGACGAGCAGATCAAGCTCGGCGCGAGCTTCGACAGCTTCATCGAGGAGTTCATCGCGGCCGAGGTCGACTACCAGATCGGCGTCACGACCACCGACATGGTGGATCCGACCCAGCAGGGCCGCCTGCAAGGTGAGACCAAGCTCATCACCTCGGAGATGCCGTTCGAGGAGGCCCGCGTGCTGTTCGCCGAGAACGTGCACGTGTGCGCCACCGGATCGGGCTTCGAGAAGGGTCTCGACGCCGCCCGCGCGGCCCTGTCCGAGCCCGTGCTCAGCAACGAGAATGCCGGCTTCCTGCGCCCGGACGCGGCGCTCGCGGTCGTGTTCGTGTCGGACGAAGAGGACGGCTCGGTGGACCCGGTGGGGGCCTACCTGGACCACTTCATGGGCCTCAAGGGCGATCCCGCCTACCGCGACCGCAGCAAGGTGGTCCTCAGCTCGGTGATCGGCGACCTGCCGTCCGGCTGCGAGCAGCCCTCCCCCTACGTGCCCGACTGCAACGACGGCCTTGACGAGGCCGACGCGGACGGGCTGATCGACTGCGCCGACCCGGACTGCCTGTCGTCCTGGGTGTGCTCGTTCGACACGGTCGGGGAAGGGGACTGCACCGACGGCGTGGACGGCGACAACGACGGGGCGACGGACTGCGCGGACGCGGACTGCGGCGCCGTCAACACCTGCCGCGAGAACGAGTGCCTGGACGGTGAGGACGACGACGGCGATGGCCTCGTGGACTGCGCCGACCCGGACTGCCTCGTGTCCCAGTTCGACACCTGCGGCGAGCTCAGCTGCTTCGACGGCGGCTTCGACCACCAGAACGGCTTCCTGAACGCGCTCGTGGACTGCGCCGATCCCTCGTGCTTCACCCACCCCGACTTCGAGGAGGCCTGCTTCGACGCCGGTGGCCGCGCCGCGGTCAACTACCCCGAGCGCTGCGACCTCACGGTGCAGTTCGACCCCCTGTCGGGGGCCGCGGGTGGCAAGGACGGCCAGGACATCGACGACCCGAACTCCCTGAACAACGAGCTGGCGGGGTGCGACGACCCCGACTGCGCCACGTTCTGGATGTGCCGGTCGGGGCTGAACGCCGAGGGCCACAACCGGTGCGGTGACTGCCAGGACAACGACGGCGACGGCGCCGAGGACTGCGACGACATCGACTGCGGCGGGGCCGAGTACTGCGACAACCCCTACCCGATCGGGGCCGGCCACAGGTACGCAGACGTCTCCCTGCGCACCGGCGGGCTGGTCACCAGCATCTGCTCCGAGGACTTCAGCGGCATCGTGCGAGAGCTCGGGCTCAACATCTCGGGGCTGCGCACCACCTTCTATCTGACCCAGTGGCCCCGGGTGGCATGCGGCGTGTCGTTGCGCTTCAACGACCAGCAGAGCGACCCGGTCACCGACGGCTGGCTCTACGACCAGGACCAGAACCGGATCGTGTTCGAAGACACGGCGATCCCCCCCTCTGGGACCACCATCTACGTGGACTACATTCGGGACACGCAGCCGCCAGGAGCCCAGACCGGCGAGGGCTCGTGCGGTCCCGATGCATCCGCGACGGTTGACGGGGAGGGCACCTGATGCGTGCGATGCGATGGGGGCTGCCCCTGACGATGCTGCTCGCGCTCCTGGTCCTGGTGCTGCCCGGCTGCAAGCCCAAGGCCTGTGAGACGAGCGACAACTGCCCGGCCGGCACGATCTGCACGGACACCGGCCTGTGTCAGACGATCCAGTGCGGATCCAGCAACGACTGCCCGGTGGAGAACTGGTGCAACCTGGACACCGGCGACTGCGAGGCCGGCTGCCTCAGCGACAACGACTGCCTGCCCTCCGAGAAGTGCGACGTCGAGCAGCGCGAGTGCATCAAGCCCACCTGCCGCAGCACCCAGCTGGACTGCGAGTTCGGGCAGTTCTGCAATCAGCTGTCGGGCGCGTGCTTCGACGCCGGCGGGAACTACTGCAAGTCCTGCGAGCGCAGCGAAGACTGCGGCGCGACCGGCAACAACCTCTGCCTCCGGTTCGGGGGGCAGCTGGACAGCTACTGCGGCGTGGACTGCTCGGCCGGCCAGGAGTGCCCGCGGGGCTACGACTGCGTGCGGGTGACGACGAGCGGCCAGGCGACGCTGTCCTATCAGTGCATCGCCGCCTGCTGGGAGCTCGATCCGTGAGTCGACTGCTGCGCCTGTTCGCCCTGACGCTCCTGCCTGTGGCGTTGTTCGCCGGATGTCCCACCGACGACGACGACGACACCACGCCGGTGCCCGAGCCCTGTCAGCGGGACGAGGACCGGACGGATCCGGAGCTCGTCGCCCAGGGTCCCGAGGAGCCCCAGACCGCGGGCTTCGCCGTGGACATCGTCGCCCAGGCGACCGATCCCGACGGCATCAACAACGTCACCCTGTGGTACCGCAACCAGGGCACCACGACGTTCCTCAGTGACTTCATGACCCTGGTGGACGCTGACAACGGCATCTACCAGGGCCAGGTGCCGGGGAACTACGTGGTCGAGCCGGGGGTGGAGTACTACGTCACGGCCCGGGACGCCGGACCCTGCGCGGACGAGTCGACCTACCCCGAGGCGCCGGCCCCGCTGCTCTCGTTCCAGACCGAGGTGGTGGTCTCGCCGCTCCCGCTGTACCAGGACTTCGAGCTGGAGGAGTGCACGCTCGGCGCAGACCTCGCCAACGGGTGGACGGCCTTCAGCCAGGCGTTCCCGGAGGACACGCACAACTGGCGCAGCACCCCCAACAACCCGTTCACCGGCAGCTGCTCGGTGAGCCACGGCGAGGGTGTGCCCGGCATCTGGGAGTGCCCCCCGCCCGAGGGCGACGGCAACATCAAGCGCCTCAACTGGCTGATCTCGCCGGCCCTGGACTTCACGACGAAGACCGACATCGGGCTGCGGTGGTTCGAGCGGCACCAGACCGTGGGCAGCTGCCTGGAGTCCCATCGCGTCTACGTGTCCACCGGCTCTCCGAGTCCCGGCGCGACCGCAGCGGCGGGCATCGGTGACTACGAGCTCGTGGCCGACGCGCTGCCGATCCCCTCCACGGAGTGGGGTCCTTCGGAGTGGTTCGACCTGAGCGCGTGGGCCGGCAACCCGACCGTGTACGTGGCCATCGTCTACGAAGGCGGCGCGGCGGGTCGGTGGCAGCTCGACGACATCTACGTCGGTCAGCCCCTCGCGGATCTGGAGCTGGACGCGGTGACGCCGCTGGATCCGTCCATGGGGCCCGGCTCCACGGCGGTGGGCATCGACATCACGATCCGCAACAGCTCGGACACGTACGACGCCCCGGCCCTCTCGGGGCTGCTGACCACTGACGACCCGGATCTGAGCATCACCGTCGCCTCTGCTGGCTACCCCGCCATCCCGGTGGGGCAGACGGGCGACAACGACGCGACGTTCACCTTCGACATCGACGCGGGTCACTCCGACAACGCCTACCTCGACTTCACGCTGACCCTGGACGACGGCGCGGGCCACATCTGGCGGGTGCCGGTGAGGCTGCTGATGGGGGTCGAGTCCATCGTGGAGGTGTTCGCGACGACCGGGGATCAGCCCCTTGCGCTGACGGTCGGGCACGGGCCGGTGGCGCTGCCCAACTTCACCGCGGTGACGTCCACGGCCACCCTGGGCGGCGCGGGCTGGACGCTCAACGTGACCGAGCAGGCGGACCGGCTCCCGCCGGCGCCCGGTCCGAAGCGCTGGTTCCTCAAGGCGGTCAACCCCGGAGCGGTGGATGGGTCCATCGATCTGTGGGAGTTCACCGTGGGCGGCGAGACGACCGGCCCCGAGGACGGCATGCCGGTGGTGGTGCCCGCGGGCGGCCAGGCGGTGGTCTTCTTCCCGCGCCCGCCGCTGCTCGTGGTGGACTCGGTCACCACCACGCCGGACCCGGCGGCGCCCGGCGGCTCCGTCACGATCGACAGCCTCGTGCTGCGCAACGACGGCGCGGGCACGGTGGCCGGGGTCAACTGCGTGCTCGACAGCGCGCACCCCAACGCGTCGGGCTTCTCCGGGTCGGTGCTGACCTTCGGGGGCGCCGCGATCCCCGACGGCGGCACGGCGGCCATGGACCAGAGCACGAGCTTTGACGTGGCCGCGGCGCACACCGACGACGAGCCGCTTCCCCTGGTGCTGCTGTGCAGCGACGGCTTCGACTCCATCCCGGTGCAGTTCGCGCTGCCGGTCCCCTATGCGCGCCCGCGGGTCGCTTCGGTGTCGATCGACGACTCGGTCTCGGCCTGCTCGGGGTGCAACGGCGACAACGACGGCTACGCGGATCCGGGTGAGCTGGTCGCCGTGTACGTGACCGCCATCAACGACGGATCCCTGCCCACCGGCGCGCCCCTGACGGCGATGATCACGGCGAGCCCCAACAGCCCCGTCCCGGTCACCATCACCGGGGGGAACATCACGTTCGGTGCCACCACCCTGGCGCCGGGCGAGACCGCGACCTCGGTCCAGCCCTTCGAGCTGGAGGTGGACGCTGGGGCCCTGCTCGGCGACCGCATGGTGGTGGACATCACCTGGAGCGCGGGGTCGGACAGCTGGACCGACGAGTACACCATCGACGTGACCGGGATCCCCTGGTACCCCTGCAACGTCCCGGACGACGCGTTCGGGGACGAGCTCGGCGGCACGGGCCTGGACATCCGCTCCTGCGACTACCGGTCCGACGGCACGATGCTCCAGCTGCGGGTGAACGCCTGGCAGGAGTTCGATCCCACGGTGCAGTCCCTGTGGTTCTTCTTCTACGAGGCCCCCTCGCTGTACACGGTGGAGTTCGTTCCCCCCGCGCCCCCGGCGCTGGAGTCCGACTGCATCGGCGGCATGGACCTGGCCACCGCGTTGCCGCTGTCCGTGGACAACCAGCTCACGGATTCGGCCTCTGTTCGCATCGGTCTCGATGACCTCAGCGAGCTGGGAAACAGCCTGCAGGTGGCCTTCGCAGCGGGGTACTGCCTGGGTTTCTGCGACTCCTTCCCCGACACCGCGGCCCTGTGGCAGCCGGCGAACGGCGTGCTCTCCTGCTCGAACAACCAGTTCATTCAGATAAACTGGTAATTGGCCGGCGAAGTCGCCGCAGTCGAGAACGGAGCACCCATGGCGCCTCGCGCACTCCCCAGCGGCTACCACCTCTCCCTGTCCATCTCTCGGGACCTCTGGGCGGATCTCCTGGGTCAGGCGCTGCCGTTCCAGGTGGGCGAGGGGGACTTCGACGCCATCGCGAGCGGCCGCAAGCTCCTCGCGGCGGCCGAGACCCAGGTCCGCGGGCTGCTCGCCCCCATCGAAGAGAGGATGGATGAGGCGCCGGTGATCGGCTCGAACGTCGGACGCGGGGTCCGGGGTCGGGTGCGCGGCCTGCTCAAGCGGGGGCGCGGGTTCGCCACGGCGCGGGTCAAGAACAACGTCAAGGTCGTCGGAACGTGGCGCGCCCGGGTCAGCAAGGAGGGCAGCTCCTTCACCTACCACGAGGGCGGAGTGACGCTGGACGCGCGCGGCGTCTTCGAGGTGGAGGGCCGGGCCCTGCTGTTCGGTGAGCAGTTCGAGATCCCGTTCACCCTGTCGCGCAACCTCGATGCGACCGCCTCGCTCGAAGAGGTGGTCTTCGACAAGGAGCGCAAGCAGCTCGAGGGCACGCTGGAGCAGGTCTCCCTGTCCCTCGGCGAGTCCCTGCCGCTGCGCCTGCTCAAGGTCCTGGCAGAGCGACTGCTCGCCAAGCAGGTGGACCGCATCAACCCGCTCCCGCTCATCCCGGGCGCCACGCTCCAGAACATGATCACGCCCGGCGACGGCCCGCTGAAGCTGTCCGCGGGCATCGAAGACCTTGTGGTCGGCATCACGGGGCAGGATCTGACGCTGTCGGTGCGGTTCGACTTCCAGGGGTCGGGCGTCGCTGCTTGAACTCGGTCCGCCTCGACCGTGACGGACCCGTCGCGGTCCTGATCCTCGACAACAGCGCGCGCGGGAACGCGCTGACCCCGCCGATGATGGCCCGGGCCGCGGAGCTGGTGTCCGGCCTGGGCGCGCAGCTTCGGCGGGAGCCCTCCGTGCCGTTCGGCGCGCTCATCATCCGGGGGGCCGGCGACCGCGCGTTCTGCGCCGGATACGACCTCGCGGCGCTGGCCCGGGAGACCTCCGAGCGGCCCCAGGAGGTCATCCCCGAGCTGATGGACGTGCTCGCCGCGTTCGACGCGTTCCCGTTTCCGATCATCGCCGCGCTCAACGGGCACGCCATCGGCGGCGGAGCGCTGCTGGCGACGCTGTGCGACCTGCGGTACGCCCGACACGGTGTGCGGTTCCGGATCCCCACGAGCCGGATCGGGATCGTGTATCCGCTCGTCGGCATTCGCCGGCTCACGACGCTGGTGGGCCTGGGCCGCGCCATGGAGACCCTGCTGCTGGCCGACGACATCAGCACGGAGCAGGGGGCGGCCTGGGGGCTGTACCAGGACGTCACCACCAGCGCGCTGCTCGACGAGCGGGTCCGGAGCGTGGCGCTCGCCCTCGCGGAGCGGGCTCCCCTGTCGATCCAGGGGAACGTGCAGACGCTGCGGGCCATCGGCTCGGGGGACTCGGAGCACGAGGTTCGGGACCTTCATGGCCGTTGGCTGGCGCGCTGCGTGGCTTCGTCCGATCTGGCCGAGGGCCTCGCTGCCGCAGCTGAGCGTCGGCCTGCGCGCTTCGAGGGACGCTGATGACGTCGGGCCGGATCCATGGGCACGTCCTCTCTCCGCGCTCCGGGGGGGGGCTGCGCTGGGAGCCGGACAGCGCCCTCTCCTGGAGCGATGGCCTGCTGCTGGACGCCGCCGGAGCGGGGGAGCTGGCTCTGTCCGAGGCTGGCCTGCTGCTTGTCCCGGGCCTCATCGACGCCCACGTGCACATGCCCCAGTACCGGGTCCGCGGGCGCTTCCAGGATGCGCTCCTGCCCTGGCTGCGCGAGCACATCTGGCCCGAAGAGGCGCGCTTCTCGGACCGGCCCTACCGCGAAGCGGTGGCGGCGGAGTTTCGGGACGGGATGCTCGCGGCGGGCACGACCGCGGCGCTGGTCTGGGGGTCTCCCCACGACGAGTCTGCCCACGCGGTCCTCAACGATCTGGCGCCGGTCTGCGTTCGCGGCGGCGACGTGCTCATGGACCGCAACAGCCCCCCGGAGCTGACGCGGTCGACGGAGGACGGGCTGCGCTCAGCGGCGGAGCACACCAGCCAGTACGGCGCGCGGTACGCGTTGACCCCGAGGTTCGTGCCGACCTGCACCACCGAGCTCCTGCGTGGCCTCGGACGGATCGCTGCGGGGTCGGACGTGCTCGTCCAGACCCACCTCGCCGAGAACCTGGACGAGGTGGCGTGGGTGGCACAGCTCCATCCCGACGCGCGCAGCTACCTCGATGTGTACGACCAGGCAGGGCTCCTCGGCCCCCGCACGGTGCTCGCGCACTGCATCCACCTGGACGAGGTGGACCTGCAACGGCTGGCGGACACCCGCACCTGGATCGCCCACTGCCCCACCTCGAACGTTGCCCTGGGGAGCGGTCGCATGCCGCTGGAGCGCGTGCTCGCCGCGGGCGTGCGCGTGGCGCTCGGCACCGATGTCGGCGCCGGGCCCGAGCTGTCGATGCTCGATGTGATGGCGTGTTTCCTGGACATGCAGGCCGCGGTGCCCGGCGTGCGTCCCACCCTGGCGCTGGAGCTGGCGACCCTCGCGGGTGCTCAGGCGATGGGGGAGGGGGCCCGGCGAGGCACCCTGGAGTCGGGCCGCGCCGCCGACCTGGTCGCGCTCCGCCTGCCGGGGGGACTTCGTAGGGGCGAGACGCCAGACGAAGTGCTCGCGCGGGTGCTCGACGCGTTCGCGGGCCGGTGGGAGGACGCGGTGGCGGCGGTCTTCATCGGGGGCCAGCGGGTCACCTGAGCAGGCCGTCGGTCAGCGGCGCGCGGTTCCGACCGCCACGGACCGGCCGTTGAAATCCGCGATGCCCTCTGGACAGGGAGCATTGGAGGACGGACCCTTCGCCGGCTGGCCCACCGTGCGTACAGCCTCGCGCGCCCCGATGCAGACCAGCCTCGCGCGCCCCAGCGGCGCCACACCGCGGCCGCATGCCCCCCACCCGCTCCCTCCTCTTCGCAGCGCTTCGCTCCACCTTGTCGGGTGGCTACACCCTGACAGACCTGCGCGCCGACGTCGGCGCGGCTGCCACGACCGCCTTCATCGCGCTGCCGTTGTCGGCCGGACTGGCCATCGCCACCGGGCTACCCCCCCAATACGGGCTGTATACCGCGGTCGTGGCCGGCGCCGTCGCCGCCCTCGCCGGGGGAGCCCGCTTCTCCGTGACCGGACCCACCGCGGCCTTCGTGGTGGTCCTCGGGCCCATCGTGGCGGTCCACGGGCTCGGGGGTCTGCTGCTGGCCACCGCCATGGCGGGCGTCGCGCTGCTGGGGATGGGCCTGGGGGGTCTGGGCGGTCTCGTCCGGCTCGTCCCCACCCCCGTCGTCACCGGCTTCACGGCCGGGGTCGCCGTGGTCATCGCCACACTGCAGCTTCGCGACGTTCTCGGCCTCGACGTCGTCCTTCCGCCTGAGGGCCTGCCCGAGAAGGTCCTGGCCCTGGCGCGGGCCCTCCCCACCGCCCGATGGGCCGACTTGGCGGTGGCCGCGGGGACGCTGGCGGTCCTCATCGGCTGGCCGCGCATCTCGCGGCGCGTGCCGGCGCCCCTGGTGGCGCTCTTGTCCGCCGCCGTGGTCTGCGCCGCCCTCTCCGCTCTCTATCCGGGGTTCGACCCCATCACGATCACTGATCGCTACGGGCCGGTCCCCTCGGGGATGCCCCACCTGCGTTGGCCCTGGGAGCTTCCAGGGGCCGACGGCCAGCCCCTGCAGGCCTCGCTCGAGCTCGTCCGCCAGCTTCTGCCCTCCGCGCTGACGATCGCCGTCCTCGGCGCGCTGGAGTCGCTGCTGTGCGCCGTCGTCGCCGACGGGATGACGGGAGACAACCACGATCCCGACGCGGAGCTCGTCGGCCAGGGCCTCGCCAACCTCATCGCTCCGGCCTTCGGGGGCTTCGCTGCCACTGGCGCCCTGGCCCGCACGGCCGCGTCGATCCGAGCGGGCGCTCGCAGTCCTATCGCCGCGGCGTTGCACGCCGGTCTCCTGGCGCTGGCCCTGCTCACGCTGGCGCCCCAGCTCGGGCGCCTCCCCATGGCGGCTCTGGCGGCGATGCTGCTGCAGGTGGCCTGGCACATGGCGGACGCCCACCACGTCTCCCGGATGCTGCGTGAGGCGCCGCGTTCGGACGTAGCCGTCCTCCTGTCGTGCTTCTTGCTGACGGTCGTCTTCGACATGGTCATTGCCGTGGGCTTTGGGATGGGCCTCGCATCCCTCCTGTTCATGCGCCGCATGGCGCAGATCAGCGAGGTGCGGCTCGTGACCGAGGCCGCGGAGCGCGGGGGAGTCGAGCTGCCGCCCGATGTCCTCCACTATCGGGTCGCCGGCCCCCTCTTCTTCGGCGCGAGCCGACGGGCGATGGCGGCGCTGGAGCTGCTGGACCCTTCGCGGGCGCGCGGGCTGCTGCTGGACCTGTCCGACGTCCCAGCTGTGGACGCAACAGGCCTGGCCAACCTGCGCTCCTCCCTGGAGCGGCTGGACCGGCTCGGCGTCACGGTGGTGCTCGTCGGGCTCCGGTCCCAGACGCTCCAGGCCGTGGAGAAGACCAGGATGCTGGAGGGGCGCCTCGTGGCCGCCGACGAAGCCGGCGCCGTCGCCCTGCTCGCGCCGGCGGGCTCAGATGGCGGCAAGCGGCCCCGGGGTCCGAGGAAACGCGCCTGAGGCCGAGCGGGGATCGTCCCCAGGAACCTGTCGAACGCCTCTTCCCGCGGTGGCCGGGTCCCTGCCGGCAACGGCACTGGTCCACGATCCTGGCGTGATCACCCGCAACGCCCGGTCTTTCGCGCGCGCCGGTGTGCGGGCTGTGGACCCCTTCAGGCGGGGCGCTGACCGGACGGCCGATCCCACGAGGGCATGGGCCCACGCCGGCCAACGGGGCGGAGCCGCCGCCCAGAACGAACAAGACCAGCCGCGAGCAGCTGGTCTTGTCGGAAGGTTGATGGTGGACAGGGAGGGAATCGAACCCCCGACACGGGGATTTTCAATCCCCTGCTCTACCAACTGAGCTACCTATCCTCGACCTGGGAGCGCATGGCCCCAGAGCGGGCGGAAAAGTACGACCTGCTCCCGGACGTGTCAACCATCGAGTCGCCGCCCGAACCCGATCTCCCCCTGTCCGTTATCATCCCGCCGATGCGCCTGCCTGCCCTCCTTCTCTCCGCGCTGTTGCTCACCTCCGGGTGCGCGAACATCTGTGATCGCATGTGCGTGTCGGAGGCAGACCTGTACGAGCGCTGCCTTCCGGTCTGGAACACGACGTGGGAGGAGAGCGGGTTCGCCGACCGCGACGATTACCTGGACCGCTGCTACGTGATCGCGCGGGGCGATCTCGACCTGACGGAGCCCGGATCGCAGCAGCGGCAGGACCTGAAGCAGGAGTGCACGAGCCAGCTTCAGAAGTCCGCATCGGACACGGATTGCCAGACGCTGATGAACTGAGAGCGGCCAGGGCTGCCCCCTTCGATTCGATGGAACGGCTGTTTGCTTCCCCCCAGGGCCTGCCTTATGATGGCGCGTCCGATGGGGCACGAAGTCCCGTTTATGTCAAGAATATCAAGAGGTTGCAGAGATGAACGCCCTCCGGGTCACCCTGCTGCTTGCGCTTGTCCCGCTCCTCTCCGTGCTCAGCGCGGGCTGTGGGAGCGACTGCGATTCTTTCTGTGCTCGCCAGGGCCGCTTCATCGACCGTTGCCTGCCTGACTTCGATCAGAGCTGGTCGGATCTCGACGCGGACTGGCAGAACAAGGGGGACTTCGTCGCGGCCTGCTCCGTGCAGGTCGACGACCGCATCCAGGAAGACATCGACGAGACCTGCGTCAACGCGGCCGAGGGCGCTGATCGCAAGGCCTGCGAGTCCACCGTCGAGCAGAGCGTCTTCGATGCGTGCTCCGAGGACATCTCGAAGTTCGAGCAGAGCTGCACCGACTACTGGCGTGGCGAGACCGACTTCACCCCCGGTGTCTTCGATCCGCCGGAGCTGCCCGGCGACGACGACGACGACTCTGCGGGTGACGACGACGACTCCGCGGGCGACGACGAC
>CALAGR010000234.1 GCA_937891735.1 uncultured Pseudomonadota bacterium | reverse complement strand
CGTCGCGCGCTTCTTCAAGGGGAACCTCGAAGAGGCGGTCAAGAAGGCCCTCGCCCTCATCCGGGGCAGCTACGGCATCGTGGTGATGCACAAGGACGTGCCCGGCCAGCTGGTGGTGGCCCGCAACGGCTCCCCCATCGTGCTCGGGGTCGGCAACGACGAGATGTACGTGGCGTCGGACGCGCCGGCGCTCATCGCCCACACCCGTCAGGTCGTCTTCCTGGGGGACGGTGAGGTCGCCGTCGTCGAGCGTGACGGCTTTCGCACCACCGACCTCGCCGACCGCGAGATCGACAAGACCATCGATGAGATCGACTGGGAGCTCGAGGAGATCGAGAAGGGTGACTTCGCCCACTTCATGCTCAAGGAGATCCACGAGCAGCCCAACTCCATCCTCCGGGGCCTGCGCGGCCGCACCGAGTCCGAGTACGGCGACGCCCGCCTGGGCGGCCTCGACCTGACCCGTCGCGAGTTCTTCGACATCCAGCGGGTCACGCTCATCGCCTGCGGCACCAGCTACCACGCTGCCCTGGCGGCGTCGTACATCCTGGAGGACCTCGCGCGCGTGCCTACGAGCGTGGAGATCGCCAGCGAGCTCCGCTACCGCAACCCCATCGTGGACGCCAAGACCCTGTACCTCGCGGTCAGCCAGTCCGGCGAGACCGCCGACACCCTGGCCGCCATGAAGGAGATCCAGCGCAAGGGCGGAAAGGTCATGGGCATCGTCAACCAGGTGGGCTCCTCGATCGCCCGGGCCTCCGATGGCGGCATCTACATCCGTTCGGGGCCGGAGGTGGCCGTCGCGTCCACCAAGGCCTTCACCTCCCAGCTCCTGGCGCTGGTCCTGTTCGCGCTGAAGATCGGGCGCATGCGGGACGTGGGTACGGGCACGGGCCGGGATCTGCTGGACGCGCTCAGCGTGCTCCCGGACCAGATCCGCAAGGTGCTCGTGGAGCAGGACGGCAAGATCGCGGAGCTGGCGCAGGACATCAAGGACGCGCCGTACGCGCTGTTCCTGGGCCGCGGGCTGAACTACCCGACCGCCATGGAGGGCGCGCTCAAGCTCAAGGAGGTCAGCTACATCCAGTGCGAGGGGCTCGCCGCGGCCGAGATGAAGCACGGCCCCATCGCCCTCATCAGCCAGCGCACGCCGGTTATCTTCGCCTGTCCCCGGGACCACCTGCACGAAAAGACCATCTCCAACATGGAGGAGGTCAAGGCCCGGGGCGCGCGGATCATCGCGATCTGCAACCCGCGGGACGAGCGCGTGATGGGGCTCGCCGACGACGTCATCGAGGTGCCCCACACCCACCCGCTGCTGTCGCCGTTCCTGATGGTCCTGCCGATGCAGTTGATGGCCTACTACACGGCGCTGGCCCTGGGCCGTGACGTGGACAAGCCCAGAAACCTCGCCAAGTCGGTGACCGTCGAGTGACCGGGTCCCTCGCGGGTCGCGCTGCGCTCGTCGCTGCGGTCTGCGCCCTGGCGGGCTGCCCGTTCGCCTACGACGACGACGACAGCGCAGGGTCGGGGACCGCCCCGATCATCGAGACGTCGTTCCCTTCGGCTGCGGTGCAGAGCCTCGAGGTGGGCGAGTCCATCGAGTTCAGCGCCCGGGGCCAGGATCCCGACAGCCTCGACCTGGACTGGCAGTTCCTGCTGGACGACGGCTTCGAGGTGGGCGGTGACTCGAGCGACGGCACGTTCGACGTCAGCTGGACGCTGGAGTTCCGGCCCGCGCTCGCGGGGGCGAGCCTGGACGTGGAGTTCGTCGTCAACGACGGGGTTCAGTCCACCTCCCGACTCTGGGCCGTGGACTTCATCCCGTAGGAGGCCGCCACCCCCGCGCCGCTCGCGTGAGCCGGGCCAGCTCGTCGAGGAACCCGACGGGCAGCGGCTCCGAGCCGAACCGCGCCGCGTACCAGCGCTGCACGATCTGGGGAGCCCGACCGAATCGCGCCGCGTCGGCCCCCGCTGCCCATTGCGCCCGGGCCAGCGGGGTCCAGGCGGGACCGATGACCCCGTCGCTGGCCTTCATCCACCGGCTCTCCAGGCGGTCCAGCAGGGCCCTCCCCTTCCGCATCTGGGCGGACCACTCCGGGTCGTGCCGGGGCCTGCGCACGACCAGCACGCCCAGGCCGATCACCACCCCCAAGGCGCCCAGTCCCAGGAGCCACAGGGCGCCGCCCCGGGCCGGTCCCTCGTCGGTGTCCGGGGCGCGCTCTCCCAGCAGATCCCGAAGGCCGATCTCGCCGGACCCGAGCTTGCCCAGGGACGACAAGCCGGCCCGCAGCCCCCGGACCTGGGTGTCGAGTCCGTAGTCCAGCATCACCTCGCCCCAGGTGACCCGACCGAAGTCCGCCCAGGCGCGCACCGTGCCGGCCAGGCTCAGCTGCGCCTGCCCCAGGGACCCGATCTGGCTCGACGGCGTGGGATCGAACAGGACCCAGCCGTCCTCGGGGAACCAGACCTGGACCCAGCTGTGGGCGTGGAGCTGCCGCACGACCCAGTACCCGCCCACCGGATTCCACTCCGCGCCGGCGAACCCGTTCACGATCCGCGTCGGCACGCCCAGGGTGCGCAGCATCACCGCGAGGCCCGATGCGAAGTACTCACAGTGCCCCTCCTGCACCTCGTCCAGGAACGCCAGGAGCGGGTCGGGGTAGCGCGACGGCTCCTGATCCAGGCTGTAGGCGAAGGTGGTGCGCAGGTGGTCCTGCAACAGGAGCACGGTGTCGAGCGCGGTCGCGCCGCCCCCGCCCCACGTGCGCGCCAGCTCCCCGATCCGCGGCGAGAGGTCGCCCGGGAGCTGGGTGTACAGCGTCAGCAGCTCGTCGGGCCCGCCGCGCGGATCCTGCTGACGGAGGCGCTCCAGATCCGGGGGCCGGGGATCCGAGTAGACCGTGTACTCCCGGCGCGCCTGGGGCCCGGGCAGGTAGAAGCCGTCGGTCTCGACGGCCTCCAGGGTGCTGAACTCCCCGTAGATCCCGACCGCCTCGGGCACGTGAAAGAGCACCGCGCTGTCCAGCGGCTCCAGGGCGATCTCCGAGCGCAGGGACCAGGGTCGGTGCTGCGGCGGGGCGCGCCCCTGGCGTCCACCGAGCTGGGCCAGCGTGGTGCGGCGCGGGTCCGACAGCTCCCAGCCGGTGCCGTCGAACCGGTCCAGCGCGAGGCCGTGCCAGTACAGCGAGGGGACGTCGCCGTACGGCTGCCCGTCGCGGGTGGTGACCGTGACCCGCATCACCGGCTCGCGGGACAGCTGCATCGTGCCGACCGCGCCGAGCCGCACCCGGTCGCTGAAGCCCGTCACGTGCAGGGGCGGCAGCAACCCGCCCAGGATCGCCGCCTGGGTGCGCGGAAGCACGAAGAAGAGCACGAGCGTGCCCACCTGGATGAGGGCCGCGAGCCCGCTGGTGGCCAGGAGGGTCGACACCTTCACGAGCCGGTCGAGGTCGGCGTAGGCCGAGGCCGGCACCGGCGCATCGAGCAGGCCCGTGCTCGCCCTCCAGTCGGCCTCCGCGGCCAGCGCCATGCGCGACAGCAGGAGCACCTGGACCGCCGCGAACACGAACGCCATGAAGATGAGGAAGTAGCCCACATCCACCGTCAGCACCGAGGCGAGCAGCAGCTGGCCGAAGGCGATGAAGCAGGAGTACAGGTCGTCCCGGGTTCCGCGGCGGGTCAGCAGCCGATGCACCTGCACGAACAGCAGCAGGGAGCCGAACAGGGTCAGCACGTGGGTCCCCATCACCGACCACTGCACCCCGATCCACACCAGGAAGGCGAGCTGGACGCCGACCCAGACCCGGCTCGGGAGCTGGGGTCGCCCGGGCACCAGGCTGGCCACCACCGCAAAGACCGCCGCGGCGCGGCCGCCGGCGCCGAGCTCACCGCCCAGATCCACCGCCAGGAACCCCAACACCGCGATGATGGTCGCCACGAGCCGGTGCACCGCGTAGAAGCGCATTCCTGGGCTCACGGGGCCGCCGGGAGCTCGACGAGGGCCAGGGCCCGGAGCAGGGCGTCCGCGTCCTCTGGCGAGCCCTCCAGGCGCGACGCGGGCAGCTCCAGGACCACCCGGCGTCCCTCGGACAGGCACCGCAGGACCGCCCCCGTGGCGAGGCTCACGGAGCGCTCGAAGGCCTCTCCGGCCGCCGCATCGGCCGGGGGAACCCCGACGCTCACGAGCATGCGCCCCCCCCGCTCCTCGGCGCGATCCACCGCGATCCGCCGGCCCAGCCGCGCGGACGTGCGCCAGTGGATCAGGCGCGGATCCTCCCCCTGCCGATGCACGCGCAGGCCGAGCAGCTCCCCGCCCCCGCGACGCGGACCGGGCAGCGCCTCCCCCGCCATCGAGGTGGGAAGGGGCCGGGCGAGCCCCCCCGGCAAGGGGCGCGGATGCACGAGCACCTCCATCGGGGCCGGCAGCTCGTACCACTTCTCGAAGATTCCGAACGGCCACGTGGTGGACACCCGCACCGCCGCCAGCCGGTGGATCCCCCGCCGCTCGAACCGCCACGTGCCGTCCCGGCGGGCGGTCGCCCCGGCCCGCAGCACGGTGAACCAGGTGGGGGGCTCGGGGGCGAGGCGCGCGTCCCTGCTGGCGCCCTCGGACAGGCCCAGGGCGAGGTTGGCGAGGAAGCGGCGGGGGTTGTGCAGGGTCCAGGTTCCCCGCGCCGCCGTGCCCGCGTAGACCCGCTCCCCGATGCTCCGGTGCACCGCGACCTGCTGCACCGACAGCTCCGACAGCACCCCGGACAGCACGATCATCGACAGCATGGTCGCGAACACGAGGTACAGCAGGTTGTTGCCGGTGTTCAGGGCCGCGAGGGCCACCGCCAGGGCGGCACCCAGGAAGACCCAGCCCTCACCGGTGGGGCGCACCCGCCGGCGGCTGCCCAGGATCTGCCGGAGCCGCGCCGCGAGTCGC
>CALAGR010000233.1 GCA_937891735.1 uncultured Pseudomonadota bacterium | reverse complement strand
CTGCTGACCGACGCGCCGCCCGACGCGCTGCTGCGGGAGGCCGCGGCCTCGGGGGCGCTGTCCACCCGGGAGGGCGTCGCGCTGGAGGCGGCCCGCCTGGTGGCAGCCCCGACGATCACGGGCCCGCTGATCGGGTTTCACAGCGACTGGCTGGGCGCGGACAGGCTCCGGGCGGCCCATCCGGATCGGACCCTGTACCCGCTGTGGACCGACGGCGCCAGGGAGAGCGCGGAGCGGGAGCTGGCGCTCTTCGTCACCGACGTGGTCTGGAACGGGGCGGGCACGTTCGACGCCTTGATGACCTCCACCTCGAGCTGGGTGGACGCGGATCTCGCCGCGATCCACGGCGTCGAGGCCCCCGCGGAGGGCTGGGAGCCCCGGGATCTGGGGCCCCGGCGGCCCGGGGTGCTGACACGCGTGGCGTTCCTGGCCGCCCACGCCCACGCCCGCGAGAGCGCGCCGGTGCAGCGGGGCACCTTCATGGTGCGGCAGCTGCTGTGCGAGACGATGTCGCCGCCCGCCTCGGCGCCGCCTCCGCTGGAGAGCGAGGATCTGGGGAGCTCGGTGCGGGACCGGCTGGCCCAGCACGTGAGCGACCCGGCCTGCGCTGGCTGTCACGCCCGCATCGATCCGCCGGGGCTGTCCTTCGAGCACTTCGACCCCGTGGGCGCGTGGCGGGAGGACTGGCTGAGCGGCGATCCGGTCGACGCCAGCGGCGAGCTGGACGGGGTCGTGTTCACGGACGCCACCGACCTCATCCCCCTGCTCGCCGACAGCCCCCGCGCCCGCGCCTGCTACGCGCGTCGCTGGTACGAGTACGCGATCGCGCGCCCCGCCCAGAACGTGGACGCCTGCTCGTTGCGGACCCTGTCGCGCCGGTTCGAGGAGAGCGGCGGCGACCTGCGCTCGCTGCTCGTGGATCTGACCATGACGGACGCCTTCCTTCGTACCCGCCTGGACGGCGCCCCGTGACGACGCGCCGCCCGTCCCGCCGTCGGATCCTGCAAGCCGGCGCCGCGAGCCTCGTGCTGCCCCTGCTGCGCAGCCGCGTGGGCCGGGCGGACGGCCTGGGCCCCAAGCGGCTGATCGTGTTCTCGTACCCCCAGGGCACGCTGCTGGAGCAGGCGGTGCCCACCGGCAGCGAGACCTCCTTCACCCTGCCGTTCCTGCTGGATCCGCTGCAGCCGTTCCAGGACCGGATGGTGGTGCTGACGGGCATCGACAACCGCATGCCCGAGGGCTTCCCCAGCCTGAACCCCCACTCCGACGCGGCCTGGACGCTGCTCACCGGCCTTCCGCTGTCCGGCACGCCGCGCAGCGTGGAGGGACCGAGCTTCGAGCAGGTCGTCGCCCAGAGGATCTCGAGCGCCACGGCCTTCCCGCGGCTCGACTTCGCCATCGGCGGCGACGAGACGGCCGACGGCAGCTACCTGCCCTACCAGGAGACCTTCTTCTGGTACGGGCGCGGCCAGCCCGTGTCGGCCATGAACAACCCCACCGCGGCCCTCGCCAGGATCTTCGGGGACGGCTCCGTGTCCCCCGAGGAGGCGGCCGCCCTGGGGGCGAACCGGGTCAAGGTGCTCGACGGAACCCTGCGCCAGATGGAGCTGATGCAGGCCCGATCCGGCCAGGTGGCGCGCGACCGGCTCGGCGCCCACCAGGCCCGACTCGAGGAGCTGGAGGCGCGGTTCTCCGCGACGCTGGCGAGCTGCGGGACCCCCGTCATCGCGCCCCCCGCGGGCTACCGGTACGGCATCGACGACGACGTGTCCGCCGACCTGATGTGCGATCTGCTGGTGGCGGCGCTGGCCTGCGACCGCACGCGGGTGGCGACGGTGCAGTTCGCGAACTACCAGGCCCCCACGTTCCCCTGGCTCACCGACGCGAACGGCGGCCTGCCCATCGTGGACCCGGCGGTCTACCTGGACTGGCACGACCTCGTGCACCACGGGGCGGTGCCGGGCAGCGAGCACGCCTTCCGCTGGTACGCCCAGGTCGCTGGGCGGCTGCTCGAGCGCTTGAAGGTCGGCGTGGATCCCGAGGGCGACAACCTGCTGGACACGACGATGGTCGTGTTCGTGCCCCAGTGGTCGTCCGGCGCGCACTGGAACCACGCGCTCCCCATCGTGTTGCTGGGCAACACGGGCTCGGAGCTGAACGGCCGCTGGCTCGACTTCATGGGCACGGACCCCGGCGAGTTCACCGCATCGCAGGGGACGGTCCCTTCGTTCGCCACGACGAACCAGGTCTGGACGAGCGTGCTGCGCGCCTTCGGCGGGGACGACGCGACCTTCGGTCTGCAGGCGGCGGGGCTGCCCAACGGTCCGCTGCCAGGGCTCTGAGGGGCTCGCCAGGGCGGGCGGACCGCGTCCCTATCCGACGATCAGCTTGTACAGGATGAGCACGACCCCGCTCAGCCCGGCCACCGTCCCGATCATGAGCAGCCAGCGGTTGGTCGGCGAAGGCGGTGAGGGCAGGTCGCTGCGCCCCATCAGGAAGTCGTCCCCGCCGTCGCCGTCGGCCTCCTCGCCGGAGCCGGCGAAGCCGATCACGCCGCTGTCCTCGCCGCTGCCGTTCAGGGGAGGCAGCGGGGGCCGAGGCGCCGGCGCTTCGCTCCGCAAGAAGCCCGACTGCCGACCGTGCAGCTGCTCCCGGGCCACCGGCGCGGCGCCCACCCCATGGGGCGGCGGCGTCGCGCCGTAGGGGACGCCGTTGTAGCTGGGCGGCGGCGTGGAGCCGAGATCGCTGGGCTGCTTCAGGATCGGAACCGACACGAAGGAGCGCTGCTGCTCCAGGTTGACCAGGAACTCCTCGCCGAAGAAGTCCCTCTCGCCCTCCGCGACCGCCTGCGGGACCAGCGCCGGGGCCGGCGGGGGCGCGGCCTCATCGGGGATGCTGACAAAGTCCGTGGCGTGGACCGGCGGGGCGGCGTCGGTGGTGACGAGCTCTGGAGGGGCTCCTCCGTACCTCGGGACCGGGCGGCGCATCGGCGCCGTGACGGCCTTCAGCGTGAGCCCCGGATCCGTCGGGTCCTCGCCCCGCAGGAGCAGGTCGGGGCGCGACACGGCGTCGGTCAGGGACACGGGCGGTGCCTCGGTCGATCCGTCCCCCCGCAGCGCGGTGACCGCGGCGGTGGCCGTCAGGCCCTGCTCCTGGAACCGCGAGATCGCATCGAACGTCGGCAGATCAGCGCCGCGCCCGAGGAACTGGGGCTGGGGAGGCGACGGAGCCGGCGGCGCCGGGGGCCGGGTTTCGCTGAGCTGCTCCTCAGGCGGCATGCGCCGGGTCGCGGCGGACTGCTCCTGCGCACTCAGCCGGAGGTTCTCCTCCGTGAGGACGGCGATCGCGTCGAACGTGGGCAGGTCGGCGTGTTTGCCCACCGCGATCGGGTCGAAGGTCGGGGCGTCAGGGACCCTTCGCACGCTGATCGAGTCGAACGTAGGCAGGTCCACGCTCTTCTGACGCACGCTGATCGAGTCGAACGTCGGCAGGTCCACGCTCTTTCTACGAATCACCGGCGCCATCTGGGTGCGCCGGTCCTCGGGCGCGCCGGAGTCGATCTGGACCTCGTTCAACGTCCCGCAGGACCCACAGGGGCTCAGGGCTCCGAACCCGACCACCGCCCAGGGCATCGGCGCGCCGCACGTCCCGCAGAGCGTGGGCAGGCCCTGGCGCACGGCCTTCAGCGGGGCCTCCCGGCGGGCGCGGATCTTGAACAGCAAGGCCAGATCGCCGTACCGCACGGCGCCTCGACTGCCGATCACCAGGGGCAGCCGCCACCCCGCCTCGGTCGACGCGGCGAGGCCCCCAGCCATGATCGCGTCCGTCGTCTGCGTGCCCTCGGCGAGCTTCAGTTCGACGGTCATCCTTGGGTTGAAGAGCAGGAGGCCCCCGTCCAGATGCAGCCGAAACAGCTCCTGGTAGGCCGGCAGACCCGGGACCTGCAGGCTCAGCACGGCCATCGCGTCCGTCCCCATCGAGACCAGCGCGGGGGGCCGAAACAGGGCACGCGCAAGCCATTCGCCAGCTCGGGTCACCCCGAGCTCCAGCTCGATCTGGACTGCACCTGTACTCACCACGCCGCAAGCGTATCAAGGAGGTCCGACCCGGACCTGGGCAGGGGCCGGTCCAACCCGTTACCGTGCCCACCGACCGTCGCCAGGAAGCGTGGACAGGAGAGTGATATCGTGGCGCCCCCCCGGCGGGATCGGGAGGGTCCCAGGGGGAAATGGGCTACCAACATGAACGTCATGATCTCCTCAGTCGTGCGGCTCATCGTGGCGGGGGCCGCGATCACCTTGATTTCACCAGCCGCCCTTGCGGGCGACGCAACCGAAGAGGGCAGCGAGAAGGGCGGGGGAACGCTGCGCAAGGTCGCGGCCGGCACCCACGATGGCCACGCCTTCGGTCCGCGGATCCGTCCCGACGGGAAGTGGGTGGCGTACGGGGTTCGGGAGGAGCTCAAGGGCACCTTCGTGACCAAGTACTACGCGCGGTCCCTGGTCGAGGAGGGCGTGTTCCGCTCGATCTGGCCCAACGCGCATCCCTCGTTCGGCGAAGGTGAGGGCACCGCGTCCTTCACCGATCTCGTCGGCTTCGAGTGGGCCCGGGACGGCGAATTCGACCACAACGCCATGGTCGCGCTGCACAAGACCCTGGGCGAAGAGATGCTCCTGGAGACGATGAACGTGCGGCTCGGCGGCCCGGGTCCCCAGAACAACCCGGCCATCTCGCCGGACGGTTCGCGGGTGGTGGTGGTCAGCGCGGGCGACGGGGGCACCACGGATCTGTGGGTGATCGACACCCGCGACGACGCCGAGGCCCTGCAGGTCACGTTCACCGAGAAGGACAACGAAGCGCGCCCGGTCTGGCACCCGAAGGGGGAGAAGATCGTCTACGAGAGCCGCAACCGGCTCGGTTCGGACATCTGGGCGTTCGACTTCAGCACCTTCGAGCGGGAGCACATCACGAAGGAGGGCACCTCCGACGAGCTCGCCCCGGCCTACTCCCCGTCGGGCAAGTCGCTGGCGTACATCACCAACGCCAACGATCCCGAGAAGCTGCGCTGGGACGTGGTCGTGGCCAACTCCGCCGGCGGCCTGCCGACCATCGTGATCCCGAACGTGCGACGCTCCGAGAAGAGCCGCGGGTACGTCTGGGGTCCGCTGGGCAAGTTCATCGTCGCCGTGCAGAACGACGAGGCCGCGGGCTTCCCCCTGGTCATCGCGCCCTCGGACGGCAGCAAGGCGCCGCAGGCGCTCTCCACCACGGTGGACAACGCGGATCCCGAGCTGGTGGCGTTCGGACCTGCGGTCCGGCTGACCTGGGTGGCGATGGACACAGACCGGCCCGCCGACCGGCGCTACCGCATCGTGATGGTCTCCGACTACGACCTCACCGAGCTGCAGAAGCTCCTGAGCGCCGAGTAGTCCCCCGTGCGGCGCAGCCTCCTGGGGGCGGCTGCGGCGGCGATCCTGTCGGGCGCGTGCGGAGCGGTCGCTCCCGCGCTGATCCCCGCTCCGCCCTCCGTGCCCGCCGTGGGCACGGCGTCTCCGGCGCCGGCCCCCACGGGAAGCCTGAGCGCGCGCCTCCTGGGCGGCGGCGTGGTGGCTCCCGGCCAGCGGCTGGGGCCCGACGCGCAGCTCGTGTTCGACGTCAGCGGCTCCGCCGGCTCGTACCTGTATCTGCTGGAGCAGGGACCGGACGCGCTGACCGTCCTGCACCCGCGGTCTGGGTGGATCAACCCCGCGAACGGTCGCGCCAGGGAGATCGTGCCGCAGCCCACGTGGACGACGGATCAGGACGATCTGCTGCCGGGCTGGACGCCGCTGTCGTCAGGTCCCCTCGAGTACCTGCTGGTGGCGGCGCCGACTCCGCGCGGAGGGCCCTCGGACCAGCGACTGGACGGCGGGCTGGAGCAGCTCCTGGCGCCGCCGCCGTACGTATCGGGACCCGCGGGGGGGCGCGCGGTGGTGGTGGCGCGCCTCGCGGTGACCCGGGATGAGCCACCGGACGAGCCCGACGGTGGGTTGAAGGGCGAGCCCGAGGACGAGCCGGAGCCGCCCGACGAGCCGGAGCTGCGGGACGAGCAGTAGTTCCCAGGCCGGGAACTACCTCCCTGTCTGGGCCTCCAGGGACCGAAGCGCGCTCTGGATCGCCTCGGTCAGCCGCGCCTGGTTCGGCTGGTGCGGCGGGATGCGGGCCAGCGCCGACCTCCACAGGGCCCGTGCCTCGGAGGTGCGTCCCAGCGCCGCGTCGACGTGGGCCAGATGGTCGAGGATCTCGGGATCTCCGGGCTGCCACCGGGACGCCTTCAGCAGCAGTTCCTCGGCCTCCTCCAGGCGGTCCTGCCGGAACCGCACCCAGCCCATCGAGTCCACCACCGCCGCGCTGAACGCGCGCTGCTCGAGCGCGGCAGAGACCAGCCCCGCGGCCTCGTCGAGCTCCATGTTCGCGTTGGCGTACACGTAGCCGAGGAAGTTGAGGGTGTCGGCGTCGTCCGGGCGGAGCACGAGGATCCGCTTGAGGGTGACCGCCGCACCGTCGTGATCGCCGATGCCCTGCAGCAGCTGGGCCCGCGACGTCCACAGGTAGACCCGCTGACGCTCCGACTGCGCGCGCACCTGGACCGCCTTGGCGGGGGTGGCGCCCGGCAGCCGCGCCTCCTCCCACCGCCCGACCTCGCGCTCGGCGTCGTCGAACGCCTGACGGGCCGCCGCGGAGTCCCCGCTCGCCACCAGGGTCTGGGCCAGCAGCGTCGCCAGAGCCGCGTCCCCGGGATCCCGGGCGAGGCGCTCCCGCACGCGATCAACCGCCCGACGCAGGTCTCCTCGGGCGATGTCGAGATCCACGCGCCGCTCCAGCCCCCGCGCGGGATCCAGCTGCTCCAGTTCCTCGATGATGGGCAGGGCCCCTTCGAGGTCACCGAGACCCAGGCGCGCCCTGCCGGCCATGTCCAGCAGCTGACCTGCGCGGCTGACGTCCCGAGGCTTGAGCAGCGCCCGCGCCGAGATGGCGGCGCCGGCCGCCGCCGCGAGGTCGCCTCCGTCCATCAGCAGCCCCACCCGCTTCACCGCGGCGAGGCCGTAGTCGTCCGACGTCGGCTCCACCCGGCCCAGGGCCTTCAGGGCACCGTCGGTGTCACCCGAGCGCTCCAGGGACGTCACGAGGAAGAGGATCAGCCGGACCCGGTCCGCGTCCGACACCGTGCCCCCCTCCAGGATCTCATCGATCAGGGCCTGGGCCTCGCGGTGGCGGTGCTGCCGAATCAGCAGATCCACCTCCTTCTGGTCCAGCCAGCTCGCGCGCTGGCGCCCCAGGATCCGCACGTAGCGAAGGTGCTCCAGCGCCCGGTCGTACCGGCCGATCCGCTCGTGCAGCGACATCACCACCCGGTGCAGGTTGGGACGCGACCAGTCCGTGACGAGCACCGACTCCAGCCCCTTGACCGCCTCGGTCAGGCGCACCGCGTCGGCCGGCGTCCATTTGGACTCCGCTCCGTAGTCCACCCGATAGGTGTCCAGGTACACGCCCAGCGCGTCCTCGCTGCCGGGGTTCTGGAGCAGGGCCTGGAGCGCCGCCTGCCGGGCCTCTTCGGTGCGACCGTGCTCCCGCAACAGCTGCGCCCGCAGGGTCGCCGGGTACGGGTCCTCGGGCAGGATGCTCATCCAGCGCTCGAGCGCGGCCAGGGCCTCATCGACGCGCCCCTGCTCCTTGAGCACGAAGTACAGGTAGTAGTGGGGCAGGTGGGGGTCGTCCCCGCCGATTCCCTCCGCCGCGGCGAGGCGAAGGTGCTGCGCTGCCTCTCCGAGCTCTCCCAAGCGGTGCAGGAGCTCACCGAGCTGGTAGCGCGCCCGCGGGTTGTCCGGATCGAGGGCCACGGCCTGCCGCGCCGCCCCCGCCGCCCCCGCGTAGTCGCCAC
>CALAGR010000232.1 GCA_937891735.1 uncultured Pseudomonadota bacterium | reverse complement strand
CGCCCGAGTCGTCGTCATCATCGTCGTCATCGTCGTCGTCGTCGTCGCCCGAGTCGTCGTCGTCGCCGGTGGCGTCGTCGTCGTCGCCCGTGTCGTCGTCGTCGCCCGTGCAGTTCGCGACGCCCCCGAGGCAGCCGGGATCGGCGCAGTCGATGAGCCCGTCGCTGTCGTTGTCCGCTCCATCGGAGCAGTCGTTGGCGCCCAGTCCTTCTTCGTCATTCGAGCAGCCGGCTCCGGCCACGAACAGGACGGCCGCAGCCAGGATCCACAGGGTCCGCATCAGCTCGCCTCCTCAGAAAAAGCGTACAGCAGCCCGCACGAGCCGGTCGCCACCAGGCCGCCGTCCCCATCGGCCCGCTCCACCACGAACGGGATCGTGATCATCACGCCGGGCTTGCTCTCCCGCACCACGTTGCGGGCCGTCTGGATCCGGCACGAGTAGCGCTCGCCCGCCTGGATCGGCGCGAAGAACACCGCTCCCTGGCGCAGGTGCACCCAGGTGCCGGCCCGCTCGGGGGGCTGCAGGCGCTCAAACGCCACCTCGAGGGCTCCGGTCATGCCCAGGAGGGCGACCATGGGCGGCACGGCCTCGCTGCCCTCCCGCTCGGTGCCGACGGTGATCTGGTCGTACTCGGCGAGCTGGGCCGCGTCGAACGAGAACGCCTCACCGGCGACGTCTCCTTCGTGGGGCGCGATCTCGCTGGGGTCGGGGAGCGCGACCGCAGAGTCTCCCGAGGTGAAGATGAAATTGGCGGGGCTCATGACCTTGCGCGCGCCCGGAAGCAGCGTGCTCAGCGTGACCTTCAGCTCGCCGTCCTTGTCCTTGACGGTCCAGTCGAACGCGACCTGCTCGCCGGGCAGGACCGGGTTGGCGAAGCGCACGTCGAGCTTGCGCAGGACCGTGCCCTGCGGAGCGGCGAGCCCCGCGGCGCGCGCGGCGGCACCCAGGGTGCACATGCCGTGCACGATCACGTCGCCGAAGCCGGCGGCCCGCGCGTGCGCCGCGTCCATATGCACAGGGTTGTAGTCGCCCGACAGCCGCGCAAAGATCGGCGGGGTCTCGGCAGTGGGGGTCCAGGTCGGTCCGCTCATCGCTCCTCCAGCAGGGCGTCGGAGGATACAGGCTCTACAATCGGGCCAGGAGTCCAGGTGATCACTATGCGTATTGTCGAGCCCCCGCGGGCGCCCCAGTGGGCCCTCGCACCCTTCCTTGTCGCCCTGTGCGTCGCGTTCGTGGGCACCGCCCAGGCCGCGACATACACGGTCAATTCGCTCAACGACGTCAACGACAGCACGTGCGACGTGACGCACTGCTCGTTGCGCGACGCGGTCGAGCTGGCGACGGTCGCCGCGGATCGCATCGTCTTCGACTTCAGCCTGATCGGCGGATCCGCGCCGTTCGAGATCGAGCTCGACTCGAACCTGGAGCTGCCCGAGACGGACGTGACCATCGACGGCCTGGACTGCACCGGGTGCGGCTCGGTCGGCGCCAACACGAACGACGCGGCGGACGGGTTCAACTCGTCCCTCGCGGTGCGCATCGTGCCCAGCGGCTCGTTCCCCGCGAGCACCACGCTGCTCACCGTGAGCGGCACTGGCATCACGGTCATCGGCCTCAACGTCGATGGCTCCACCGGCGACGGCATCGACGTCACGGGCGCCGACGCGAGCATCCAGGACTGCTACGTCGGCACGTCGATCACCGGGCAGCCCGGGTCCGGCAACGCGCTGCGCGGCATCCAGGTGACCTCCGCGGCGTCCGTCGACATCCTGAACTGCCTGGTCTCGGGCAACGGATCGGACGGGATCCTCATCGAAGGAGGCACCTCCGACGACCCCCTGGTGCAGGCGAACATCGTGGGTCTCTCGGTCGACGCGAGCACCGCCGATGGCAACGGCAACCACGGGATCTACCTGCGGGCCACCTCCGATCTCGACCGGGCGATCATCGGCGGGCTCACCGTGGCCGAAGGCAACGTCGTCAGCGGCAACGGCGGCGATGGGATCCGCTTCGAGGACAAGGTCGACGGCCTCAACGTCACCTACAACCTGGCCTTCGGCATCGTCGGCAACAACGTGGTGGGCACCGACGGGGCGGTGACCGTCGCGCGCCCGAACGTGGCCAACGGGCTGGCGTTCGAGGGCAGCTCGGGGGGTGGAAACGAGCCCCGCAACTTCCTCGTCATCGACAACGTCTTCTCCGGCAATGGGGCCGCCGGCATCCTCATGCAGGCTGCGAAGGAGAACACGTTTCACGGCAACGCCATCGGCACCGACCTCGCCGCCACCCAGCAGCTGGGCAACACGGCCGAGGGCATCTACCTGCGGGGCGGGCCGAGCGGCGACAACGACACCAAGCAGATGGTGATCGGCGGGGTGGGGCTCGAGAACCTCATCGCCTACAACGGCGGGGACGGCATCCGCATGCACGTCACTGGCGACCCCGACGTGAAGCAGAACACGATCAACGCCAACTCGATCCACACCAACGGCGGCATCGGCGTCGACTCGGAGCAGGCCTCGGCGGGAGATGGGGGCGGGGCTCCGCCCGCCAACTCCTGCGCCGACGACGGCACCTGGGGAAACAAGAAGGTCGGGTCGCCCTTGATCGCGAGCGCCAACCTGCTCGCGGGAGCCCTGACGATCACCGGCACGTCCTGCGCATCGGCCCGGGTCGACGTGTACCTCGCGGACGGCGACGCCAGCGGGTACGGCGAGCCCATGACGTACCTGGACACCACCACCGCGGTCAGCACGAGCTGGTCGGTCACCACGCTGGTCACGGGCATCGCGGGGATCGGCGGGGGCGCGCAGGTCACCGCCCTTCAGACCGATGCCCAGGCCGAGACGTCCGAGGCCGCCTTCAACGTCGTGATCACCGCGCCCTGCGACGCTGACGGCGACGGCTACGACAACGCCAGCGGTGGCCAGTGCGCCGGGCCGGACTGCGACGACTCGCTCCCCAACGTCTACCCGGGCGCCACCGAGGTCTGCGATGGGCTCGACACCGCCTGCGCCGGCTCCATCCCCGCTGACGAGGCGGACGCGGACGGCGACGGCGTCATCATCTGCGAGGGTGACTGCGACGACACGAACGCCACGGTCAACGATCTGGCCACCGAGATCTGCGACGGGCTCGACACCGACTGCAGCGGCAGCGTGCCCACCGACGAGCTGGACGGCGACGGCGACGGCATGTCCCCCTGCGCCGGTGACTGCAACGACTCGGTGCCCACGATCTATCTGGGCGCGCTCGAGTTCTGCAACAACATCGACGACGACTGCAACGGACTTCTCGCGCCCAGAGAGATCGACGACGACGGCGACGGCGACAACGAGTGCGCCGACGGAGACTGCGACGACACCGACAGCACGATCTTCGTGGGCGCGGTGGAGGTCTGCGACGGGGTGGACGAGGACTGCGACACGATCATCGATGACGGCTTCGACGCGGACGGGGACGGCGTCACTGTCTGCGGCCCGGACGGCATCGCCAGCAACGCCGACGACGACTGCGACGACAACGCGATCGCCACCTTCCCCGGCGGCACCGACGTGCCGGATGACGGCATCGACCAGGACTGCTCCGGCACGGACACCATCACGTGCTTTCAGGATCTTGATGGCGACACCTTCGGCTCCCTCACCACGGTGCTGGCCCCCGACGGAGACTGCAGCGACAGCGGCGAGTCCCTGCTGGACACGGACTGCGACGACGCCGCCATCGCGGTGTTCCCCGGCCAGACCGAAGTGTGCAACGGGGTCGATGACGACTGCAGCGGCTCCCTGGAGAGCGACGAGGCGGACGCCGACTCCGACGGCGAGATGACCTGCGCGGGCGACTGCGACGACGCCAACGCGGCCGTCAACACGGGCGCCACCGAGGTCTGCAACCTCATCGACGACGACTGCGACAGCAGCACCGACGAGGGCTTCAACGCCGACGGCGACTCCTTCACCACCTGCGGCGCGGACGGCGTGTCGGGCACCGCCGACGACGACTGCGACGACTCCGTCGGGACCATCTTCCCGGGCGCTGTGGAGGTGTGCGACATCGTCGATCAGGACTGCGACAGCGTGCTCGACAACGGCTTTGACACCGACGGCGACGGGGTCACCACCTGCGGCCCGGACGGCGTGACCAGCAACACCGACGACGACTGCGACGACACGTCGCCCTCGGTCTTCCCCAGCGCGCCCGAGATCGCCGACGACGGGATCGATCAGGACTGCGACGGCAACGACACCATCACCTGCTTCGTGGACGTGGATCTCGACGGCGTCGGCACCGCGGCCACGGTGCTCGCGGCCGACGGTGACTGCACCGACTCCGGCGAGTCCCTGCTGGACACGGACTGCGACGACACCGAGATCACCGTGTTCCCCGGCGCCACCGAGCTGTGCAACGGCATCGACGAGGACTGCGACGTCGCCATCGACGAGGACTTGGACGCCGACGGCGACACCTTCCCCATCGGCGCGTCCTGCACGGTCACGGTGGACTGCGACGACACCAACGCCGCCATCAACCCCGCCGCCACCGAGGTCTGCGACACCGTGGACAACAACTGCAACGGGCAGATCGACGAAGAGGTGGACGGGGACGGCGACGGATACACCGGCTGCGCGGGCGACTGCGACGACAACGACGCCACCATCAACCCCGGCGCCACCGAGCTGTGCGACGGGGCGGACACGGACTGCGACGGGACCCTTCCGTCGGACGAGCTCGATCTGGACGGCGACAACGAGCTGCCCTGCGCCGGTGACTGCAACGACGCGAACGCCGCCGTGAACACCAGCGCCACCGAGGTCTGCAACATCATCGATGACGACTGCGACGGGGCCACAGACCAGGGCTTCGACCTGGACGGCGACGGGGTCACGACCTGCGGCGGGGACGGGGCGGCGGGAACCGCGGACGACGACTGCGACGACGGCAACGCCACGGTGCTGCCCGGCGCCACCGAGCTGTGCAACGCCATCGACGACGACTGCGACGCCGCCATCGACGAGGGCTTCGACGCAGACACGGACGGGGTCACCACCTGCGGACCCGACGGCCTGCCCAGCACCGCCGACGACGACTGCGACGACACCCTCGCCACGGTGTTCCCGGGGGCCACCGACCTGCCCGACGACGGCATCGATCAGGACTGCTCGGGCGCGGACACCGTGACCTGCTACGTGGACCTCGACGCCGATGGGTTCGGGACCAGCGCGCTGCTCGCTGTGGACGGTGACTGCACCGATCCTGACGAAGCGCCGAGCCCCGGGGACTGCGACGACGGCGCTCCGGCGGTGTTCCCCGGCCAGACCGAGCTGTGCAACGGCGTCGACGAGGACTGCGACGGCAGCATCGACGAGGACTTCGACGCGGACGGCGACGGCTACCCCATCGGCGCGTCCTGCAGCGTGACGGTGGACTGCGACGACACCAACGCTGCGGTCAACCCCGCCGCGACCGAGATCTGCGACAGCATCGACAACAACTGCAACGGCGACATCGACGAGGAGATCGACAGCGACGGCGACACCTTCACCGGATGCGACGGTGACTGCGACGACAACGACGCGACGAGCTACCCCGGCGCCACCGAGCTGTGCGACGGCCTGGACAACGACTGCGACGGCGCCGTCCCGAGCGATGAGACCGACGACGACGGCGACGGCTTCACCGAGTGCGGCGACGCCGACTGCGACGACACGGATCCCCTCGTCTTCGTGGGCCAGACCGAGGCCTGCACTGGCGTGGACGACGACTGCGACGGCGACATCGACGAGGACCAGCCCGACGATGACGCCGACGGCTTCGACGACTGCCAGGACGGGGACTGCGACGACGACGACGACCTGATCTTCCCAGGCCAGACCGAGCTGTGCGACGGGATCGACGAGGACTGCGACGGCGACATCGACAACGGGTTCGACGCAGACGAGGACGGCGTCACCATCTGCGGGCCCGACGGGATCGCCGGCAACGCGGACGACGACTGCGACGACGCGGACCCGGACGCGAACCCCGAAGCCACCGAGCTGTGCGATGGGATCGACAACGACTGCGACGGCGACATCGACGAGGAGGCCGACGACGACGCGGACGGCTTCACCAACTGCGACGGCGACTGCGACGACGCGGACGCGGACGTGTATCCGGGCGCCGACGAGCTGTGTGACGGCGTGGACAACGACTGCGACGAGGTGGTGCCCGGCGACGAGCTGGACGCCGACGGCGACGGCACCTCGGGCTGCGAGGGCGACTGCGACGACGAGGCGGCCACCGTGTTCGTGGGCGCCGACGAGATCTGCGGTGACGACATCGACCAGGACTGCGACGGCGACGATCCGGTGTGCCCGGGAGCGGACGCCGACGTCACCCTGGGCGAGGTCCCCGAGGGGTGCGCCGGCTGTGCCACCGAGGGGCGCGCCCGTCCGGGTCCGCTGCTGCTGCTCTTCGGGCTGGGCCTGGTCCAGCTGCGGCGCCGCCTTTAGATCCGGCCCTCCACGAAGGGCACCTCCAGCACCTTGTCGTGCAGGATGGGCCCGTGGCCGAAGTAGCCGCCCTCCCCGAACATCTCGCCGTGATCCGCGGTGATGATGACCCAGGTTCCCCGGGGGAGCGTGTCGTACAGCCGCTCGAAGATCCGGTCCAGGCCGCGCAGGGTCGCCACCTGGCGGTCGTGCAGCCCGGACAGGGTGGCGTCGGAGAACCACGCAGGAGCCTCGTCCGCGCTGACCCCCTGCCCCGCCTCGAGCCGTTTCGCCACGCCGTGCAGCCCCGACAGGTGCGGCAGCTCGCCCGGGTCCTGCCCCGCGCCGACGTACGGATAGTGGGTCTCGCCCACGTTGAGCATCCAGAAGGACGGCCGGTCGGGGACAAAGCGCAGCGCCGCCACCATCGCGTCCATGTCGTTGTGGGACGGCATGAGGCGGTACGAGTCGAAGTCGCGGTTGATCCCGGTGCGCCCGTTGAGCACCGGCATGCTGACCATCGCCCCGGTGCGGTAGCCCAGCCCGGACCGCAGGAACCCGGGCAGCCACAACCCCGGGAGCAGGTCCTTGAAGGCCACCTCGGTGCCCAGGCGCTGCGCGAACTCCAGGTACTCGTCCTTGTACACCTCCGAGGCGAAGACCCGGGTCGGCGACCGGTGGGGCATCAGCCCCGTCAGCAGGTTGTAGTGGCTCGGCGCCGTCCAGCTGGCGTAGGCGTAGCGCTTGTGTCCCCTGCCGAAGCGCGACAGGTGGGGCACGCCCCCTCCGTCCAGCGCCCGCTGCCACGTGTCC
>CALAGR010000231.1 GCA_937891735.1 uncultured Pseudomonadota bacterium | reverse complement strand
GCCGGGCGCGCCGGCCCCCCGTCGGAGCGGGCCCTACCCCGCCGCCGAACCAGACGCCCCCGCGCTGCAGGGGTCGAGCGTGCAGACGGTACTGGTGCGGCTCGCCGTCCTGGCCGCGGCGCTGCTCCTGCTGGTCGCCGGCATCAACACCCTCAAGCTGGTGCGGAGCCGCTCGGCGTTGACCCGAGCCCTGGACATCGGGATCGGTCCCAACGGTCCGACGCCGGACCTGCCTGGCATCCTGCGGCAGCGCCTCGCCGAGCTCGGCATCGAAGGCGACGTGGAGGCCTTCCACTCCCAGATCGCGGGCACCTCGGACAGCTATCGGGTCGGCGTGCACATGGAGACCCCCGTCGCGGGGTATCCCATCGGCTGGGCGGCGATCCGGGAAGGCTCCTTCAAGGTGGACAAGCGGATCCGCTCCTTGCAGGTGTACGTCTCGGCGGGGTGGGAGCTCGACGGCGACGCGCTCGATCAGCTGACCGCCTACACCAGGAAGCGCAAGGCGCTGCGGCACGCCGCGCCGGTGGCCGCGTTGGCCGACGACGACGACTCAGCCGAAGACGACGACTCAGCGCCGACGGCGCAGTAGCCCCGCCACTCCGAGCACCAGCAACCAGCCCGTCCCCGCGCCTGGCGCCACCGAGCAGCCCTCGGCCTCCTCGCCCGGCGGCGGGGGCGGCGCCGGCGGTCCCGGCTGAAGAGGCACGGGGCTCTCGTAGTTGCCGGTCCGCAGCGCGTCGTGTCGGAACTGCGGCCACTCGATCCGCCCGTCCGCAGGCCCCTGCGTCCGCCACGCGAACAGCCAGCCCTCGCGGGTCGCCGCGACGAGGTCCAGGTAGCCGTCCCCATCCAGGTCGCCGACGCTCACGCCGGCCATCTGCCAGCCCCCCGTCAGCCACGGCCCCGCAGGCTCCGAGCCGTCCTGCGCGAAGGCGCGGGTGACGTACGTGGTGCCGTTGATGACCTCGATCCGTCCATCTCCGGTCAGATCCGCGAGGACCGGCGCGCCGAAGAACTGGATGTCCTCGACCACCCGGGGGAAGCCCTCAAACGGCTGCATCTGCTCGCCGTCCGGGGTCGCGCGGTAGCCCATCAGCAGGTGCTGGTGCTCGAAGCGCCGCGCCCAGGCCACGATGTTCAGCCCGTACCCGATCCCCGAGCCGGACACGAAGATGTCGGGCGTGCCGTCATCATCGAGATCGCCGATGGCGGGGTTGGCGGCCATCAACAGCGCGGACGGCTCGCTGGCGTTGCTCTGGGGCCCGAAGGACGACACAGTCGCAGCCAGGCGCGCGTAGTCCGTGCCGTCGTGGTTGTAGACCGTGCCCGGATCGGCGACGGCGTTGGCCACGATCTCCAGGTCGCCGTCGCCGTCCAGGTCCACCAGGGCCGGAGACATCACCACGCCCTCGCCGATGTACGGCAGGGCGCCGGCGAAGCCCGCGAAGATGGGGATCGGGAAGCCCGGCAGCAGCTCGCCCGTGTGATCGACCGCGTACAGCAGCCCGTATCCGGCGATGTCGCTGCCCGCCGACTGCCCCGTGCCGACCACGATCTCCAGGTCGCCGTCCCCATCCAGATCCCCGATGGCAGGGCTGGACACGATGCGCGCGATCTCGCCCTGCACGTCCGGCAGGTCCGCCCCCGCCTGCACGAAGGTGGGGAAGCCGTCCAGCAGCCCTCCGTCGGCGTCCCAGGCGTACAGGTGCTGGTCCATGGCGCCGACCACGATGTCCAGGGACCCGTCCGCGTCGATGTCCGCCAGGGCCGGCGTCCCGAAGATCCCGCAGTCGGTGCGCGTGTCGTCGTTGCGCACCAGCGGGCTGCAGAGCCCGTAGTCCACGAACACCGGGAAGCCCGCGCGCGGCGTGCCGTCCGGCTCCCAGACGTGCACCGCGCCGGACAGGGTGGTGACCACGATCTCGAGGACCCCGTCGCCATCGAGGTCGCCGACGGCGGGAGAGCCCACCACGACCTGGCGCACGGAGTCCGGATCGAGCTCGTCGTAGGCGGCGATGCCCCGGTGGTTGCCCGGGTTCGCGGGATCGACGGTGGGAAACAGCCCGGTCTGCTGGGGCCAGCCCGGCAGCTCCTGCCCGCGCTCGTCCAGGACATGCACGGTTCCGTCGGTCGCCGGCTGCACGATCTCGTAGTCCAGATCCCCGTCCAGATCCACCAGCGCCGCCGACGGCTCCAGGGACGCCCCCAGGTACCGCGGGAACCCCGGCAGTAGCCGATCATCCCGGCGCACGAAGACCTGCCGCCGGGCCTCGGACGTGCGTCCGCCGCCGTCCGTCACGGTCAGGCGCAAGCTGAGGTGGGCCCCGTCCAGCGCCTCGTAGCGATCCGTGACCGTGTCTGCGGGTCGGAGCGCTCGGGGGGAGAACGCCGCGTCGTAGCCTGCGTCCTCGAGGGGATCCCCCTGCAGGAGCCAGGTGAACGCGCCCTCCGGAGGCCCCTCGTCCCCGGCGCACCCGCCGGGGGGCAGCGCAGGAGGAAGCGCGGCCTCGGCCCACTGCCGGCCCACGTCGATGGAGCCCAGCAGCCCGTCCACCGCGCCCTCGCCCGACGCGACCTCGAGCCAGTCGCCCTCGGGGATGTCGGTGCCGACCGCCTGCTCCAGGCGCCAGCTGACGCCCTCCCCCTGCACCCGGCCGCGGACCTCGATGCCAGGGGTGTTCGCGAGCACTCCGGACCCGGCGGGCCCGGCGGTGTAGTCGTCCTGGAGGTGAAAGGAATACCAGTCGGGGCTCGTGATCTCCGCCTGGGGTGGCAGCGCGTCGTCCGTGATCGCAGCCACGGCGCGACCCACGTGGATCCGGCCCCATCCGAAGAACGCGTCCCAGCCGGGATGGGAGGGATACAGGTCCGGATCCGCGTCCGGCCCCCGGGAGTCCGGCAGATCCACGTCCGTGGCCGTGGTCGTCAGGAGCGCCACGAGCTGCACCGGGGTCAGCCGCGCACCGTTTCGCTCCACCGCCGCGGACTGCACGAGACCCACCGCCCCGGCGATCATCGACACCGCCCCCGTCGCGCAGGCGTTCGACGAGGTCGCCACGAGGTCCACCCGCCCGCCGAAGTTGTTGCAGTTCACGAAGCGCAGGAACGACGACGCCGAGGAGATGTCGTCCCGATTCGACGCGGTGATCGAGTGCACGTTGAGCACGCCGGGCTGGGCCGCCGGCCAGTTGCGGTGAAACGAGGTCTCGTCCCCGGCGGCGGCGACGATCACCGTGCCGCGCTCCGCCGCCCACTCCACCGCGGCGCGGACGAACGCGCTGTCGGTCATCCCCCCCAGGGCCATGGCCAGGGCCGCGGCCCGATGCTCCGCCGCGAACAGGATCGCCTGAGCGATGTGCGGGCCCGTCGTGATGAACGAATCGCCCACGCGGATCGGCAGCACCGCGCAGTTCGGGCAGATCCCGATCTTGCCGGTGCCCCCCTCCGTCGCCGCGCCCTCCATCACCCCCGTGCCGTGGTCGCCGTAGTTCGACGCGTTGGTGGCGAAGGGGTTGTTGTCGTTCTCGAAGAAGTCCCAGCCCGCGATGTCGTCGATGTAGCCGTTGCCGTCCCCGTCGATGCCGTCGCTGAAGGCGGCGATGAGGTCGCTGGCGTCGAGCATGTGGTCGGCGACGTCGTCCCCCGCGGTGATGTCCACCCGGGGATCGGCGGCGTAGTCGCGGATGTTGACCAGGCCGTTGCCGTCGGCGTCGTGGTCGGCCAGCTCGACGCCCGCTGCGTCCTGGGGAAGCGGGAGCTCACCGATGTTCAGGAACACCTTGTGGGCCAGCCGCCCGCTGTTCCACCGGATCCCCGAGTCCGCCACCGCGACGATCTGGTCCCAGCGCCCCGTCGTGATCTGCCACGCCGGGAGCACGCCGTTGCCGATCCCCAGGGGCTCCTCGGCGGGATCGATGACCCCCTCGAAGGCGGCGGGGGTGAAGTTCCACAGCGTCCAGTCGTTCGACCCCGGCGGACACACCGACAGGTCTTCGCTGTCGCCGCAGCCCGGGTAGAGAGGGAGGGGGACCTCGGCCCACGCGTCCACCGCGAGGCCCAGACCGAGGAGGACGAAGAGAGCTCCGCTGGCGCGCATCGGGCGAGCATAGGGAACCCCGCTACCCTCCGTTCGGGCGATGCGTAGTCAATCCCAGTCCAGACGGTCCGAGCTCCTGGTGGCAGGCCTGCTCTTCTGCGTCGTGGCGACCGCCCTGAACGGGCTCGAGTGGGGGGTCGGCGACCACGGGATCCTCGCGGCGCTGGTCGGAGAGCCCCTCCCCGGCGACCTCCTGGAGCACGCCCGGGACCACCACCCGTCCCTGCTGTGGCCCGTGTTTGCGCTGCTCCCAGCCCCCGGGGGGTGGCACGCCCTGCACCTGCTGGCGTTGGCGGCCACCGGCGCGGCGCTGTTCGGGCTGGGCCGGAC
>CALAGR010000230.1 GCA_937891735.1 uncultured Pseudomonadota bacterium | reverse complement strand
CCCCGGACGTGGTGCCCTCCACGGATCTCGTTCCCATCAGGAGCATCGTGTTCGTGCGGCGGGACGGCGCCCAGTTCCGGGGTACGGGCCTGGAGCCCCGCTCCGTCGCCGACCTGGTTCGGGACTTCCAGCACCGCTTCGGGTTCGTCGCCAACCGCCGGTTCTGGCACCGGACGTTCGGCCGCGTGTCGGTGCACGAGGTGTCGCTGCGCAGACGCGGGGCGGACACGTTCCACGAAGCGGCCGAGTCGATCCGCGTGCACGTGGCCCGCGCCGACGACGTCCTGGGCCTGGGCCAGGAGCCGCTGGAGGTGCAGGACCGCGTGGAAGGCTGGTTTGGGACCAGCGCCCCGCCGGGGCCGGTCCGGGTGACCCGGGTGGGCGTCGATGGGATCGACATCGACTACCTGCTGCACCCGGACGGCTCGGTGCTCGTGCGCCCCGCGCAGCTCGGCGCCACCATCGAGCTGGGTCGTCGGGGGACCTACGGGCTCGAAGCGCCCAGGACGCTGGTCCCGCTGGACCCGGCGCGGGTGGAGGTGGAGCACGGCCGCCCGAAGTACCAGTTCGCCGCGGGGCGGTGGATGCCCCTGAGCGCCGAGTATTATCGGGAGGCGCTCGGCGGCCAGGGGTTCCTGGTTCCGAGCCTGCCCCCCGCGGTCCGAGAGGCGGCCCTGGGCATCATGCAGCGCCACGATCCAGACGTCTGGAGCGGTTGGATGGAGTCGAGACAATGAGCGGACATCCCCACGATCAGTTCGGCAGCAAGGTGACGGTGCTCCGCTTCAGCGCGGCCGAGATGGACACGTTGTGGACCCAGGTGATGAAGGAGTTCGGCGAGCAGGGCAACGACGAGTTCGAGAAGCAGTTCCGGCGCGCGCTGCGGACCCGGGCCATGCGCAAGCTGTCGATGTTCTCGGGTGAGGGCTTCGAGGTGCCGCTGGGCACCGGGCCGAAGTACAGCCAGGAGAGCTGGCTGGCCACCGAGGACTTCGACGGCGGCGTCACCTTGAACCTCAAGGCGGAGTGAGGCGCCTCCCTGCGTATCCTGATGCGCATGCGCATCGCCGTGGTCAGTGACGAGCCCTATCCAGTGCACTCCGTCGTGCTCGCCGAGCTGGCGCGGCGCGGCCACACCGCGCTGCCCTTCGGCTCCGTGCGCAGCGGGCAGGAGGAGCCCTTCGCCCTCGCCGCCGAGGAGGCCGCGCGGGCCATCGCCGACGGCCACGCAGACGAAGGCGTGTTCTTGTGCTGGACCGGCACCGGCGTCAGCATCGCCGCCAACAAGGTGGCGGGCGTTCGCGCCGCGCTGTGCGCCGATCCGGTCACCGCCGCGGGCGCCCGGATCTGGAACCACGCCAACGTGCTGTGCCTGTCCAACCGCACGCTGTCGGGCGACGTCGCCAAGGAGATCCTGACCGCCTGGTTCGACACCGAGCCGGGGCAGCAGGGCGCCGACGGCGTCGCCGCCTTGATCGACGTGGACACCAGGAACCGGGGCTGAGCATGGAAGACCGCTATGGAGCCGACTCGGTGTGGCAGATCGGGCGCGAGTCGATCTTCCCGTCCAGCGCGTTCGCCGCGGCGCCGTCCGAGATGGCGGCGTGCCTGGGCCTCGCCGGGGTGACCGGGGCCGTCGATCTGCTCGACCTGCCCTGCGGACCCGGCCGACACAGCCTGCCCCTGGCCCGCGTGGGGCACCGCGTCGTCGCCGTGGACCGCACACCGGCCTACCTCGACGAGCTGCGGGCGCGGGCCCAGGACGACGAGCTGAAGCTGGAGGTGGTGCAGGCGGACATGCGGCAGTTCGTGCGGCCCGGGGCCTTCGACCTGATCCTGAACCTGTACCACTCGTTCGGGTACTTCGAGGACATCGCGCAGGACCGGCAGGTGCTCCGCAACTTCGCGGCCAGCCTGCGCTCCAGGGGCGCGCTCGTCATGGATCTGATCGGGCGCGAGATCATGACCCGGGACTTCCAGCCCCTGCGCCAGCGGGAGCTCGCCGACGGCACGGTGGTCCGGGAGGAGGCGATGCTGTCCGACGACGGGCGCTGGCTGTACTCCACCTGGCTGCTCGCCGTGGACGGCGTCACCCACGAGTTCGACATGTCCCACCGGCTGTACGGGGGCATCGAGCTGCAGGACGAGCTGCTGGCGGCGGGCTTCTCCGAGGTCACGCTGTACGGCGGGTTCGACGGGCGCCCCTGGAGCGAGGACGCCATCCGGCTGGTGGCCGTGGCGCGGGTGTCCTGACCGTGGGGACGAGGCCGGCGCGCACTCCTGCTAGGTTCGCCGGCCAATGAGCACCTGGCACCCCCTCTCCTTCCGCGACCGCCCCATCGCCCAGGGCGTCTCCTACCCCGACCAGGCCAAGCTCGAGACCACGCTGACGCGGCTTCGTCAGCTGCCGCCGCTGGTCACGTCGTGGGAGGTCGAGCGCCTCAAGGCCCACCTCGCCGACGCCGCGAAGGGTGAGCGCTTCGTGCTGCAGGGCGGTGACTGCGCCGAGACCCTGCAGGACTGTCAGCCCGAGCTCATCAGCGTGAAGATGAAGATCCTGCTCCAGATGTCGCTGGTGCTCGTGCACAGCACCATGAAGCCGGTGGTGCGCATCGGGCGCATGGCGGGCCAGTACGCCAAGCCCCGCAGTCAGAAGTGGGAGGTGCGCAGCACCACGGACGGCGACGTCACGCTGCCCAACTACTTCGGCGACCTCGTGAACCGCTCGGGGTTCGACGCCGCCTCGCGCGCGTTCGACCCCACCCTCATGCTGACGGGCTACCAGCACGCCTCCATGACGCTCAACTTCGTGCGGTCGCTGATGGACGGCGGCTTCGCGGATCTGCACCACCCCGAGCAGTGGGACCTGTCCTTCTTCGGCAACGCGGTGCTGTCCGATGCGCTGCGGGCCGAGTACCAGCGCACCACCGACGACCTCAGCCGGGCCCTGCGCTTCATGGAGGCGCTGGGCGAGCTGTCCGTGGACGAGCTCAGCCGCGTGGAGTTCTACACGTGCCACGAGGGGCTCAACCTGCACTACGAGTCGGCCCAGACCCACAAGGTGCCGCGCCGCGAGGGGCACTACCTGCTCACGACCCACATGCCGTGGATCGGCGAGCGCACGCGCCAGCTCGATCACGCCCACATCGAGTTCTTCCGCGGCATCGCCAACCCCATCGGGGTCAAGCTCGGTCCCACCGCGACGGTGGAGGACGTGGTGGGGCTGTGCGACGCGCTGAACCCGAAGGAGGAGCCCGGAAAGCTCGTGCTGA
The DNA here is from genome assembly GCA_937891735.1 of uncultured Pseudomonadota bacterium. GTDB lineage: Bacteria > Myxococcota_A > UBA796 > UBA9615 > UBA9615 > JAGSHC01. The sequence goes on along the minus strand of CALAGR010000230.1, from coordinate 9,030 downwards.
TCACCCGCATGGGGGTGGACAAGGTCAAGACCTGCCTGCCTCCGCTGCTGCAGAGCGTGCGCAAGACGGGCCGCCGCGTGCTGTGGGTGGTCGATCCGATGCACGGCAACACCCGGACCGCGTCCAGCGGCTTCAAGACCCGCTCCTTCGACGACATCCAGCGGGAGATCGCCTGGACGCTCGACGCGCACGCCGACGCGGGCACGATCCTGGGGGGCGTGCACTTCGAGATGACCGGCGAGGACGTGACCGAGTGCACCGGGGGGGCGGCCGGCATCACCGACGACGACCTGTCCTTGAACTACGCTACGGCCTGCGACCCCCGGTTGAACTACCGGCAGGCGCTGGAGATGGCGTTCCTGCTCTCGCGCCGCATGCGCGCGGACCAGGCGAAGGCGTAGGCCGATGACGGAGCCGCTGCCCCCCGAACCGACACCGCCGCCGCGCATCACCCGCCGCATGGCGCTGGGCGTGTCCGGCCTGCTGACCGCGGCCGCGATGGGCGGGGTGGGAGCGCGGATCGTGTCCTGGTACGACCGGGATCCGTCGGAGGGCTACCTCTGCCTGACCGCGCACGAAGCGGAGCTGCTCGACGCGATGGCGGAGGCCTGGTTCCCGCCCGGTGGGGTGCCCCCCCTGTCCGGGGCCGAGGCCGGCGTGTCCCGGTACCTCGACGAGCTCTTCTCGGTGATGGACGAGCCCACGCCGTCGCTGCTGCGCACCCTGCTGCACACCCTGGACGACTGGTCCCGGGTGAGCCACGGGTCGGGCTTCGCGTCCATCGACCTGGACACGCGCATCGAGATCCTGCGCAGCTGGGCGGGCCACCGCAACCACCTCGTCCGGGGCGCCATCGGCGGCCTGGGCACCTTCATCGCCACCGCCTACTGCGGCCACCCGGGGGTCAAGGAGGCCTGCGGCTGGATCTTCCCCTGTGGGTACGAACGATGAGCATCCGCGGCTTTGACGACGCGCTCCCCAAGTACGAGGTGGATGCCGTCATCGTGGGGGCGGGCCCGGGCGGCGCGGCCGTGGCGCGGCAGCTCGCGGCGGCGGGCTGGTCCACCCTCATCATCGAAGACGGCACGCGCGTGTCCCGGTTCCGCCCGTCGTGGGCCAACTCGGTGCGCTACCACTTCCAGGAGTTCGGCACGATGATCGCCGAGGGCTCCGTGCCGTTCCCGGTCATGGCCGGCAAGGGCGTCGGCGGCGGCAGCCTGGTCAACTCCGCAATCTGCTTTCGCACCCCCGAAGACGTGCTGCACGAGTGGGCCGATCTGCTCCAGGACGACCGCTATCGCCCCGACGCGATCCACCCCATCTACGCCGAGATCGAAGAGCGCATCGAGGTCCTGGCCGTCACCGAGGACATCGCCGGCGAGAACAACATGATCGTCGCGCGGGGCGTGAAGGCCATGGGCCCGCCGCTCCAGGGGGGCCTGCTCAACCGCAACACGCCCCGGTGCATCGGCTGCGGGATCTGCAACTTCGGCTGCCCCGTGGGGGGCAAGGCCAGCGTGGACATGAACCTCATCGCCGACGCCCGCCGGGACGGCTGCCAGATCCAGGCGGAGTGCCGGGTCATCGACGTGCTGGTACAGGATGGGCGCGCGGTGGGGGTCATCGGCCAGCTGCACGATCCCGACACCCGGCAGGAGCACGGCACCGTGCAGGTGCGGGCGAAGGTGGTGGTGTTGAGCGCCGGAGCCATCGGCACGCCGCGGCTGCTGCACCAGTGCGGGCTCGCCAAGGACCTGGGTCCCGTCGGCGACAAGCTGCACCTGCACCCCGGATCCGGCGTGCTGGGACGGTGCGACTTCGACGTGCACATGTGGAAGGGCGCCACCCAGGGGGCCTACGCCTGGAGCCCCGAGGAGCCCAAGATCCTGCCGCACACCTTCAACGTGCCGCCCGAGGCGTTCGTGTCCGTCAGCGGGCTGGTGGGGCACGAGGCGAAGGTCGCGCTGGCCGGGATCAACAGGATCTGCGGGCTCGGGGTGATGATCAGCGACCACGGCACGGGCTCGGTGCGCACCTCGAAGAACGGCCGCGCCAAGCTGCGCTACGAGTGGGCCGCCGACGACGTGGCGACCCTGAAGCGCGGCATGGTGCTGTCCGCGCAGATCCTGCTCGCCGGCGGCGCCCGGGAGGTCCGGGCCACCGGGCACGGCTGCGGCTGGCACACCACCGCCGAGGCGCTGCAGGCCGAGATCGCGGACCTGCCGCTGTCGGCCTTCATCCTGTACAGCGCCCACCCCATGGGCACCAACCCCATGGGCCTGGATCCGAAGACCAGCGTGGTGAACAGCCGCGGCAAGGCCCACGGCTTGGACGGGCTCTACATCGCCGACGCGGGCATCTTCCCCACCTCGCTCGGGGTCAATCCCCAGCTGACGACGATGACCCTGGGGACGATGATCGGTCGGGCGATCGCGCAGGACGAGGCCGGTCCGGTCTGAGCAGCCCCTGCTCCTGCAGGAACGCCGCGATGGTGCGCCCGATGACCTCGTTGCCGGCGGGGTTGGGGTGGAAGTCCACCGGCGCCAGGGTCAGCACCCGGTCTGCGCTGGCAGCCCGCAGCGGCCCGGTCAGGTCGAGGAACGGCACCGCCAGCTGCTCGCAGCGCTCCCGCAGCACGGTCTGGATCCGCGCCGGCGCCTCGGGATCGTGCACCTGGGGGTAGGCCGGGAAGTAGACGAACACGGGCGTGATGGCGTGGTCCCGACAGGTGGTCACGAACGTCGTCAGCACCTGCAGGTAGCGCGCGACGAGCGACAGGGTCGTCGGGCTGAACGTGTCCGTCAGCACCAGGCCGTCGTGGGTGCCGAACTTGCGCAGGAACCGGGCGCTGTTCGTGGCGTGATCCGCCCCGCCGGGGATCGCGTACCGGTCGGTGTCGGGGGCGACCTCGACCTCCTGTCCATCGCCGCTGGGGGTCAGGACGAACCGCCACCAGGCGGAGAAGATCGCCTCGCCCACCGCGGTGCGCGTGAAGAACCACAGCCCGCCGCGCCGCACCCACCCCACGTTCCGCCGGTGCACCGCCAGCGCGTGGGCGTCGAGCTGCTCGGGGGTCTTGCGCCGCAGCTCCCAGATGTCGTTGGTGACGAAGGTCAGGACCACCACGTCCGGCTTCAGTCCCAGACCGACCTCTCGGAGGATGGCCAGCTCCTTGTCGATGGAGCCCCCGCCCCGCGCCGCGTTGAGCACCTCGTGGTCGGCGTGGCCCGCCTCGTCCAGGGCCCGCTGCAGGAAGTGCTGCAGGGTGGCGTCGTCGTCCACGAAGAAGCCGTCGGTGACCGAGTCGCCGATCGTGACGATCCGGGACGCCCCCAGGCGCGGCCCCGGGTGCCCCGTGCTGCGCAGCCCGAGCGCCGTGCTGTGTACGACGTAGGGGATCCTCCCCCAGTCCGCGGAGAGGGTCTCGTCGGGGGCATACAGGCCGCCCGGCCCGCCGGGGAGCAGGAAGTCGAAGCGTCCCTGGGGACCGAGCCCCGCCACCCGCAGCAGGATCTCGAGCACCGCCAGGAGGACGAACGTCGGGACCACCGGCTTGAGGCGGGTCCAGAGACTGGAGCGAGCCGCGGGCATGGAGGCGGACTCTACTCGGCCGTCGGCCGTCGGCCCGTGAGCACCTGGATCACGTCTCCGACGAGCAGGCGCCCCACCGCCGCGGCGCGACCGGGGGCCAGCAGGGGCGCGCGGGTGGCCAGACGCACGTCGTCGCACAGCCCCACCAGGGCCACCTCCCGCAGGGCGCAGGTGGGATCGGCGATCCACTCCTGGTATCCGAAGGGCGGGTCCCGATACAGGTGCCCGGGGCGGCGGCTGCCGGGGCGGGCCGGCAGCCGGGCCAGGAACGGATCGGTGACCCCTGTCCGGTCCACGAGGAACACGCCAGGGGGCGCGAAGTAGCCGGTGATGCCCACGGCGACGGGGGTGATCACGTCCCGGTCCGCAGCGCGTTCGCCGCGGGTACGAAAGGCGTGCTGCGGCATGGACCGCCCCGGCCTCCAGCCCAGCAGGGCGCTGCCCGGCGTGTAGTAGCGCCGCTCGTCCACCAGGCCGTCGCGGTCGATCAGCCGGCCCGCGTCGGCGATCTCCCGGGAGTCGGGCCACCGCAGGGTCCCGCCGGGCACCACGGCCGCGGCCAGCGCGGCCACCACCGCCGGCAGCGCCAGGGACGCACGCAGCCTCGTGCCGGCCAGCGCCGCGGCGGACACGGCCAGCGCCGGGGTGATGAACCGGCCCACCATGAAGTCGCCCCCCGCCCAGGCGATCCAGGCCACGTGGGCCAGGATCCCGGCGCCCGCCCAGCGCAGCTCGCGGCGGGCAATGCAGGTGATCAGGCCGGCGACCAGCAGCACCGCGCCCACCGGATCCATCGACGCGGACGTGCCCAGCCAGGTGATCCCCTGGGCGATCACCTCTGCCTTCGGGAGCGCCGCGCCCAGCTTGGCGAGGGCGGGGTTGGGGAGCAGCGCACCGAACCAGAACAGGGACACCCCGCACCACGACAGGGGCAGCGCCGCCGCCCAGCCGGCGCCCCGAAGGCGCTGGCCGCGCGCCAGCCGCCCCGCCAGCAGCAGCAGCACGAGCGGCGCTGTGTCCAGGCGGGTCAACAGCGCGGCCCCCGCGAGCAGGCCCGCCACGCGGGGCTCGGAGGCTCGGGGCCAGAGCACCAGCGCCGCCACGAGCACGTGCAGCAGGGGGTTCTCGAGGCCGCTGGTGGAGAAGTCCACGAAGGAGCGGGAGCCCAGCAGCAGGGCCAGCGCCACGGCGGCGCCAGTGGTGGCGCGGGACGCGATGCCCGCCACGAACAGCCCCGTCGTCACCAGCCCGAGGCCCAGCGCGGCCCACCAGCCGCTGCCCACCAGGGCGTGCGCCGGCACCAGCAGGGCCGCCCACAGGGGGTGGGTGAACACCTGCACCCGGTCGCCGGGGTTCCAGGTCGGTCCCTGCCCGGCCAGCACCCGGCGCACCGCACGCAGGGTGATGAAGGCGTCGTCGGACACCCAGCCGCGCACGAGGACCGCCGCGAGCAGGGCGACGCCCAGCAGCGCGAGCCCCAGGAGCAGCGCCCGCCGGCCCGGTGTCCTCATCCTGCCGCGCCCTGCCCGTGGCCCTTTCGCCCGGCCCATACGCCGAGCCCCAGCAGCCCCAGCACGACCAGCACGTTCAGCGCCGCCAGGACCCCGCGCCACGCAGGCACCCGCCACGCCAGCACCACCTCGTGCTCACCGGGTGCAAGGGGCACGCCCACGTTGCCCGGCAGCAGCAGGAGGTGCGGGCGGGGCGCGCCATCGACGAGGACCTGCCACCGGGGATGCCAGGACTGGCCGATGCGCAGCCACGCCCCCGGCTGATCGACCCGCACGGAGATGAAACGCTCGCCTGCGCCCCGAACGGGCGGCGACGCGGAGTGGATCTCGCCCAGGGTGCCCCGGGCCTGCAGCCCCTGCAGGATCGCGGGATCCGGGGCGTCTCCAGAGCCGATGCGCTGGTAGCGGGCGGGATCCGGGGTCGCGCCGGCGCCGATCTGCACGGTGGGGTGCTGTCCGACCTGCCCTGCGCCGCTGAGCCACCACGCGATCCCGAAGCCGTTCAGGGACGCGCCGTCCGCCCGAAGCAGCACGTCCGAGCGCACCAGATCCACGTCCGTGTCCGACACCGTGCGCAGCGCCCCGGTCGGATCCAGCAGGGCCTGGATGTGCAGGGCCGGCGCCTGCTCGGCGGTCAGGGGAGGGGCCTCGGGGCGCGCGAAGACCCAGTTGGCGACCTCGTAGCCGTGGCTGTAGTGATGCAGGGACCGGCCCACCGTGGGGATCTGGTGCCGCCGCAGCCACGTCAGGGGGGTCGTGGAGCCCTGGAGCACATCGGCGCCGACCAGCGCCACCGCCGCGCCCGGGGGCAGCGCCTCGGCCTCGGCCAGGGTGGCCGCGAAGCCTGGTTTCCAGGCCGCCAGCTCCGCCCGGGCGCCCTGAACGAGGCGCAGCTGGGTCCCCGCCGCTCCGATGGCCAGCACCAGGGCGGCTCCAACCACCAGCAGGGCGATCCCGTCGGCCAGGGGGGCGCTGCGGGTCCGGACCTGGGCGAGGATCCCCGGCGCCCCCGTGGCGATGACGAGGGGCGCGAGCAGGTGCAGCCCCAGCAGGTAGCGCTGGTCGTGGAAGCGACCGATCAGCGGCAGCGCGTCCATCCAGCTGCCCCACGTGGCCCGCCCCGCGAACAGCAGCAGCACGGTGCCCGTGGCCAGCAGGAGCCCCCGGGGCAGCGGCTGGGTCCGGCGTCGGACCAGCATCCACAGGCCGACGAGGAAGGCCGCCGTCCAGACCCCGCTGGTGCCGCCGTCCAGGTACACGCCGCGGACCAGCTCGCCCAGCACCCGGGCCAGCCCGTAGGAGCGTCCCGCCGCCTCGACGGCGCTGTCGTTGACGGCCCCCAGGTCTGACAGGAACGGGAGCAGGAACCCCAGGGACAGGGCCGCCGCGCCCCCTCCGATGCCCAGGAAGCGCAAGGCTGTGGCCCGATCCGGCCGCCGCGCGACGATCAGCAGCAACGCGATCACGGCCGCGACCCAGCCCGCCGGCAGGTGGCAGCGCACGGTCAGCGACAGGAGCGCCGCCGCCACCCCGGCCCGCACCCAGCCGCCCTCGGCGCTGGCCCGGACCCACGCGCCGATGCTCAGGGCCGCGAGGGCCCCCCCGAGGGCCTGGGGCAGCAGCCCGGCGCCGTCGAAGCCGTAGCTCAAGGGGCTGTGGCCGTACAGATCCGCGCTGCGCAGGGTCGCCGCCACCAGCGCCGCGAGGCCCGCCTGGTCCGGCGTCAGTCCGAGCCACCGCGCCCCCTGGTAGGTGGCCAGGGGCAGGGCCACCACCACCAGGGCCAGCAGCAGCGCGGCGCACGCGAACGGATCGATGCCCGTGGCGAGCGAGAGCAGCGCCGCGGTCTGGTGGGCCAGGCGCGGGTAGGAGTGAAACAGCGGCGCGCCCCAGTTCATCTCCGCAAACCACGGATCCTGGAACGCGGCCCAGCCGTGCTCGACCAGGGTCGACGCGGCCCCCGCCACCATGTGGCCGTGCAGCAGGAGGTCGGAGGCGGGGGGGTCGAAGACGCTGGCGGGGATGGCCGCGGCCAGCGCGGCGATCAGGGCTCCGACGAGCAGCAGGGACCGCGGGGTCACAGCTCCCCGGGGCGATACGGCGGCGTGCTGACGGCGGACGGGTCGATCAGCCCCATCTCGGTCGGCCACGCCATGCCGGGCACCCGGTGGGACGGATCGAAGCGGCCGGACGTGCCGAGCCTGCTCTGGGTGTACGTGCAGCTGTACAGCAGGGCCGCGTTGCTCTCGGCGCCGAGCCCGCTGCGCCCCAGACCCACGTTCGGGAACCGCGCGGAGGCGACGATGGTGCCCCGGTTCCAGTTCACTGCGCCGCACTCGAGCGCGCCCGCCAGGGCCTCGAAGCGCCGCTCCGACGCGGTGAAGATCGCCGAGGCCAGCCCGTAGGGGTGCCCGTTGTACCGCTCCACGGCCTGCTCGGCGGTGTCCACCAGCTGCGCCAGCAGCAGCGGCCCCTCCACCTCCTCAGGGGGCGTGATGGAGTCCGGCAGATCACCGCTCTCCAGCAGCGCCAGGGCGGGCGCCGCGTAGCACAGTCCCTGGCGGCGGAGGGGGGCGGGGAGCTGGCTGACGCCGCCCTCCACGGGGAACTCGATCTGCGCGTCGGCCCAGTTGCGCAGCTGGGTCTGGAAGCGCCGCCGGGCGGTCAGGTCCACCAACGGGCCGCAGAAGCTGTCCCGGTCCGTGGGCGGGCCCACCTTGAGGCCGCGCATCAACGCGACCACCCGCGTCAGGAAGGGCCGGGCCACCCCGCGCTCCACGAGCACCCGGGACGTGGCGTTGCAGCGCTGCCCGGCGCTCAGGAACGCGCCGCTCACGACCTCGTAGGCCGCGCGATCCAGATCCGCGTCGGCGCAGATGATCGCCCAGCCCTTGCCGCCGGTCTGCAGCGCCAGGGGGCGCAGGTTGCCGATGCTCGTGCGCACCTGCTCGGCCATGCGCGGCGACCCGGCGCCCGCGATGAAGTCCACGTCGTCGTGCCGCACCAGGCGCTCGCCCACGGGCGCCCGGGGGCCCTGGACCATGGAGAACACCCCCGCCGGAAAGCGGGCCGAGTCCACGGCCATCGCCAGCATCTGGGACGCCAGGGGCACGCGGCTCGAGGGGTTCCAGACCACGGTGTTCCCACCCAGCAGGCAGGGAAGCAGGATCTGGATGGGGCCGTAGACCGGATAGGGGTACGGGGTGATGACCCCGGCGACGCCCAGGGGCAGCCGCTGCACGCTGCCGAAGGACGTGGGGTGGGCCGCGGTCTGCAGGATCTCGGCGCCCTGCTCCAGCAGCAGGTCCACCGACCGCTCCGCCGCCGCCACCTCCAGGGTGGCCTCCCAGTTCGGCTTGCCGAGCTCCCGCGCGATCAGCGCTGCGAAGTGCCCCCGGCGCGCCTCCAGGAGCTGGCGAAGACGCTCCAGCGGCGCGGCCCGATCCTCGAACGAGTCGGTGCGCCAGCGGGTGGAGGCGGCGCGGGCCTGTCGCACCGCCATGTCGATCGCCGCGGACCGCCACGGCACCCGGTCCAGGACCACCCCCGTTGACGGGTCGATGGTCTCGGCGTGCCCCTCGCTGCTCTCCTGATAGAAGGAGCCGGCGAGGTAGTCGCCCTTGTGGCGGAAGGTGAGGGTGCGGTCCATGCGCGGCCGCGCTCGTACCACGCGCGGGGTAGGGGAGGCAATGCACGCTACCCTCGGGGAATGGCCGCGCCGCCCTCCTCGCGACTGGTTCCCCGCCCAGCGGGTCGGGTGACGCCGTGAGCGCCGGTCCTCGCGTGGCGGTGGTGTGCGCCGATCCCGGGATCCCGTGGCTCGGCTGCGCAGGCGCCTCGGCCCACCTGCGGGGCATCGCGGCGGGCTACGTCGCGGCCGGCGCCACGGTGCAGGACGTCTGACACAGCCGGCACAGGAAGCGCCGAA
>CALAGR010000229.1 GCA_937891735.1 uncultured Pseudomonadota bacterium | reverse complement strand
GCCGCGCCGCCTGCGCTGGCCGTCGGAGGTGCGGTTGCCGAGCCCCTCGGGGCGTCGGACGGTGGTCTGCTTGGGACGGCCGCCGCCTCGGGATCCGCCGCCACCGCCGCCACCCCGCCCGGGGGGCGGCACGGACGCGGCGTCGTGCCACTCGTGGTCTTCGTTCACCTCGATGGACATCCCGATGAGGTGCTCGATGTCCCGAAGGAAGGCCCCTTCGGTCTCGTCGCAGAAGGCCACGGCCACCCCGCCCTTGCCGGCGCGGGCGGTGCGGCCGATGCGGTGCACGTAGCTCTCGGGCTCGTTGGGCAGATCGAAGTTGAACACGTGGCTCACGCCGTCCACGTCGATGCCCCGCGACGCGATGTCGGTGGCCACCAGGATCCGGATCTCGCCGCTGCGGAACCCGTCCAGGGCGCGGGTCCGGGCGTTCTGGCTCTTGTTGCCGTGGATCGCCGCGGACGAGATCCCGACCTGCTCGAGCTGCTTGACCAGCCGAGACGCGCCGTGCTTCGTGCGGGTGAACACGATGGCGCTCTCGACCCCCAGGCTGCGGATGAGCGAGGCCAGCAGAAACCGCTTCTGCGCGCGCGCACAGAACATGACGCTCTGCTGGATCTTCTCGACGGTGGTCGCGTTGGGAGTGACCTCGACCCGCGCGGGGTTGTCCAGGAAGCTGCCCGCGAGCTGGATGATCGACTCCGGCATGGTCGCCGAGAACAGCAGGTTCTGGCGCTTGCTGGGCAGGTCCCGCAGGACGCGCCGCACGTCGTTGATGAAGCCCATGTCGAGCATGCGGTCGGCTTCGTCGAGGACGAAGAACTCGACGTCGCGCAGATCGACGATGCCCTGGCCCATGAGGTCGAGCAGGCGGCCGGGGGTCGCCACCAGGATCGCCACCCCGCGCTCGATGGCTCGAACCTGCGCGCCTTGCTTGACCCCGCCGAAGATGACGGTGTGGGGGATCTGGAGGTGCTGCCCGTACCCGGCGATGCTCTCGCCGATCTGGGCCGCCAGCTCGCGGGTGGGCGTCAGGACCAGGGCGCGAATGGGGCGGCGCCCGGTGCGGCCGGAGCGGCGGGTCTGGATGTGCTGCAGGACCGGCAGCGTGAACGCCGCGGTCTTGCCGGTGCCCGTCTGCGCGCAGGCGAGCACGTCGCGGCCCGCGAGCAGCAGGGGTATGGCCTGGGCCTGAACGGGGGTGGGCTTCGTGTAGCCCTGCGCCTCCACGGCGCGCTGGAGGGGCTCGATCAGATCGAGCTCTGAAAAGGTCTGCAAGTGGGAGTCCAGTAGAAGAGGTCGACCGGGGGACCCCGGTGACTGGCAGTTGTTAGGTCTTTTGGCCGCCGATGTCCAGTCCTGCAGGGACGCCGTACGATCTCGCCATGCTGCAAGCCCGTCGGATTCAGGTGCCGCCGACCCCACCCCTGCCGGGGGGCCGGTGATGCGCTGGGGGTGGCCGCTGTCGGGGGTGCTCGGGTTGACGCTGCTCGTGGGGTGCGTGCCCGCCGTGGACGACGACGACTCGGCGGTGCCGCTGGGGCCGCGGATCCATGTCTTCACCTACCCGCCGTCCGATCCGCCGGTGGTGGCGTTCGGCGACGTCGAGATCGGGGCGAACGGCGCGCGCGCCTTCGACGTGCAGAACATCGGCGACGCCTTCCTCGACATCACCGGCGTGACCTCCTCGAACGCGGGCTCCTTCGTCCTGGTGGGCCTGGCGGATCTGGCGGCGGGGCTCCCGGCGGGCGGCGAGGTGAGGATCACCGCGCAGTACGTGCCCGAAGAGGAGGAGACGGTGCAGACCACGATCTCCATCCGCTCCAACGACCCGAGCCTGCCGGTGCTCGAGGTCCTGCTGAGCGCCACGGCGGTCCCGCCAGCGCGGTGAGCGACGGCGGTGTCGGAGTGGGTTCCCGGTCAATCCGAATTCCTGGTGCGGTCGGCGATCTCTTTTCTGAGGGCGCCGAAGAGGCCGCCCTGGCGAGACAACGCAGCACACGAAGGGATCTGCGCGGCGCTCTCATCCCGACGGGGACGGTCTGCGGCGGCGGCGTGACCCTTGCGTTCCTGACCGTCGTCAGGAACGGGGTCCACTCCCTGACTTATCTCACCTGTGCCCGCAGCAAAGGGCTCAACACTCTGGAAGCGCGTCCACAAACAAAGGGGCGCACGGCACAGGAGAAACTCCATGTATCGCCTCTTCTTCATGGTCTGTCTGGCCTCAACTCTCACCCTGGGTGGCTGCGAAGGCCCTGTAGGGCCGGCGGGCGCTGATGGCGCTGCCGGCACCGATGGGGCCGACGGTGACGACGGAACGAACGGTGCCGCTGGTGACGACGGCACCGACGGCGCCAACGGCGACGACGGCGTCGACGGCGAAGATGGTGTCGACGGCGAAGATGGCGTCGACGGCGAGGACGGTGCCGACGGCACCGACGGCCTCGGCATCCTGATCACCGACATCCACGGCACCGACACCGTGTTCTCGACGGGTGAGTTCGCCACGGCGGGCAAGTACTTCGCCGACGTGACCATCACCTCCGCGTCGGCCGACACGGCGGGCGTCGCGACGCTCGACTTCACCGTCGCCGACGCAGACGGGAACCCCGCGATCGGCGTGACCGGCGCTGACTTCGCCATCGTGAAGCTGCAGCCGGCCACTGGCGGCGAGTCGTTCAACAAGTGGGTCTCCTACATCTACCGGACCGAGACGGTATCCAACTCGGCCAGCGGCAACTGGCCGAACCCCGATGGCACCCAGGCCGAGCAGGGCTACCGCGAGAACGGCGGCACCTACACCGACAACCTCGACGGCTCCTACACCTACGTGTTCGCGGTCGATCTGACCTCTGTGGTCACGCCGGTGGACAGCACGGCGATCACCTACGACCGCAGCCTCACCCATCGCGTCACTGTGCAGATCGGTGGCCACTCGGGTCCCACGGGCGAAGGCGTCTACGACTTCGTGCCTGACGGCAGCGCGGTCGCCGAGACCCGCGACATCGTCCAGACGGCCACCTGCCAGGACTGCCACGGCCCCGACTTCCATGGCCACGGCGGCGACCGGCTGACGGTCGAAGGCTGCGTGACCTGCCACAACCCGAGCACGACGGATGCCCAGGGCGGCGCCTCCGGTGACATGAAGGTCATGATCCACAAGATCCACGCGGGCGCCGAGCTGGCCACCATCGCGGGCGACGACGGCGTCGTCTTCGACAACCCGAACACCTCCGCCGATGAGACCGCGGACAACGGCGACTACTCCTTCTGGGGCTACGGCAGCAGCCGGCACACCTGGTGGAAGGTCGGCTTCCCGGCGATCATCGAGAACTGCACGAAGTGCCACCAGGGCTCCGGCGCCGACGTCGACAACTGGAAGAACGTGCCTTCGCGCGACGCGTGCGGCTCGTGCCACGACAACATCGACTGGACCCTCGGCACCGACCACGCTGGCGGCGCCCAGGCCAACGACTCCGCGTGCGCGACCTGCCACCCCGCCAGCTCCGCTTCGTCGGTGGGCGGCTCGGTGGTCGTGGCCCATGACTGGACCGACGACGATCCGCGCAACATCCCCGAGTACGACGTGAGCATCACGGTGTCGGGCAGCGCCGGCTCCTACTTCGTCGATGGCGAAGCCCCGCTGCTGACCATCGTCGTGACGGACCCGGCGACCGGAAACCCGATCGACCACACCACGATGGTCCAGGACGACTCCAAGGAGGGCTGCCTCTCGACGGGCTGCCCCACCCCTGACGGCCTCTGGAGCCACGCGTACGTCTTCGTCAACGGCCCCCGCGCCAAGCGCGCCCCGGTCCTGACGACGGCCGCCCGCCGCTCGTCCGTGCTCAGCGATGGCACCGGCCCGTTCGACCTGAGCGCCGCCGGCGCCGACCTGACCCTGACGGTGGACGGCGGCAAGGACGTCTGGACGTCGAACGTCGACATGGACGCCGCGACCATCACGGTCGACGTGGCCGATGGCACCTTCGCCAACGTCGCGGCCGCCACGGCGGCTGAGATCGCGACCTGGCTGAACGGCGACGACGCCTTCTACGCCCGCGCCATCGCCGAGGTCCTCGCGACCGGCGAGCTGCAGGTCCGCAGCCGCAACCTGGCCGGCGTGTTCAGCATGCAGCTGGACTCCGGCGACGTGAATGACGCAGTGTTCGACGACGACACCGCGCTGCACACCGTCGGTGGCTACTACCCGAGCAACAACGTGCTCTCGATGATCAACGCGGCCAGCAACGACCCGAAGGCCACGCGCAGCGTCGCGAACGTCACGTACCAGCTGGACCCGGTCGACGACCTGCAGCCGGGCACGTACGCGGTGAGCGTCGAGTTCGCCGAGGGCGGCCGCATCAACGGCACCAACTACCGGACGCCGTCGGTGGCGGTGGCTACGTTCGACGTGAACATGTCGACCGAGGAGCCCCTCGTGGCCAACAGCTGCGAGTCCTGCCACTGGGGTCCGAACGACACCGGCTTCGTGCTGGACTGGGCGCGCCACAACAAGATGTTCAACGAGGACGCCACGGATCAGTGCGGCGCGTGCCACGACCAGCAGCCGCAGAACGGAACGGGCAGCGACTGGTCCGGCGGCAAGCCGATCAGCCAGCGTGTGCACGGCATCCACTTCGGTTCGAGCCTGACCTACCCGATCCAGACGGTCTGGTACCCCAACGGCGACCCCGTCACGGGCCGGAACTGGGACATCACGCTGCCCACGGACGTCCTGTTCTGCGAGACCTGTCACTCCGCGACCGAGACCAGCGGGTCCTGGATGGACAGCCCCGCGATCCTCCCCTGCCGTGGCTGCCACGACGGCGACGCGGCCCAGACGCACTTCCGTCTGATGACGTACGACCCGACGCCGGACAGCCCGTACAGCGGCGACGAAGAGGAGACCTGCGAGGTCTGCCACTAGGCGCTCGCAAGTCATAGACTGAGAGAGGGGGCGGCGGCTTTGGTCGTCGCCCCCTCTCTTCTTTCCGGACCCATGGAGCCACGAATGAGCCTCTTCCACTTCGCGTCGCGCCTGCTCGGCGCATCTGCACTCCTCTTTGTCCTGACCTCCTGCGGCGGTCCGGCCCCGCAGCCCCCGGCTCCGGCCCGCGTCGCCACCGCAGCTCTGCCCGAAGGCGCCTTCGCCATCGTCAACGGCGTGCCGATCACCCGGCAGGACGTGGAGCTGGCGATGACCACCGGCGGCCACAAGAGCGACACCTCGCTCGAAGCGCAGAAGAGGGTCCTGGACAAGCTGATCGCCGACGAGCTGATCGCCCAGGAGGCCCGTAAGCTCGGGCTGGACGCCGATCCCGAGTACCAGGAGAGCCTCGCGAGGCTGGAGGCCCAGAGCGACGCCTTCACCCGGCAGGCCCTCGGGCAGGCCTGGTTTCGGGAGGAGATCCGGGCCAAGGCGAAGCCCTCCCCCGAGGCCGTGCGGCGGTACTTCGACGAGCACGCCGACACGCTGCGCACCGAGGTGCACGTCAAGCAGATCCTGCGGAAGAGCCGCGCCGAGATCGACGCGGACCACGCTCGGCTGCAGGCGGGTGAGGAGTTCGAGGCGGTCGCGGCGAGCCGATTCGAGGGCCTGGAGACCGGGGATCGCGCGCCCTGGGATCTCGGCTACGTGAAGTCCACCCAGATCCCCGCGGCCTGGACCGAGGCCGTCGCCACGCTCCCGGACGGGGGGGTGAGCGAGATCCTCTTCAACGCCTCGGGGCGCTTCTGGATCATCCAGGTGGTGGCTCGGCGGGTGAACCCGGACCTCACGTTCGAGGAGCTGGCCCCGGTCATCGCGAGCCTCCTGGAGGGGCAGGCGGTCGAGCAGCGCACCGCGTCCCTGACGGAGGCGCGCACCTCCGCCGCCTCGATCAAGATCCTGCCGGCCGCCAGCCAGCTCCTGCCCAGGTCCCCCGTCGAGGACCACGAAGAGTGATCTCCCGGGCTACGCCTCGTTCTCATCCGGAGACCCCGGATGAGCGGTTGCGGTAGTTCCCAGGTCGGGGGCGTCAGAGGCGCCCGAGGTCAAGGAGAACGAGGGACTGCGAGGAGGCGTACTTCCGTACGCCGCACGAAGCAGGCCCGAAGTACGACGCAGAGATCGGGTGGATCGGGCGTTCCCGGACGGGAACTACGCCTCGGGCCAGCTGAGGGGCTCCAGCGTCAGCTCGTGCCCGTGGGCGCCGACGTCCACGTACAGCACGCCCTCGATGCGGGACAGCGACCAGGCGTTGCGGCGCTCCAGCCGATCCGCGAGCTGGTCGATGCCCTGGGGTGACAGCGCGAACAGGGCGACGTCCGCGGATCCATGCACGCGCTCGCGCGCAAGGGCCCGCAGCCAGGGCCGCGGATCCTTGTGGCAGTACACCGCCACCCGACTCGCCGCCTTGCTCGCCTTGTGCAGGCGCGGGCCGTCGGGCGTGCCCACCTCGATCCAGTCGAACAGCTGGCCCGTCATGTCCCGCACCCACAGCGCCGGCTCGTCGCCGGACGACAGGCCCGAGGTGAAGGTCAGCCCCTCCTGAAACTCCAGGGCGTAGGCGAGCACGCGCGCCACGAGGTACGCCGGGCTCTCGGAGGGGTGCTGCGCCGCGCTGAAGCTGAGGGCCTCGTAGACCCCCCGGTCCACGTCGGAGAGCTCGATCTCGAACTGAAAGACGGTTGCGCCGCGTGCCACAGGGACCTCCGCGCGCACTGTGCGCCCATCCCCCGCTCGCGGCAACACGCCGCCGACACGCTGGCGTTCAGCGGGCCGGGAACGGGATCAGGGACTTCGTGACCCGGGCCAGGGCGACCACCTCGCCGTCCAGGCGCGCCTCGGCGTCGATGAACAGCAGACGCCGACCGGCCTTGCGCACCTGTGCGGACAGCTCCAACACCGCGTCCGGTGGGCTCGCCCGCAGCACCGACACGTGCAGGTCGTGGGTGACCGCGTTCGTCGCAGACGGCACCACCGTCACCGCCGCGCAGAACGCCGTGACGTCGAGCACGGCATAGAGCACGCCGCCGTGCAGCACGCCGCCCGCGTTGAGCACCCCCGGACCGACGGTCACGCGGGCCTGGGCGCGGCCGTCTGCGGCGTGGATCAGCTCGAACCCCAGCTGACGGTGCAGCGGGAACTCGTTCATCAAGGACAGCAGGACCTCCTGCTCCTGGCGGGACGCGGGCTCGGGCATGGGGGGACTGTACCCCCTGGCCCTACAGCGCCAGGTCGGCCTTGGACTCCTCGTTGGGGGCGGCCTGCACCTCCTGCTCGGCGGAGCCCCAGCCGTCCTTCGCGACGCGCACGGTGTACTTGCCCTTGTTGACGTTGCGGAACCGGTAGGAGCCGGACCGCGTGGTCAGCGTGGACTCGATCAGGTTTCCGAGCTCGTCCATCAGCTCCACGCGGGTGTTCGCGCCCTCGGCCCCGTCCAGGGCGAGCTGTCCCTGGATCTGGCCGTACTGCTCCCGCTGGGCGATGAGCGTCTCGTGCACGAAGTCGATGCGCTCGACCTGCAGGGCCGTGCCGTCCGCCCCGACGAACTCGAGCGTGGCCGTGAAGCGGTTTCCGCCGGCGACCGAGCCGCTGTTGGTCTTACCGTTCCACCAGAACCCCAGGGGCCCCTGGGTGCCAGGCACCGACTGGGTGAAGACCTCGGCGCGGCCCGCCCCCTGGATCGACAGGCGCACCGTGTGGGGCGTGCCCTCCGGGGCGATGTCGCGCAGGCTGATGCGGGTGCCGCCGTCGTCCCAGGCCGTGCCCAAGCGCGTCAGGTAGATGGGCCCGGCGTAGACCGTGAAGCGCCGCCGTGCCGACTCGCCCGTGCTGCTCGTGGCGGTCACGTCCACCACGTGGGGCCCGGGCGGCAGGGTCCTGGTCAGCCACTGGTGGGTCAGCTCGTCGCCGCAGGCGCGCTGCAGGGCCACGTCGTCCACGGAGAGCTCCACCTGGGTCGGGGTGCCGCCGGTGTTGTCGATGGCGCGGGCGCGCAGATCGATGGGTCCGTCCACGTGCATGCCCTCGGTCAGACCGGCGACCTCCAGGCTCAGGACATCGACGGACACGAGGCCCAGGACCGCCCACATCGCCTCGGCCCGCTCGGATCCGCCGCTGCCCCAGCCGCCGTCGGTGCGCTGCCCGCCGATCAGCCACTCGGTGCCCCTGGCGACGACGGGATCGGTGTCCCCGCGGCCGAGCATGCGCAGCGTGTACAGGGTCTGGCCCGTGCCGTAGGCCCCGCTTGCGCCGTCGGCCTGCAGGGGCCAGCCGCCGTCTGGGTTCTGGCGCCGGATCAGCTCCGCGGACAAGGAGTTGATGAGGCCCTCGGTGCTGGTGCTCGACGACGCGAGCAGGCCCAGCACGGCGTAGTTGATGAACTGCGTCTGGGCCGGGGGGCTGTCGGTCCAGGGCAGGGCCTGGGCCCGGAGCCAGCCCTCGGCCTTGGCGACGGCGGTGAGCCAGCGGGCGTCGGCGGACCGGGCGTAGGCCTGGTTCCAGGTCTGCATGGCGAGCACCGTGTCCTGGATCGGGCCCACCGCCACCGGGGCGCTGGTGTAGTCGTTGGCGATGGCCCCGTCCTCCTGCTGGATCTCCAGCAGCTGCTGGGCCGTCGCCAGCAGATCCTCGGCCAGGGCGCCGCCCACGAGCTCGTCGTACCGCGCGAAGGCCATGCCCCCCAGGCTCTTGGAGGCGCTCTTGTAGTTGCCGCCGTTGTGGCCCAGGCCCGTGGGGCTGCGGCTGCCGTCCTTGAGGATCGTCAGGCCGTCGATGGCGGCCTGCAGGTGCCGCGGGTCGATGTCGTACTGGCGCTTCACGCCCACCGCCATGGCGGTCATGGTCACGCCCTGCACGTGGCAGCCGTAGCACTGGTTCTGGTCCTGCCACGCCACCATCGACCGGCTGACGAAGTCGAGCCCCTTCTGGGCCGCGCCCCGGATCCGCGGATCCTCGGTGACCTGGGTGGCGACCGCGCTCGGACCGACGTCGCAGGTGGGCAACACCGCGGTGACCGTGCTCGGGGTGGCGACCAGGATGGGGGCCGGTGAGGCGAACGGGGACGAGGCCGCAGGAGGCGGTGGGGGCTCGGTTCGCTCCGTCACGGCGTTGGCGAGGGCGACCGTGGCTGCGCCGAGCAGGACCACGAAGAGGAGGGCGGGACGATGGGACATGCTGGGCCTGCCGCGGCGCGCCGCTGCATTGGGGCGCGATCCGCACCTCTCCGAACCCGCGCTGTCGGGGGGAGTTCCCGAGTCGGGCGGGATTTACAGGCCTGTTACGAGGAGCGGCGGGGCCCGGATCCGCCTGCGCGGGATGACGTTGCAGGCCGTGACAACCTGTGGCTGGGAGGGGATCCCGGCTCCCGATACGGTCCCGGCTGCACGTGATTGGTGCCAACCCTCGGAGGTCCCTTGTCCCTACGCGCCGCTCTCCCCGCCTTGTTGTCCTGCACCGCCCTGACCGCCTTGTTCCTTCCCACCACGGCGGCCGCCCAGGTGGGCCCGGACGCCTTCGGCTATTCGAGCCAACCCGTCGCCTACGACTTTGTGCCCCTCGCCAACAACGCCGCCGCCACCCCGATCCTGCTGCCCCTGGACGACTCGGAGGCGACCGTGGCCCTGCAGGCCTCGACGGGATGGGCCTTCCCGTTCTACGGAGGCAGCTACGGCCAGCTGCGGGTCGGTGACAACGGAGCGCTCACCTTCAACGCCGGTGACGAGGTGGCATTCGCCAACACCGCGCTGCCTGCCGCCGTGCCCGGGGCGCCCGACATCGCGGTGCTCTGGGACGACCTGCTGTCCCCCAACGGCACGGTCCGCTCGCTGTACGACGGCCTCAACGGACGCTTCATCGTGTCGTGGGAGGGCGTCCCCCACTTCGGAAACGGGAGCGGCTCGGGGGTCTCGTTCCAGGTGCACCTGTACGCAACCGGGGCGATGGAGTTCCACTACGCCGACCTGGGCTTCGGCTCGGGCTCCTACGACAACGCCGCGAGCGCCACGGTCGGCGTGCAGGACCACGTCGGCGGCACCGCAACCAGCGGACACGCCCTGCAGCTGTGGTTCAACGGCGCCGGTGGGGCCGCCATCGCGCCCTTGTCGGCGTTTGGCATCTCGCCCTGCGCGGACGTGGACGGTGACGGCGCGTTCGACGTCGCCTGCGGCATCGGGGACGACTGCGACGATCTGGACCCGGCCGTGTACCCGTCCAGCCCCGAGCTGTGTGACGGCCTGGACAACGACTGCGACCCGAACACGACGGAGTACGAAGACAACGACGGAGACCTCGTGTCGGCCTGCGCCGGGGACTGCGACGACGCCGACGCGTCGAACGTGCCCGGGGGCGTCGAGCTCTGTGACTTCCAGGACAACGACTGCGACGCGCTGGTGGATGAGGGCCACGACCTGGACGGCGACGGCTTCAGCACCTGCGCGGGGGACTGCAACGACCAGAACGCGGTCGTCTATGTGGGAGCCCCCGAGCTGTGTGACGGCCTCGACGGGGACTGCGACGGCGTCGCGGCCACCATCGACGCGCCCCCCGCGCCGACCACCACCGTCAGCAGCAGCAACCTGGTCCGCGGCTCCTACTGGTCCGTGACCTCCCCCACGGTGCTCGCGTCGGTCGAAGCGAGCCTCGTGGCGTCGCCGGGCTCCACGCTCAACTGGTCGGTGCACGAGGCCACGACCGCAGCGGGGCCCTGGACCCAGATCGCGGGCAACCAGACCCAGACCACGCTCGCCGCCGGCGGGTGGCACACGAGCGCTCCCTTCGATCTGCCTCTGGAGGCGGGCCGGGTCTACGCGACGCTGGTGTCCTGGGGATCTCCGAGCATCACCTACGGCTTCAGCACGGGCGACGGTCCGACGAGCGTCAGCTTCGGGATCTGCGAGGGCGGCGTGACCGGCGCGAACGGCGGCAGCTGGGCCATCACGAGCACCCACTACGCGGTGCGCACGGTGACCGCGGACGAGCTCGACGGGGACGGCGACGGCGGCATGGCCTGCAACGGCGACTGCGACGATCAGGCAGCGACGGTCTATGCGGGCGCCCCGGAGCTCTGCGACGCGCTGGACAACGACTGCGACGGCGCGCTGTCCGCCGGCGAGAGCGACGGCGACGGGGACGGGTTCCTCGCCTGCGAGGACGACTGCGACGACGCGGCCGCTTGGGTCTTCCCGGGCGCCGTGGAGGTCTGTGACGCGGTGGATTCGGACTGCGACGGCTCGCTCATCGACATGTTCACCAACACCGACGGCGACACCGAGCCGGACTGCGTGGACTACGACGACGACAACGACGGCGAGGTGGACGCCACCGACTGCGCGGACACGGATCCGACGGTGCACCACGGCGCCACGGAGGTGTGCGACGGCATCGACCAGGACTGCGACGGCGACCTCGTCGAGGCCTTCGCCAACAACGACGGGGACGGCCAGCCGGACTGCGCGGACCCGGACGACGACAACGACGGCAGCGCCGACGGACTGGACTGCGCGCCCCTGAACGGCAGCGTCTATCCGGGTGC
This sequence comes from uncultured Pseudomonadota bacterium, assembly GCA_937891735.1. GTDB lineage: Bacteria > Myxococcota_A > UBA796 > UBA9615 > UBA9615 > JAGSHC01. Next base: position 2,789 of record CALAGR010000229.1, on the reverse strand, counting down.
GCCGGAGTCTTGCGACGGCATCGACAGCGACTGCGATGGCTCGCTGGTCGATCAGTTCGTGAACACCGACGGGGACAGCCAGCCCGACTGCACGGACCTGGACGACGACAACGACGGCGATCCCGACGTGACCGACTGCGCCGACACCAACCCGGCCATCGGGGCCAACGCGCTCGAGGTGTGCGACGGCGTGGACCAGGACTGCGACGGAGACCTCCTGGAGGCCTTCTTGGACACGGACGGCGACGGCGTCCCGGACTGCATCGATCTGGACGACGACGCGGACGGCGTGGCCGACGGCCTGGACTGCGCGCCCCTGAACGCGGCGGTGTACCCCGGCGCGCCCGAGGTGTGCGACGGGATCGACAGCGACTGCAACGGCTCGCTGGTGGATGGCTTCCTCAACAGCGACGGCGACCCGCAGCCGGACTGCATCGACGCCGACGACGACAACGACGGCGATCCCGACGTGACCGACTGCGCCGACACCAACCCGGCCATCGGGGCCAACGCGCTCGAGGTGTGCGACAGCATCGACCAGGACTGCGACATCGATCTGGTCGAGTCCTTCGCCAACAACGACGGCGACACGCTGCCCGACTGCGTGGACCCGGACGACGACGACGACGGCGTCACCGACGGCCTGGACTGCGCGCCCTTCGACGGCGCGATCCATCCCGGCGCGACCGAGGTGTGCGACGGGATCGACAGCGACTGCGACGGCGATCTGGTGGACTCGTTCGTGGACACGGACAGCGACGGCGCGCCGGACTGCATCGACACCGACGACGACGACGACGGCGACCCGGACACGACGGACTGCTCCGGGCTCGACGCGAGCATCTACGCCGGCGCCGTGGAGGCGTGCGACGCGGTGGACCAGGACTGCGACGGCGATCTCGTGGACGGCTTCGCGGACGCGGACGGCGACGGCGAGCCCGACTGCATCGACATCGACACGGACGGCGACGGGGTCAGCGCGGGCGTGGACTGCGACGACGACGACGCGTCGATCTACCCCGGCGCGCCGGAGAGCTGCGACCTGGTGGACAGCGACTGCGACGGCGGGATCGTGGACGAGGCGACGGACACGGACGCGGATCTGGTGCCCGACTGCGTGGACGTGGACGACGACGACGACGGCGTGAGCGACGCCGACGAGGCGCTGGCCGGCTCGGATCCCCTCAGCGTGGACAGCGATCTGGACGGCGTGACGGACGATTGGGAGATCGGGCTGGACGCGGCCAACGCCGACGACACCGACGTCGACGGCACCCCCGATGTGCTCGACTCGGACGACGATGGGGACGCGATCCCGACCCTCGTGGAGGTGGGGGCGGACCCGGAGCAGCCCCTGGACAGCGACGGCGACGCCATCCCGGACTACCTGGACGAGGACAGCGACGCCGACGGCATCGACGACGTGCTCGAGGGCGTCACGGACCCGGACGGCGACGGGCTGGCCAACTACCTGGACGACGACAGCGACGGAAACGGCGTCGGGGACGCCACGGACGGCACCGGCGACCTGGACGACGACGGGATCATGGACTTCGTGGACCTGGACGACGCCGACGGCCCCCTGGGGGATCCCGACGCCGACGGGCTCAGCAACGAAGAGGAGCAGCAGCTGGGGACCGACCCCCAGGCGGAGGACACGGACGACGACGGGATCGCTGATGGCGACGAGGTCCTGGGGCAGACCGATCCCCTGGACAGCGACACGGACGACGACGGGCTCAACGACGGCGACGAGCGGAAGGGCGGCACGGACCCGACGAACGCGGACACCGACAGCGACGACCTGGGTGACGGCGAGGAGATGGACCTGGGCACGGATCCGCTGAACGAGGACAGCGACTTCGACGGGTTGTCCGACGGCGAAGAGGTGGCCCTGGGCTCCGATCCGCTGGACGAGGACACGGACGACGACGGGGTCATGGACGGGGACGAGCCCGCGGGGGACAGCGACGGCGACGGCCTCATCGACGTGCTCGACCCCACCGACGACACGGTCGTGGGCGACGACGACGACGACGACAGCGCCGTCTCGACGGGGCCGGGCCTCGTGGAGGGCCGCGGTGGCTGCGCGAGCAGCATGGCGGGTGGCGACACGCCGGTGGGGCTGGGCCTGCTCGGCCTGCTGGGGGCGGTGGCGGTGAGGCGACGCCGGGCGGTGTGACCGCGCGCCTCGATCACCCCGATTTGCCGGCCCGTTCGGGGTGATCGAGGTGCCGCGCCCGAGCCGGTCGTGGTTCTATGGCGCGCCGCTGCGAACCGCCACCAGGGACCGCCCATGACGAGTCACCCCTTCGCCTCCACCACTGCGCTGCTCGTCGGGCTCGCGGTCTTGCTGCCAAGTCCGCGCACCCGGGCCGGGGAGCCGACGCCTCCGACCGAGCTCGATGATCGGATCACCGCCGTAACGGTCTACTCCGACCAGGCCGCGGTGACCCGCTCCGCCACCGCGCGCCTGCCCGCGGGCACGAGCCAGGTGGCCTTCGATCCGCTGCCCGCGGGGGCCCGCCCCGCGACCGTGCAGGTGGAGGCTGAGGGTGCCCGCATCCTGGCTGTGGAGGTCCTGCCGCCCTGGCCCGTGCGACCCGGGGACGACCGCGCCGCGGCCCTCGGCAAGCAGCGGCGTCTGGTCTACGAGCTCGCCGACCTGCAGCCCAGGTACGACGCGCTCTGGCAGGAGGCGTCACTCCTGACCGCGCTGCCCCGCCACCCCCAGCGCAACGAGGGCGAGCTCGGCGCGGCGCTGCTCGCCACCACGCAGCCCGAGCCCG
>CALAGR010000228.1 GCA_937891735.1 uncultured Pseudomonadota bacterium | reverse complement strand
CCGGGGGCGCGGTCGACGAGGGGGCGCTGGCCCGTCGCGCGGTCCGCGGGGCGGTGGGCGGTGCTGGCGACGTCGCTCTGGGCGCTGCTCGCTGGCCATGCGTACGCGCATCGGGTGTTCACGTGTCCGCCGGCGGGGACCGGGATCACCCGCATCGCGGCGACGTCCGAGATCTTCCGGATCGCGCTGGCCGCAGACGGTACCCGGGCGGTCCTCGCCAACCGGGCCGCGGGCCGCCTTCTCAGCCTCGACCTCACGGCGGAGCCGCCGACCCTCACCGCCGTCGGCACCAGCGGGATCCGAACGCTGGCGACCTTCCCCACAGGGCCCGGAGAGCTGCCGGGGCACCCCGAAGAGCTCATCTGGGTGGGCGCCACGGAGGAGTTCGTGGGGACGCTCGTGGCCCGACCCGGGTACGCGAACCCCGCGCTCGCCTCGGGAGGGGCCTGCGCGGATCCCGAGGAGTTCGGGACGATCCTGTTTCGCCTTGGGGCCACAGCCACAGAGGTCGGAGAGATCTTCACGTTGCCCGGGAGCTGCTGGATCGGCGCGATGGCGTGGCAAGCGGGCGCCGACCGGCTCCTGCTGGGCTGGGAGTACGCCGCGGGAGCGCACGCCTGGAGTCCCCGGGACGGGGCCAGCGAGCGCGTGCCGTGGCCGCGCGGGTATGGGGACGTCGCCGCGCTCGAGGTCGCAAAGATCGACGGCCACGAGCGCGTCTTCGCGGTGTCGTTGTGGGGGACTCCCGGGCTCTCGGAGCTCGACCCGGAGACGATGAACCCGATCCGCACGGTCGCGGTGGGCGGCGTGAACTACGACGTGGCCGTTGATGCCCAGCGACACCGGGCCTACATCGCCTCGTTCTATGGCTCCCGGGTGGAGATCGTCGATCTCGACACATTCACCCTGATCGGCAGCATCCCGACGGGCCTCGGCACCCGCGCGCTCCGGGTGCTGGCGGACCGTGATCTCCTCCTCATCTCGAGCCTGTATGACGGACGGCTGCGGGTCTGGGACCTGCGGAACGAGCGCCTGCTCCAGACGCACCAGGTGGGCGGACACGTCAAGGACATCGGCGTGGACACGGAGCGAGGCCGCGCCTTCGCCTGGAGCCAGTGTGGCCTGCTGGAAGTCGATCTCGACCGGGCGGCGGCGCGATGATGAGGTTGCCCTCGCGGGACTCTCAGGATTTGCCCTGCGACGGCACGGTTGGGACTGCCATACTGGGAGCGTGAGGGGTCGGCGCTTGAGGGCATCCATTTCAGTCGTGCTGTTCATCGTGCTGAGCGGCGGCTGCAGTCCTGGGTCAAACGGGTTCGCCACGGCGACCCCAGAGATCCCGGAGCCGCCGGCGGAGCTGGAGGATGGCTTCGCCGTGGGCGAGGAGGTCCTGTGTTCCCAGCCCACCGCCGGCTTCGTGCGCCTGACCGAGACCGCTGCGGCGCGGGGGCTCGACCATGTCGGTGAGCCGGCCCCGCCGGAGAGCTGCGGCCCCGTGCCGGGGGGCTTCGTGGCCCAGGACCTGGACGGCGACGGCGACATCGACCTCGCCTTCCATCGGCGCCAGGGTCTGCCGGCCCTGTATGAGAACCAGGACGGTCGATTCGAGCGCCGCGGCGACGACCAGGACGTGTTGGGAACCTTCGGACGCAGCGTGCAGAGCATCGCGGTGATCGACCGCGACGGGGACGGCCTTCCCGAGATCCTCGCTTCGGGCGAAAACATGCTCCTGCAGGCCCGCAACCTGGGTGGCCTTGAGTTCGGCCCCTGGGAGGCGCTGTACTTCGACGAGGCATATCCCCGCTATTGCTACAACTCCATGAACTGGGGAGACGTCGACGGCGACGGCGATCTGGATGTCATCCTTCCTGGCCTCCTGGGTCTGCCGTATGAAGGCTGGGCCGAGGAGACCGGCGAGGCTGGCGAGATGGCCCTTCTCGGAAGCTACGACCTCTTGCTGCTGAGCGAGGGGGACGAGATGGTCGAGTTGCCGTCACTCTCGGTGACCGGCGAGCCAGCGTTGGCCTTCCTCGCGGCGATCACCGACCGCGATCTGGACGGGGACCGCGACGTGCTGATCACCTCGGATCGGTCCACTCTGCCCGGCTGGCCGCCGGCTGGCTTTTGGCGCAACGATGGCCTCGACAGCGCAGGGCGGCCGATCTTGGTCAACGACGCGCCCCAGATCGGAATGAACCTGCGGCTCCAGGGCATGGGGATGGCCACCGCGGACTTCAACCACGACGGCACCCTGGACTACTGCATGACGGACATCGGGCGCGTGCTGCGGTGCATGGTCAGCACCTCAGGCGGGGGCTACGTGGAGTCCGCGCTGGCCATGGGACTGGCGGCAGAGCTGGCCACTTTCTCGCCGGGGGACGCCGAGAGCGACCAGTGGGTCGCCTGGTCCATGGCGCTGGTGGATCTGGACAACGACGGTCTGCGGGACGTGGCGGTGGCCGCAGGCCCTACGCCCGACGGGGGCTCGGTCTCCAACACCTACGCGAGCACCGAGCAACCGGACGCGCTGTTCGCGGGCGTCGCCCCCGACCGCTTCGAGGACCGGTCCGTCCTCGCCGGCTTCGAGAGCACGGGGATGCACTTCGGCATGGCCTCGGCCGACCTGGACGGGGACGGGTACCGGGAGCTGATCATCGGCACCTACGATGGGCCTGCCGCGCTCTGGTCGAACCCCTGTGGAAGCGAAGCCTGGCTCGAAGTCGAGCTGGTCGGGCCCGCCGCCAACCGCGAGGGGTGGGGCGCCCGACTGGAGGCCCGGAGTGGGACCTGGTGGGACGTGCAGGAGCTGCAGAACCTGCTCGGCGTCGGCCAGGGACCGTCTCGCTTCCACCTCGGTCTGGGGGCGATGGACAGCATCGACGAGCTCCGCATCACCTGGCCGGACGGCCTGTCGATGGTGGCCTACGACGTGCCGACGCGGCGCCAGCTGACCGTGACCCACCCCGACGCGTGACGCGACCGTTCCTCGTCCTGTGGGTGGTGGCTGCGGCCTGCAAGCCGGTCGCTCCTCCAGACGCGATCCCGCTGGTGTTCGAGCCGCTGCAGGCGTGCGCGACGCCCGGGGAGCCGGGCTGGGTGGGCCTGCCGACGCTCCCCTTCGTGCACCGCACCGACGGAACCCTGCCCGCCGGCTGGAACCCCGAGCTCGAGGTGTTCCGGCGCGAGATGGTGGGGGGAGTGGGCGCCGCAGACCTGGACGCCGACGGCCACGTCGACCTGGTGCTCCCCCAGGCGGGTGGCGCGACCGCCTTCTTCTGGGGGGTCGGCGACGGCACCTTCATCGCCGCCGAGCTGCCCGATCTGGTGAGCCGGCCCGACGTGATCGACCAGTCCGTCTCCATCGCGGACTATGACGCCGACGGCCGCTCCGACCTGCTGATCGTCGGCTTCTCCCATCTCCGGCTGCTGCACAACGACGGCGACCGGACCTTTCGGGACGTGACCGCCGAGGTGGGCCTGGTGGCGCGGCACGGCATCGGCGGCGGCGCATCCTGGGCCGACGTCGA
>CALAGR010000227.1 GCA_937891735.1 uncultured Pseudomonadota bacterium | reverse complement strand
GCCCCTGCCCGCCGTCCCCCCGAGCGCGCCGCTGCCCGCCGCGCCCCCGAGTGGGCCGCTGGTGCGGGTGCGCAAGAAGACCGATCCCCGGGCTCCCGCGAAGCCGAAGGGCCGGCCGCTGCAGCAGGCCTCGTCCCCCCTCGTCCAGGCCAACCCGGTCCAGATCAGCCTGGACGTGCGGGCCGCGGATACCTATCTGGCCCACGCGCGGGGGGATGTCGGCCCGGTCCTGACCGAGTACGACGACGACCTCCTCATCGACTACCGGCCCGCCTGGTGGCGACGTGCGGGACCGCCCCTCCTGGTGGGCCTTCTGCTCCTCATCATCGCGGGGCAGTACTTCGCCTACCGGCAGGACCACCGCCCGAACCCCACCCGCTCCGGCGGGGCCCAGACCGCCAGCGGCGTCGCGGGGGTCGAACGGGACTCCCTCAGCCCGGACAACCGCGCGAGCAATCGCCTCGTGGTGGGGGATCCGAGTCGGCGGTCCGGTCGCGGAGGAGCCCAGGCCGGAGACGTGGAGTGGGAGCCCGACGTGGAGGGGCGCTTTGCCGAGGAGTCCGAGCCCCGCGGGGAGCAGGACGCCCTCGCGAAGCTCGCCGCAGCCCGCGCAGATTCGGCGATCCGCGAGTCCTCGGAGGCCGGCGAGGACAGCAGCCTGCCGACCTCGAGCGGGGGCGGAGCGCAGGGCTGGGTGGAGATGAAGGAGGTCGAGCAGGTCATGTGGAACAACCGCAAGGCCCTGGGCTACTGCCACACGATGGCCCACGAGGACGACCCCGATCTGGAGGGGATCCTGTGGCTGTCCCTGACCCTGGCCGCGGACGGGCGGATCCGCGGCGCCGTGGTGGAGCCGCGGTCGTCGATCCAGAACGCCTCGCTGCTCAAGTGCCTGCAGCGCCAGCTGTTCCGGCTGGACATGCCCACCCCTCGGGGCGGCTCGGTGACGTTCTCGTATCCCTTCGAGCTGGCCCGCTAGCGCGTCTGTCGCCACCGGATCAGGGGTGCGACGCCCCGTCGCGCGCCCTCGGCAGCATTACCGGAGCAGTGTGTCCAGGAGGGTCTTGGACTCCTCTGCGTACTCCGAGCCGAGCTCGCTGGCGCGCCGCAGCGTCAGGCGGGCCTCTTCGCGGTAGCCGAGCCGGATCAGCGCCACTCCCAGCCAGTGGTAGTGGCCCCCTGCGTCCGGGTCCAGCCCCACTGCCCGCTTCAGGGCCTGCAGCGCCACCATCAGTTCCTCGGGGCCCGAGTCATCCAGCATCAAGCAGCTCTGCCCGAGCATGAAGAACCCGTGGGCGGAGTGGGGGCTCAGCCGGGTGGCTTCCTTGAACGCGCGAACAGCGCCGACGTAGTCACGGATCTGGAAGAGGCGTCCGCCGTTCTCGAAGACGACCTCCGAGGAGACCTTCTCCAGGGCTCCCATGATCGAGGCCACGTTCGGTCGTCCCCCCTGGTCGCGCTCACGCCGCTTCTGGGTCCGGCGGCTGCGCACGCGCTCGAGCCGCTCGTCGATGCGCGCCGTGCGCGCGATCTTGCGATCCGGATGCTCCTTGGTGACCGAGGCGACGGCGTTGCGGATGGCCTCAAGGCGCGGATCTGCGGTCTGCTTGCGGCGCTGCTCCTCGGTCACGGTCTCGACGATCGCGCCGACCACCCACAGGGCCGCCAGGGACGACAGCGCGCGGCCATCGCCGTCGAACGGGTGCCGCGACAGGGTCTCCTGCGCGGTGTGTCGGCCGTCGATCTGCGAGAAGAGGTTCTCGAAGTAGTAGGGCTCCTCGAGCTCCCGCAGGATGAAGTGGGCCGAGTCGGACACCTGCAGCGGTCCTTCGCTGTTCTCGAAGAGGGCCCGGCACCGGTCCGCGCTGTAGTGCTTGCGGATCCCTTCCACGACGAACCACGCCGGCGACCGCCACGTGGACACCGTCTGGGGGGCATCGAAGCTCGACGAGTCCGCGTGGTACTCCAGGTAGTACTGGCCCTCACTCCACTCGAAGAGGCGGTCGATGCCGCTGGACACGTTCTGGCGCAGCTCGGTGAACCACGCGCGGGCGCCGACCGCACCGCGGGCGATGAGCAGCGTGCCCAGGGACCGGTCGGCCTCGGACCACTCGGCGCGGGTCTCGTCCAACGCGTCGTCCTGCACGAGCCCCCGCTCCTGCAGCCAGGTGCCGATCTCCTCGCTGTCGAGGTTGCTCTCGGCGAACACCGGGAACCCCCGGCGGAACCAGATCTGTCGGACCTCCTTGTTCTTCATGACCACGAGCTTCCCGGACCGGGACGTCGCGAAGAACGAGAAGAACAGGGTGGCCAGGTCGCGGGTCGCCAGGCTGCCCTGCAGGAAGTCGGTGCCGCGCTCGAGCATGACCGGGCGCAGCGCCTGGTGAACGACCACCCCGCCGGGCGCCACGAGGCCGATGGGCCGCCCCTTGATCAGCTCGGAGATCCGCCACAGCAGGCGCTCGCCGTGCACCGGCTTCTCCATGAAGTCGTCCACGTCGTGACCGATCACCGCATCCGTCACGCCGCGCAGGCTCTTGGCCCCCGGGGACACAGCGAGGATCGGGATCACCGCCCCGAGCCGGGAGCGGCGGAGCTCGGCGATCAGATCCGCGCCGGACAGCTCGCCGGGCAGCTCCACATCGGTGATGACGCAGTCGGGCTTTGCGCTCTCGAACAACGTCAGGGCCTCGCGCGCGTCCGCCGCGAGCAGCGCCTGGTAGCCCCCCCGCGCCGCCTCCTTGCCGTAGGCCTCACGCAGGAACGGGTCACCGTCCACGAACAGGACGATGCGCGTCGGACTTGGAGTGCTTCTTGGTTCCGAGCTGGCCGTCATCCCGGCTTCCGCGGGCCGGTGCCCGCCCATGGACCGGTCCCGTCCCCCGAAAATAGCACACGGGCCCCGGACCGCAGGGCGCTTGCCGAAGGACCGGCCGTGTCTATAGTCCCCTTCTGCATGCCCGTCCCCGCTCCCCCAACTTCTGCCGCGCATGAGCCGACGTCGTCGGCTCTGGACGCGATCCCGATGGATCTGGATGTCCTGGCGCGGGCGGACCTCCTCGGGGCGCGCGCTGCGGCGGTGGGCTTCGACTGGGCCAGCGCCGCCGAGGTCCTGCCGAAGCTGCGGGAGGAGGTGGACGAGCTCGAGGCCGCCATGGCCGCCGGCGAGCAAGCCGACGTGCAGGAGGAACTCGGCGATCTGTTGTTCACCATCAGCAACCTCGCCCGCCACCTGGACGTGCCGGTGACGCGCTGTCTGCGGCAGGCCAATGACAAGTTCGAGCGCCGGTTCCGGGCCCTCGAGGCGGCGGCGCACACCCGTGGTGAACGCCTGGGCGGACTCGCCGCGCACGAGCTGGAGGCCCGCTGGCAGCAGGTCAAGGCCGTGTTGAAGGGCTCCTGAGCATGTTCTTGTGGATGCTGCTGTTGTTCACCCTGCTGCCGGCGGTGGAGATCTGGCTGTTCGTGCAGGTCCCCATGGATCTGCTGGCCAAGCTCGCCATCGTGCTGTTCACGGGGGTGGCGGGGGCGGCGCTGGCGCGGGCCCAGGGCCTGCGGGTGATCCGGGAGATCCAGGAGACCCTCAACGCCGGGTCCCTGCCCCAGAACGAGCTGATCGAAGGGGGCATCGTCCTGTTTGGAGGGGCGCTGCTGCTCACGCCGGGGTTCCTGACCGACACGGTCGGGTTCCTGTGCCTGCTCCCCCCCAGCCGCAAGGTGCTCGCCGCCCTCATCAGCCGGTGGGCGGTGGCCCGGATCCAGGTCGCAGGCCCGGGAGCGTTCCAGGCCGGCGCGTGGAGGTTCGCCGCAGGACCCGTGCGACCCGGACCTGGCGCGAGCGGCACGCCGGGGGCGAACCACGGGCCCCGGGCGGAGCGCATCGCCCAGCCCGCGTCGAAGTGGACCGAGAGTCATCCGCACCCCCAGACCGGTCGCCTCGATCTGGGCGCCCACGTGGGCAGACCCGCCGCGCCCAAGACGATCGACGCCGCCTTCAGCGTGATCGACGACGAGGAAGACTGAGGGCCCTCAGCGGGGCCTGACGTGGGAGGACCAGTGCCGCGCGTCCGGGTTCTTCGGATCGAGGCGGGCCGCTTCGGCGAACAGCGCCGCCGCTTCGTTCCAGCCGACGGTGAACAGGTTCGGATCCCGGAAGATCAGGTCGCTGGACTCCAACGCGCGGTACAGCACCTCGCCCAGCAGGTTGATCGCGAAGGCCAACAGCTCGGTCGGCTTCATCGCGGCGGTCCATTGACCTCCCGCCCGCAGGATCGCCACGGCCTGGCGCGCCTGGCCCTCTGCCTCCTCCCAGTCCTCCTTCGTGGCCGCGATGTGGGCCAGCTCCAGGCGAGGCTCGGGCAGACGGGGATCGGCCTTGAGGACCTCGCGCAGCAGCTCTGCGGCCTCCTCGTCCTTGCCCTCGCCGCGCAGGGTGATGGCGCGCGCGAGCTTGGTGCCGAGGGGCACCAGGTGGTGCTCGGGCCCGACCAGCACGTCTTCGGGGGTGGTCGCTGTCTCTGGCTCGGTCATTGCTCGGTCTCCAGCTGCTTCAACCACTCCTGAACCTCGTCCCGGAGCGCGTCGTCTCCGGCCTGCGCGGCGAGGGCGGATGCCTCGCCCAGCCGGACCCGCAGCGCAGCGGGATCCCCGGTCTGCTCGAGGACGGCGAGGTTGTAGGTGAGGGTCGCGCGCTGCGCAACCGACTCCTCTGCGGTCCCCCATGCGAGCAGGGCGTCCAGGAACGCGCGGCGCGCGCCGGCCGGATCCTGCTCGATCCGGGCCAGGCCCACGAGCTCCCACGCCTGCGCGCGCAGCGCGGAGCGCG
>CALAGR010000226.1 GCA_937891735.1 uncultured Pseudomonadota bacterium | reverse complement strand
GTTCGCGGCCGGGATCGCGGCGCTCGAGGAGGGCCTCGCGGGCATGCGCCTGCTGGCCGGGCTGGCCCGCGATCAAGCGGCCGCAGGGTCGTGCCCGGAGCTGAACGACGCCCGGGCGGCGCTGAAGGCAGACCTGAGGCAGTAGCTGGGGCGCTGGCCCTAGAACGTGGTCTGGCTGAAGTAGTTGCGCGTGTACCAGCCGATGCGGAGGAAATCGAGGACCTCCATGTCGTTGATGCGCATGATGCTGAATCCGTAGTGGGCCTTGAACAGGAAGTTGTAGAACTGGTTCGGGGGCAGCTTGATCGCCTCCTTGACCAGCGGCTGCAGCGCCGGGTACCGCACCGCGAGCGGGAACAGCTTCTGCAGGTTGCTGATCTCCCGCTTGTTCTCGACGTCGATGGGCGTGGTCATGAAGTAGGACTGCTCGAACTCGTCGGCGTCGAACCCCGGCGGCAGCATGCCGTCCTTCATCACCAGGTCCTGGATCGTGGTGCCCGGGTAGGGCTGGATCAGCGAGCACCAGGCGTGCTCCGGCCCCAGCTTGCTGTTGAACTCCAGGGTCTCCCAGGCCGAGTCCAGCGTCTCTCCCGGGGAGCCCAGGATGTTCGACGTCTGGACCATGATCCCGTACTTCTTCAACCAGCCCATGCACTCCACGATCTGCTCGTTGGACAGGTGCTTGTGCATGATCTTGTTGCGCATGTACTCGTTGCCCGACTCCACGCCCATCTTTACGGCGAAGCAGCCGGACTCGGCCAGATCGCGCACCGACTCCTCGGTCATGTAGTCGGCCCGGATCAGCACGCTGAACGGGATCCCGATGCGCTTGCGGTACTCCACCAGCAGCGGCTTGACGTAGTCGTGGTAGCCGACGATGAACGTGTCGTCCCGGAACACCAGGCGACGCAGCGGATAGCGACTCAGGAAGTCCTCGATCTCCGCGATGACGTACTCGATGGACTTGCGGCGCGTGTACTGCCCCAGCCCCTTCATGATCTTCTTCAGGCCGACGTGAAAGCAGAACGAGCAGTTGTCCGGGCAGCCGCGGCCCGTGATGAACCCCTCGATCTTCTGGTTCTTCACGAACGAGTACCGGTCGTAGATCGTCCGGTCCGGGAACGGGTACTTGTCCAGGTCCTGCTCGAGCGGGCGCATGGGGTTGCGGTGCACCTGCCCCGCGTCGTCCTTGATCCACAGGTTGTGGATCCCGCAAGGGTCCTCCCCGTGCTCCAGCGCGTCGAGGTACTCGACCAGCGCGTCCTCGCCGTCGCCGCGGCAGACCACGTCCACGACGTCGGCGTCGATCATCTCGGGATAGAAGGTGGCGTGCATGCCCCCGAAGATCGTCTTGACGTTGGGGAACCAGCGCTTGACCCGATGAGCCTGCTGCAGGCCCCACAGGTGAAGCCCCGTGGTGACCGAGAACGCGATGACGTCCGGATCCACCCGGCGGATCGCCCGGCGCAGGTTGCTCTCGGCGTTCTCGATGAACAGGTGCGACTCGTGCCCCGCTTGCGTCGTGCACGACACGAGCTGGGTGATCCCCATGTTCACGAACGGGTCTTTCTGGATGTAGAGAACGCGCATGGGTGTCCTTTCCAGACGCGCGGAGCATAGCGCCGCCCTTTTGGGACGGCGATACGGATCCCCGGGTCGCGACCATCGCGGGTGCCCAACGGGGCTCCTGGGCGCAAGCAGACCGGTGGATCCGGCCTCCAATGGGAAAAATACTGGGGCAGACCCCTTTGCTCTCTGGGTCGTACGCGTCCGCTGACGGGTGCCAGATAGATTACGTCACTCGATTGATATTGCCGGACTATACGCGACTCATGGGGATCCGCCGAGCGGGTCGATTCCTCCAGAACCGGTGTGGATACTCGGTTTGAGCAGGTTCTTGCGAGACACAAGCACCTGCAACTGGTTTACGCTGGCCGCCGCAACGGTCGGGGTGACAGCGCCTCGATCTCAACTCTTCAGAAAGGGAACGCCATGAACAAGGCCGACCTCGTCAATCAGGTTCAGGAGTCCGGGAACTACCAGTCCAACGCCACCGCGCGGCAGGCCGTCGAAGACGTGCTCGATGCCATCACGCACGGCATCACCGCGGACGGCAAGGTGCAGATCGTCGGCTTCGGCACGTTCGCCGTGAAGGAGCGCGCAGCGCGCACGGGTCGCAACCCGCGCACTGGCGACGCGATCGAGATCGAAGCCAGCAAGAGCGTCAGCTTCAAGCCGGGCAAGGGTCTCAAGGACCAGCTCTAAGAAGCAGTCGGTCGTTCGCGACCAAAGCAAAGGCCCCGTGGATCCGTTCCGCGGGGCCTTCGCCGTTCTGGGTGGGGTTCGAGCCCCTACATGATCTCGATGCCGACCTTGCGCAGCGACCGGTAGGTCGTGAACATCATCGCGCTCAGGTAGGCGCGACGGATGATCTGCTCCTTGGGGTTCCGACCGCGGATCGCGTGACCGATGATCCGGGGGTTCATGTAGTACTGCAGCTGCCGCTTGACGAAGCCCCACTTCATCTCCTGGGGGTCTCGCCCGTCGTCGAACAGGTACTCGAACTGGTTGAACATCTCCGGATTGCGGGACGGCATGCGCCCCTGCCGCGTCATCTCGTAGAACAGCGCCGAGCCAACCTGCGGCGTGTACATGTTCATGCGGAAGAAGTCGCAGTGCTCCATCCCGTCCTTCGTGATGAGCTCGAGGTCCTCGTCCGTCTGCCCCGGCGCCCCGTACACGTGGGACCCGAGGATCAGCACGCCGTGCTTGCGCAGGTTCTCGCTGGCCTGCCGGTTCTTCTCGATGGTCGTGGACTTGTTCATGTCCTTGAGGGCCGCGCGGCTGTAGGACTCGAACCCGACGTTGACGAAGAACAGGCCCGCCCGGCGCATCAGCTTGATGAGCTCGGGGTGCTTGGTGGCCGTGTCCGCCCGCATCGTTCCGCCGAACGGGATGGCCAGGTTGCGCCGGATCATCTCCTCGCAGAGCACCGACATCTTCTCGACGTCGAACGCCATCGTGTCGTCGGTGACCATCATCTCGCGGAAGCCGAGCCGCTTGATGTGCTCGATCTCGAACAGGATCCGGTCGACGCTCTTCTCTCGATGCTTGCCCCAGAACGTGGGCCGCGTGCAGAACTTGCAGTGGTACGGGCAGCCCCGCACGAGCTCGATGGCGGTCGATCCGTAGCCCTTGCTGGTGACCGAGGGGTAGTGGGGCAGCAGATCCAGGCGCGGCAACGGCTGCTCGGCCCAGTCCTGGAGGAGCTCCCGCCGGGGGTTGAGCTTGATCTCGCCCTCCGGGGTGCGCCACGCGACGCCCGGGATGTCGGCGATGTCCGTGTCGCCGGTGCCCGCCAGGAAGTCGATGAGGGCGGCGAAGGTGTGCTCCGCCTCGTACAGCACGACGTAGTCCACGCCGTTGTCCAGGTACACCTCGGGCAGGAACGACGGGGCCTGGCCTCCGACGATGGTGATCAGCCCCGGAAAGGCCTCCTTGAGCTGACGCGACACCGTCTGGGTGATGAGCGAGTCGGGATAGAAGTTGTTGGTGAACGCCACGACGTCCGCCCTGAACTCCTTGACGTGCCTGAACAGGTCGTGAGAGCGCAGCCGGTGCTTGGCGTTCTCGACGATCCGCACCTCATGGGGCGGGCTGATCGCCGCCGCGGCCACCGCCAACCCCAGCGGGGGGAAGTTGGTCAGCATGAAGTTGGTCGTCTGCCAGTAGCGAGCAGGCGCGGTCGACAGGATGATCCGCATTGCGGGAGTGTAGCCAGCGACCGCGCCTCCCGCGCCGCCCGACGGGCCACGGATCGGTCAGGACCTGCTCCCCATCATCCGCGCGCCCACGGTGCCGGCCGCCACCAGCAGCGCCACCAGCAGCAGCAGGGTGAGCTTCATGCCCGAGCCGGACTTGCGCTCGGTGGGATCGACCCAGTCCCCCGACTGCATCTGGCGCCGCTCCCACCGCTGGCGGTCCGACTCGCGCTCGACCGCGGCGTTGCGGGTCTCCATCTCGCGGTCGTACTTCGCCGAGCCCTTGTACTGGGAGTCCGGACCGGGGGAGTAGACCGTCACCGCGTCCTCGCCCTCGCCCATCTCCCACACCCCGGTGCGGGGCTTGGCGCTGGGCCGGATGATGCCG
>CALAGR010000225.1 GCA_937891735.1 uncultured Pseudomonadota bacterium | reverse complement strand
CGCGGCCGATGCGGCGGCGCCGACGGCCATCGCTCCGACCACGGCGGCGCCTCCGGCGACCGCGGCTCCGGCCGCGATCTT
The DNA here is from genome assembly GCA_937891735.1 of uncultured Pseudomonadota bacterium. Classification (GTDB taxonomy): domain Bacteria; phylum Myxococcota_A; class UBA796; order UBA9615; family UBA9615; genus JAGSHC01. The sequence goes on along the minus strand of CALAGR010000225.1, from coordinate 25,663 downwards.
CCGCTTGAGGTCCGGGTCGAGGATGGTGGATGCGCCCTCGGCCGACGGGGTGACCGCGCGCATGCGCTCGGTGACGGGCTCCCCCTCCATCACCATGTCCTCGGCGTCGCCCATGTTGGCGACCACGTCGGCGCGCTTGGCGGCGATGGCGGCGTCTCGCTCATCGGCGCGCTGGGCCATGCGGGCGGCGATCTCGTCGAGCTTCTCCTGCTCGCGCTTCTCGTTGAGGGCCTCGGCCGCTCCGGGGATCTCGAACCGGACCGAGAACAACGGCTGGCGGTTGCCGAGCTGCTCCAGCAGGACCTTGCTGACGCGGGTCAGGGGCTGGGTGCGGGTCAGCTCGGCCCACTCCCCCTCGTGACCCGGCCGCACGTCGGGACCCTCGGCGGACCACCGCAGGGGGTGCCCCGACTTCTTGCGCAGGGGGATGCCCTCCTCCGCCGCGACCCGCTGGAGGAGCTCCACAAGCGGCTCGGCAGGATCTACCGGGTAGTCCTTCTGGTAGTCGGCGCCGCTGATTTCGACGCGGACGACGATCTCGTCTGACATGGGGGCGGGATCGTACCAAGAGTGTGCGCGCTCGTGCCGCATCGCCGATGCTTGGTTCATGGTCACGCTCCTGGATGGACCGGTGGGAACCGAGCTCGCGCGCCGCGGGGTGCCCACCCCGCTCCCGTTGTGGTCGGCCGCGGCGATCCGCGACGCGCCCGATGTCCTCGCCGCGATCCACCGGGAGTACGCCGCGGCGGGAGCGACGGTGCACACCGCCAACACCTTTCGGGCCAGCCCCTGGGCGCTGGACGCGGCCGGCCTGCGGGGCCAGGCGCCGACGCTGATCCGGGCCGCGGTGGCCATCACCCGCGCCTCGGTGCCCGGCTCCCACCGCGTCGCCGGCTCCATCGCCCCCCTTCGGGACTGCTACCGGCCGGATCTGAGCCCGCCCCCCGACGTCGCCGCGCCCGCGCACCGCCAGACTGCGACGCTGCTCGCGGACGCCGGCGTCGATCTGATCCTGTGCGAGACCTTCCCCCACGTCGGCGAGGCCCTCATCGCGCTGCGCGCCGCGCTACAGACCGCCCTGCCCGTGTGGGTGTCGTTCACCGCGGGGCCTGACGGCGACCTCCTGGACCGGGAGCAGATCGGCGCGGCGGGTCGGAAGGCGGTTCAGGAAGGGGCCGCCGCCGTGCTCGTCAACTGCGTGCGGCCCGGGCGCCTGCTGGAGCTGCTGCCTGCGCTGGCGGGGCTCGGCGTGCCCGTGGGCGGCTACTGCAACGTCGGGGTGCCCTGCTCCGTGCACGGGTGGCGCACCGAGGGGGTGGACGATCCCGAGCCCTTCGCGCAGCTCGTCCTGGCCCACGTCGCCGCGGGGGCGCGCATCGTCGGGGGGTGCTGTGGCACGACTCCGGCGCACATCGAGGCGGCCGCGGCGCTCCTGTCTACACGGACGACCGGGCCTGCCTGAGCACGTCGATGGCTGACCACAGGCCCGCGAGGTCCTGGGCTCGGGCCCCCAGGGTGGTGCACCAGCGGGCGATCGCGGGGTGCGCGTCGTGATGCACCTCCAGCGCCGCCATCAAGGGATCGCTGGCGCCGTCGCTGGTCTCCCACTCCGGGTGCAGCTGGTCGCAAGCGGCCTGCGCAAAGGCCACCGCACACAGCTCCAGCGCCTCGCGTCGCGTGCCGCGGACCCACATCGGCATCGCCCACTCCTCGACCTCTTCGGGTCTGCCCGGCCCGGCCGGTTCGGTCAGCAGGCTCGCCAGGGGGTCGTAGTGCCGCCGCAGGACCTCGATCTCCGGCGCGGGCCCCGCCTGCTCCCGCTCCTCGGCGGAGCGCTCCGCCTCGAGCCCGTCGCGCCAGGCGCGGATCGCGTCGTCGTCCAGGGGAGCCAGGACGGGGCCCAGGGCGGCGATGTCGGACGGATGCCGGTGAGCCGCGAGCGCCTTGAGCAGCACCAGCTTCGCCAGGTCCCGCTCGGCCGCGGCGAGCAGCTCAGCGAGGCCATGGAACCACTGGCTGTTCAGGCCGAGCACCCGCGGCAGCACCGTCCGTCCCTGCCATCCCACGAGCAGCCCCTCGGCTTCGCCCAGGGCGAGCAGCCGGTCCAGGTCGAGCTGCCGCACCCGTCGGCTCGGCGACACCCGCGGCCACTTCGCAGGCCCCCGGCCGCCGGGGCTCGGCGTCCCGTCGGGGTCGGGGGGATCCGTGGTCGTCTCCGGGTCGGCCTCTCCGCCGAACTCCGGACCGCGCTGGCCCGTCGGCATCTGCCGCCGGTCCTGCACGGCCTCTTCCTTCTCCTCCTCCAGCTCCACGTCGGCCTCTTCGTCGGCGTCGAAGGCCCCGTCCCCCATCGCCCCTTCGGTCAGGCTCGCGAACTGCCCCGCGAACAGGGCGGCCTGGGCCGTGGACGCGGCGCGGGCGGCGGCCTGGGCCTCCAGGTGCTGCTTCGGATCCCGCTGCTTGGGTCGGATCGCCGCCGATCCGCTGGCCTGGGCGGTCGCCTGCTCCCGCATGGCGTTGGCGCGGGCTGCTGCCTCTTCGGTCTCTTGCGCCGCCTCCTGCGCGTCGAAGCGCCCCGCGCGGGCGGCGGTGGTGGGACCGTCCTCGGTGACGCGCTTTGGCATGGCAGGAGGATACGTCGTGGAAGGAACGCGCGACGGCGCCTACACTGCAGGAAGTGAGGAAGATCCTCCCCCTCGCGCTGACCCTCGCCCTGCTGCTCGGCGGGTGTGCGGGCCCTTCGGCGTCCCGGGCCCTGAAGCGGGAGAGCCTGGCGCGGCGGGTGATCGCCCCCGGCGATGTGCTCGTGGGGCTCATCGGCGGGGATCAGCGCCGTGAGGATGGCCTGCGGGTGGTCCGGCTCCGACGCACCCTCGCCGAGGACGGCACCTCCCACGTCGCGGTGCGGCCGCTGGTGCGCACCGACGGCGCTCCGTCGGAGATCGCCGCCACCGGGGACGGAGCCTGGATGGCCGTCACGGTGGTGCTCTGGGACGAGCAGACCCGCGTCGATCTGTTCCGCCTGCGCCCGGGCGGCGATCCCGAGCTGGCCTGGCGCGGCCCTCCGGGCTGCAGCGGACCGACCTTCGAGCCCGGCGCGGCCTGGCTGACCGTGGCGTGCCCCGAGGAGGGGCGCCAGCCGGGCTGGCTCCTGCGGGTGGACCTGCCGAGCCTGCGCGTCCTCGCGCTGGTGGGCGAGCGTTCGCGCACCGTGCCGGCCGCCGGCATCGAAGGAGACCTGTACTGGGTGGAGGCCGGCGCGACCCACAGCGTGATCTACCGGCGTCCCCCTCGGGGGGAGCCCTTCGCGACCCACGACGTGCGGGGGCGGGTCGTCGCGCTGCACCCCCAATCCACCGGCGCGCTGGTGGCGACGGTCCGCGGGGCGCACGGCGTGGACGAGACCCTCGAGCTTCTGCGCAGCGGCGAGATCCGTCCCCTGAAGCTCCCCGCCGCGATCCAGAGCACCGACCTGGCCTCGCCCCACGTGGTGTCGGTGTTCGGGGAGTGGACGGCCGTGCGCTGTGGGCGCGGGCCCTGCTCGATCATCGAGGCCTCGGCGGTGCGGGAGGCCGGCGCGCCCCTGTCGCTGGCCAGCGTGCCGACGGCGGTGGGCCGCGTGCCTGACATCTCCCGGGCGGCGTCCCGCCCCGAGGACCTCGCTACGGCCCCCGCGTCCGTGCTCGCGTCCCACCTCGCGTCCGATGTCGCCGTGTTGGGGGTCGAGCTGGGCATGTCCCTGACCGAGGCGTTCGCGGTGCTGGAGCGGGGCGGGCGGCAGCCCTGGTGGGATGGCGTCACGGGTCCCCGGGGCCGGCCTCGGGCCATCGGGGTGGGTCAGATGCCGGGATCATGGTGCATCGAGTTCGACGCCGACGAGCGCGGCAACGTGGCGAGCGTGGACATCCGGGACTGCGCCGCGGTCTACCTCAGCCCTGCCATCCGGCCCCTGCTGGATCGGGAGAGCTTCCTCGATGGTGCCCTGGACGTGGCGCGGACCTTCCTGGGGCCCGGCGTGTCCGTGGAGGTCGGGGACGGCGACGGGCAGCCCGGCGAGACCCGATCCCACCCGCTCCGGCGCACGCGCCTTCAATACGACGCACCGGACCGCGGATACAGGTTCCAGGCGGAGACCGAGACCCTGGAGGCCCGGCGCGCGCAGATCTGGGACGGTTGGATCCTGCTGCGCCTGGAAGCCCCCGGCCGACGGCAGACCGCGCAGCGTCCCTGAGTCAGTCGTCGTCTCTGCCGTCGCGCCCCCGCTCGCCGCGCCCCCGCTCGTCCCGACGCTCCCGACGCTCGCCCCGGCTGTGCTCGCGCAGCGCCTCGCGGAGCTCCCGCTCGAGGTGCGCGCGGGTGAGCAGGAACTTGAGCCGCTGCTCCGGCGTGAGGATCCGCTTCAACCCCTCGACCTGCTCCGACCGCAGCCCGGACATGGCCTGCTCGGCCTTGCCGATGGCGCGGATGTGCTCGTCGATGGCCTTGTCCTCGAAGACCTCCTGCTCGGCCATCGCCTTGAGGGCCTGGCGGTGCTCGCGGATCTGCTCCTGCACCACGCCTTGGGCCTCGTCCCCCTCACGCAGGTAGGGGAACAGCTTCGCAGCGGTCGCCTCGTCGAGCTCCAGCGCTTCGGTCAGGGCGATCATGCGCATCAGGCGCAGTCGATCCTGGAACCGCTCGCGCTCCTCCCTGGTGCGGTGCTCCTGCTCGGGCGGGGGAGGGGGCTCCTGCGCGCTGGCGGTGGGCAGCGTGACGGCGCACAGGGCGAGGACCGTGAGCAGGGCGGTGATGATCGGGCGCATGGCGCTCTCCAGGGGTCTAAAGGGACAGGAAGGAGTCGTAGTCGTCGAGGTCGTCGAGCTCTTCGAGCAGGGACCCGTAGCTGCCCGGAACGAGGTCGGCGTCTTCGTCGTCGGTCCAGGAGCGGGTGGCGAGCAGGTTGAGGGTGTCGTCTTCGTCCGCGCCGTCCAGCACGGCGGTGACCGCCGAGGCCCCCAGCGCCCGGGCGATGTCCTCGATGGACGGCGTGGGCTCCTCGGCCGCGGCGACGGAGGGGGACTCGTCGGTGGGGGCCGGCGGATCCCGGAGCAGCAGGCCGAACCCCAGGAGCAGCGCCGCCGCCAACGCCAGACCCGCGATCAGCCGCGGGCGGCGTGACCGCAAGGGGATCACCCGGGGCGGCGGGGTGGCCACGGCGCGCTCGATGTCGCGGGCCAGGTCGTCGAAGAAGCGGTCTCCGAAGGGCTCGGGATCGAGCACGTCGAGCTGCCTCCAGGCGGCGAGCTCGCGCTCCGAAACGGGGGGATCGTCGCGTTGGTCGGTCATGGGTCGCTCCTCGCCGAACAGGGGGATGATCGTCGCGCTCACGTCGCCCCCTCCGCCAGCCGTCGCTTGATGCTCGTGGTCGCGTGGTGGAAGTGCACCTTCGCGTTGTTCTCGGTGGTCTCCAGGACGTCCGCGATCTCCGCGAAGCTCAGCTCCTCGTACAGACGCAGCAGCACCACCGCCCGCTGGCGCGGAGGGAGCGTCTGCACCGCCTCGGCGAGGCGCTCTCGCTGGCGCGTCGTCTCCAGCTGCTCGAAGGACACCGCATCTGTCGAGCCCAGCTCGATCTGCTCGCCCCCGGGCCCCGGGGCGGGGACCACCTCGCGGTGGCGGTGGGCACGCCGCAGCTCGTTCAGGGTCAGGTTGGTGGCGATGCGCAGCAGCCACGTGCGCAGCGAGGCCTCGTCCCGCAGGGAGGTGCGCTTCGCCCAGGCCTGCAGGAACACGCGCTGCACGAGGTCCCGGGCGAGCTCGTCGTCCCGGCGGACCATGCGCAGGCAGTGGAAGAACAGGGGGCGCTGGTGCTCCCGCACGATGGCCGCGAACGCGACGGGATCCCCTGCGCGGAGGCCGTCGGCGGGGGTCGGCAGGATCAGGGGCGCGGGCTGCACAGTCAGAAGGACACGATAGGCCAGCGCGGGGTTAAGAAGCCCGCGCGAAACCAGCCCTCACGCGCGGTCCCAGGGCTCGCGGATCCCCAGGGCGAACATGTGCTCCAGGACGTTGGCCCGGGTCCGGCCGGTGGCCGCCGCCACCTGGTGGATGCGCCACTCGTGCGCGTGCATCAGCGTGCGCATGTCCCGGGCGAGCGGGGGCAGCGGACGCTCCGGGGTCTGGAGCGTCAGGGGGTCGGTCTCGCCCGCGATCTCCCGCAGGAAGCGTTCGCAGTCGGGGAACTGGGGGAGATCCCAGGTTGTCCCGGGCTCGGCGCCGAACCGCGGGTCGTGGGCGCGGGCCAGGGACAGGCGGAGCTCGCGGATGTTGCCCGGCCAGTCGTACACCAGCAGCGCCTCGGCGAGGCGGGGGGTCATGGGGGGCAGCTCCCCGCCGTTCAACGACGCGAACAGCACGAGCAGGTCCTCCCGCCGGTCCGTCAGCGGGGGCAGCACCAGGGTGCGCTCCGGGTCCGCGTCCGGGGGCACCGATTCGCAGGTCACGAAGCGCGCCCCATCGGTGATCCAGTCGCCCCCCGAGGCCACCTCCACCAGGGTGCTCAGGTGGTCGATGACGACGCTGCGCCCGGATCCGGAGGCGCCGACGATCCAGAAGGCGCCGGCGTCGAACCGCTTGCCCTGAAGGCGCCGGAGCCCCGACACGATGGCGGGGTGGCACGAGTTCACGGGGCCGGGCAGGGGAGGGAGGGCCGCGCTGACGGCGTCGGCTTCGGTCCACCTGCGGTGCAGGAAGATCGTCTCGCCCACCCGCAGGGTCTCGCCGTCCCGAAGATCGACCCCCTGCCGGGGCACGTGCCGACCGGCCACGTGGGTGCCGGCGCCCGAGCGGAGGTCCTGCACACGCAGGGCCGAGCCGGTCCGCGAACGCTCGACTCGGGCGTGTTCGGGGCTGACTCCGCGGTCCTGCAGCTGGATGGAGCAGTCCTGGGAGCGCCCGATCGTCATGCGGGAGCCCTCGAACGGGATCACGACGACGCCGCCGTGTTCGGCGGGCGGGAAGAGGCGAACGAGGTGGGCGCGCGCGGAGCGAGCCATGCGGGACTCCAGGAAGGGGGGGCAGCCTACCGAACCGGGGGCCTTCGCAGATCCCCGGCGCCCCGGTGCGCGCCCATTGACTATCCCCGCCTCGGTTTCTACCGTCCGCCCCCTTCGATCACCTGAGAGGACCACCCGATGTACGCCCCCCGCTTCGTCGAAGACAACGCTGACCTGCTGCGAACCGTCCTGCAGGCCCGCCGGCACGATTTCGACCTCGATGGGCTCCTGGCCCTCCTCGGAATGCGCCGCACCCAGCTGGAGCGGCTGCAGGCCCTGCAGGCGGAGCGCAACGCGGGCAGCAAGGAGGTGGGCGCGCTGTTCAAGGCGGGCGAGCGCGAGGAGGCCGATGCCATGCGCGAGAACCTCGGCCGGCTCGGCAAGCGCATCAGCGCCATCGAGTCGGACACCAAGGAGCTCGTCGCCCGCATCGAAGACCAGATCCTCGGGCTCCCGAACCTGCTCGCCCCGGACGTGCCCGACGGCGCCAACGAGGCCGCGAACGTGGTGCTGCGGACGTGGGGCAGCAAACCCGAGATGGACTTCGCGCCGCGGGACCACCACGACCTCGGTGAGGCCCTGGGTCTGCTCGACTTCGAGCGCGGCGCCAAGCTCACGGGGGCGCGGTTCACGGTCCTGTATCGAGAGGCGGCCCGTCTGTCGCGGGCGCTGGTGAGCTTCTGCCTGGACCGCAACGTCGCCGCCGGATACGACGAGGTGCTGCCCCCCTTCATCGTCAACGACAAGGCGCTGCTGGGCACCGGCCAGCTGCCGAAGTTCGGGGCGGACCTGTTCCGCCTGAGCAACCCGGACAACTACTACCTCGTGCCCACGGCCGAGGTGCCGGTCACCAACCTGCACGCCGACGAGATCCTCGACGCCGAGGACCTGCCGAAGCGCTACACGGCCTACACGCCCTGCTTCCGGGCGGAGGCGGGCAGCTACGGCCGCGACACGCGTGGCTTGATCCGCCAGCACCAGTTCGAGAAGGTCGAGCTCGTAATGACCGTGCGGCCCGAGGACAGCGAGCAGGCCCACGAGGATCTGACGGCCCAGTCGGAGTCGCTGCTCCAGGCGCTGGGGCTGCACTACCGCGTGGTGGTTCTCAGCTCGGGGGACATGAGCCCCTCGGCCTGGAAGTGCTACGACATCGAGGTGTGGCTCCCGGGGCAGGGGGAGTACCGCGAGATCAGCTCCTGCAGCAACTTCAAGGACTTCCAGGCCCGGCGGGCGGGGATCCGGTTCCGCCCGGAGCCGGGGGCCAAGCCCGTCTTCGCCCACACCCTGAACGGCTCGTCGCTGCCCATGGGCCGCACGCTGCTCGCGGTCATGGAGAACTACCAGCAGGCCGACGGGTCGATCGTGGTGCCCGAGGTGTTGCGCCCCTACATGGGCGGGCTGGAGCGGATCGGAGCGAAGACATGAGCGCCGAGCGGGAGTCGTCGAACTTCATCCGCGACATCATCCTGGCCGACAACGCCAGCGGGAAGTGGGGCGGGCGGGTCGTCACGCGGTTCCCCCCGGAGCCCAACGGATACCTGCACATCGGGCACGCCAAGGCCATCTGCATCAACTTCGGCCTCGCGGCGGAGTTCGGCGGGCAGTGCCACCTGCGGTACGACGACACCAACCCCACCAAGGAGGAGGTCGAGTACGTCGAAGCGATGCAGCACGACATCCGCTGGCTGGGCTTCGACTGGGGCGAGCACCTGTACTGGGCGTCGGACTACTTCGAGCGCATGGCGCAGGACGCCCGCGCGCTGATCCGCCTGGGCCTCGCCTACGTCGATGAGTCCACGCTGGAGGTGCTGCGCGCCCAGCGGGGGACCGTCACGGAGCCAGGGGTCAACAGCCCCTACCGGGACCGGCCGATCTCCGAGTCCCTGGACCTGTTCGACAAGATGCTCAATGGCGACATCGCTGAGGGCGCCGCGGTCCTGCGCGCGAAGATCGACATGGCGAACCCGAACATGAAGATGCGGGATCCGCCCTTCTACCGGGTGCTGCACGCCGAGCATCACCACGTCGGGGATCGCTGGAAGGCGTACCCGCTGTACGACTACGCCCACTGCCTGGAGGACTCCTACGAGGGCGTCACCCACAGCCTGTGCTCGCTGGAGTTCGAGAACAACCGCGAGCTGTACGACTGGTATCTGGACTCGCTGGGCAAGGAGCACCACCCCCGCCAGTACGAGTTCGCGCGGCTGGCCGTCACCCACACCATGATGAGCAAGCGCAAGCTGCTGGCCCTGGTGGAGGAGGGCGTCGTGCAGGGCTGGGACGATCCGCGCATGCCGACCCTGTCGGGGCTCCGGCGCCGCGGCGTGCGGCCCGAGGCGGTGCGCGCGTTCATCGACGGTCTGGGCGTGGCCAAGACGAACAGCCTGTTCCCCTACGAGCGCTTCGACGCCGTGATCCGCGATGACCTGGAGGCCACGGCCCCCCGGGTCATGGGCGTGATCGACCCGGTGCGGCTGATCATCGACAACTACCCCGAGGGCGAGTCGGAGCAGCTCGTGCTGCCCCATCACCCCAAGGTCGATCTCGGATCCCGCGCGCTGACCTTCTCCCGGGAGCTGTTCATCGAGCGCGCCGACTTCGCGGAGCGGCCGCCGGCCGGGTGGAAGCGCCTGGCTCCGGGCTGGGAGGTGCGCCTGCGTGGCGCCTGCCTCGTCACCTGCACGGGAGTGGAGCGTGACGGCGACGGGGTGATCACCGCGATCCGGGCGACCTGGGATCCGAGCACCCGGGGTGGTGACGCCCCCGACGGCCGCCGCCCCAAGGGCACGATCCACTGGGTCAGCGCCGCCGACGGGGTGCCGGTGGAGGTGCGGTTGTACGACCGGCTGTTCGCGGTGGAGCTTCCCGACGCCGGTGACTTCCGGGCCAACGTCAACGACGAGTCGCTGCGCATCGTGGCGGGCGTGGTGGAGCCTGCGGCCATCGGCCTGGGGCGCGTGCAGTTCGAGCGGAAGGGCTTCTTCTGGCCGGACCCGGAGCTGTCGCGGGACGGGGCGGTGGTGTTCAACCGCATCGTCGGCCTGCGGGACAGCTTCAAGGCCCGCGCGGTGAGCGCGCCGATGGAGGTCGCCGCCGTGGCCCAGGTGCCGGTGGGGCCCGCCAAGGCCGCCGAGCTGAGCGAGGCCGAAGACACCCTGCTGGCCGGCGGGGGAGGTGCCGCGGACCTGCGCGCCCTGATCCTGAACGACCTGCGCCGGGCGCTGGGGGGACCCGCGCAAGGGGGGCTGCCCTTCGATGGCTCCGCGCTGCGCTCGGTCCTCGACCTGGTGGCGGCGGGCACGTTGGGGCGGGGCTCCGTGGGCGGGGTGCTGGCAGAGCTCACGGCCAAGGGCGGGGCTCCGGCGGAGATCGTCGCGCGGCTGGGCTTCACCCAGGTCTCCGACACCGACGCGGTCGGCGCGCTCGTGGATGGCGTGCTGGCGACGTTCACCGACGAGGTCGCCCGCTACAGGGCGGGTGAGCACCGGCTGATGGGCTTCCTCATGGGCCAGGTCATGCGCGCGAGCAAGGGCTCCGCGGATGCGAAGACGGTGTCTGACCTGCTGCAGGATCGGCTGTGCGGCTGAGAATCGCGGGCGGGCGCCCAAGACGGGACGGCACGGCGCCATGCCCCATCTGTCCCATCCTCAAGCCAGCTTTCGCATGGGCCGATAAGCCCCGGCAGATGGGAACGACCCCCCGACGACTCATCGCCATCACCGCCGTCGCGCTCGCCGTTGCGTGGCCGCTGATGCTGATCGGGTCCACCGGCGACGGACACGAGGTCGAGGTGGCCGGGCTGCTGAGCGAGGCCGCGTTCTGTGCGCTGGCGCTGTTCGGGCTCGGGGGGATCCTGCGGGCGTCGATCCCCCCGTCGGCCTCGCTCCCCATGGCCGTGGGCCTGCTCGCCCTCTTCGTGGGCTCCGCGCCGGATGTGGTCGACGAGGTGTTCGACCTGGTGGATCCGGGCGTCATCCTGGTCCAGCACCTGGGCGAGGTCCTCGGCTCCGTGCTGGTCGGCGTGGGGGCGTACCGCTGGGCCTGGCTCGCCGACCGGGAGGTCGAAAAGCTCGAGGAGTCCAGCGCGCGCCTCGCCACGCTGTCGATCACCGATCCCCTCACCGGCCTGTACAACCGGGCCCACCTCGCCGAGTGCCTGCCGCGCCTGCTGGCGCAGGTGGAGCCGAGCAGCCCCCTGTCCCTGATCATGATCGACATCGACGACTTCAAGCGCCACAACGACGAGTGGGGGCACCCCGAGGGCGACAAGGTCATCGCGACCCTCGCCGACGTGATCAGGCACAGCATTCGCGCGAGCGACGTGGCCTTCCGGTACGGCGGTGAGGAGTTCGCGGTGCTGCTGCCCGGCGCCGATCTGGAGCGGGGGCTGATCGCCGCTGAGCGGATCCGCAAGGCGTTCGCGCACCGGACGTTCCGCCCCCGGCAGGACGTCGAGCTGCACAAGACGGTCAGCCTGGGGCTCGCCCGGGCGCTGGAGGTTGACACCCCCGAAGGCCTCATCGAGCGGGCGGATGAGGCGCTGTACGCCGCGAAGCGGTCGGGCAAGGACCGGGTCGTGTCTGTCGCGTGATCATGAGCGACGTCCGGGGGACGGCTGCTAGGCTCTGCCAGTTCCTGGAGAAGGCATGGGGCTTCGGCCACTCAGTTTCATCGTCGCGTTCGCTGTGTTGCTCCTGGCGGGCTGTGACCCCGTGTCCGAGCCCCAGGGCGATCCGCCGGCGGCGGACGACCCCACGGCCGAAGCACCGACCCCCTACGACGGGCCCGCCTACCGCGCGTGCGTGACCGACGCCCAGTGCGACGCCGGGAGCGCCTGCACGACGGTGCCGGGCTACGCCGGCCGCTTCTGCTCCCCGGCCTGCGATCCCGCGGGTGAGGGCGAGGAGTGCGGCCTGATCGAGCTGCCCTTCGCCACCAGCTGCCTCTCTACGGGCCGCTGCGGTCGCGCCTGCGGCGCCTCGGAGTTTCCCGGATCCGCGAGCCAGGAGGGGGATGAGGACTACGCGCTGTGCCCCGGCTCGGTGTCCTGCCAGGCGGTGGACGGCGAGCGGCTGTGCGCGGGCGAGGCGTTCGGCCAGGCCGGCTTCTACGGGTCCTGCACCCACCCGCTCGTGGACGGCTCGGACTGCCCGCCGGAGAGCTCGTGCGTGGGGGGCGCGGTCATCGGCACGGGAGATCTGGGGATCTGCCTGCCGTGGTGCGACGACGGCTCCTGCCCGGCGCCGCCGGCCGGCGCCTTCAACACGTCCACCATCTGCTACGACATCCTGCTGGATCATCCGATGTGCGCGCTCCTGTGCGACTTCACCTCGGACCTGACGACCTGCCCCGACGCGGGCCAGGAGTGCCAGGAGTTCTACGGCTACGGGATCTGCGCTCCTCCCGGAGCGGAGCCGCCGCCGTTTTGATGCGCCCGATCCTCCTCCTGTTCGCCGTGCTCGTCGCGGTGCCCTCGCCGGCGTGGGCCCGGGCCGCTGCCGCGGACCTGTTCTGCGGCACGTACCCGGACAGCCCGCTGTGCGCCACCGGCGCCACGTCCTGCACGACCTGTCACGTGCTCGCGGGTCCGCCGGCCCACAACCCCTACGGTGCGGCGGTGCGGGAGGCCCGGCAATCGGGCGCCGACTTCGCCGAGGACCTGCCGTTCGCGTTGCAGGCGGTGCAGCTCGACGACAGCGACGGCGACGGCGTGGACAACCTCGCCGAGATCCTCGGGGGCTCCTGGCCGGGCTTTGAGTCCTCCATCGAGTCGGAGTGCGGCGAGCAGGGCAACTTCGACAACCCCTGGTACCGGGTCGGCACCTTCGATCCCGCCTTCGCCTTCAAGCGCGTGACCCTGGACTTCTGCGGACGCAGCCCGCGGTACGAGGAGATGCAGGCGTTCGCTGCGTCCTCGGACCCCCTCGGCCGGCTCGAGGGGCAGCTGGATCTGTGCCTGACGAGCCCGTACTGGGCGGAGATCCTGCGGGAGCTCGCCATCGGGGTGGTGCGCCCGGTGGGCCCCGCCACGGACATCAGCGTGCTGGGCAACTGGGAGTGGGACGTGCGCCTGTTCATGTACGTCATGAGCGGGGACCGGGACGCCGCCGACCTGATGCGGGCGAACTACCTCGTGGTCGAGGATCCGCCGGGCAGCGGGCTGCTGGTGCCGATCGACGGGCCCCGGACCCCTGTCGAGGAATACGCCCAGCCCCTGGCCGCGCAGGACCGGTTCGGACTGATCACCACCCGCTATTCCCTGGCCATGAACGTCATGTTCGCGCCCATGCCCCGCACCCTGGTGGGGCACGTGTACCGGGAGCTGCTGGGGCTCGACATCGCCCGGTCCGAGGGGCTGTACTCGGTGGACGAGGCCGACGGCGCCTACGACTGGCCGGCCCCCGCGGACGTGGACGGCAAGGGGGTCTGGCAGGAGGGCTGCGCCGGCTGTCACGCGACGCTCGATCCCGCCAGCTACCCGTGGATCCGATACAACGGCATCGACCTGCTGGGCGACACGACCGGCGCGATGCTGCCGGATCGGGCCATCGACATCGTGCCCACGACGCAGGGAGCCCTGTGGGGCGAGCCGGTGGACGGCCCCGCGGAGTGGGTCGAGGCGGCGCTGGCCACCGACGCGTTCCCCCGGCGCATGACCTCGATCCTGTGGACGTGGCTGTTCCGCCGCCCGCCCTACTCGTGCGAGCAGGACGAGTACGACGCGCTGGTGCAGGACTTCGCCACCGACGGGCGCAACGTCGAGGGCCTGCTGCATCGGCTGATCGTCACCGACGCGTACGGGGTGCCGTGATGTCCCGATGGCCCCTGCTGCTGCTGCCGCTCCTGCTGGGCGCCCAGTGCGCGCCCCTGGAGCCGGATCCGCCGCCCGCCGGTCCCGGCTACGACCTGGGGGAGCCGGTGTCCGTGCGCGGCGACCTCAAGATGAAGCGCTGGCGCCAGATCCACCTCGATCTTCAAGGTGCCCTGGAGCTCCCGGCGGACGAGATCTGCCACGAGACCGGGATCTACGACTGCCGCGTGCTGCACAACGTGCCCCTGGGCGGGATCAACATCGAAAACGGCCTGTTCCGGCCCTCGGACGGGCTGTCGGTGACCACCGGCCTCGCCGTCGAGCGGTTCGTGATGCAGGCGTGCGCCAACCGCGCGTTCGAGGACCTGCTGCTGGACGAGCCGGTGGTGTTCGACCTGCCGCCGGACGACACGTCGCTCCCTCGCGCCGACGCGGATCGGATCGTCACGGACCTGTACCGACGCCTGCTCGCCCGGGATCCGTTGCCCGAAGAGCTCGACGCCGTCTTCGCCCTGCACGCGGGCATCGTCGCGGACGGCGGCCGCAACATGGAGTGGGCCTGGATGGCCTGCTTCGCCATCGGCACCTCCACCGAAGCGCTGCTGTACTGATGGCCCGTCGCACCGATCCCCGCCTGTCCCGCCGCGGCGCCCTGCGCACGCTGGCCGCCGCCGGTGTGGGCGCGGGTGCCTTCGCCGCGGGCCCGGGGCTGCGTTTCCTCCGCTCCGCCGACGCCGCGGATCAGGGGCCGCGCTACCTGATCGTGATGGGCTGCTTCGGCGGGGCCTCGATGCTCGACTGCTTCATGCCGGTGGACGTCAACGAGGCGTTCACGGACCCGCAGCGCGGCACCGTCATCAGCTACCCCACGGTCACGCCCGAGGGCAGCAACATCCGCTGCGTGGATCGGTCATGGCCGCGCACGTACCTCGAGCGGCACGCCCGCCAGAGCGTCGTGCTGTCCACCATGTCGAGCTCCGTGAACCACTTCGTGGCCCAGGCCCGCTCGGTCAACGGGCGGGACACGAACGCCGGCCGCACGCTCATGGAGTCGGTGGCCTCGGCCTACGGCGACGGGCGGGCGCTGCCGAACGTGAACATGGGGCGAGGCGGGTACGCAGAGCCCGGCGCGGATCCGACCCTGGACCGGCGTTACCGGGCCGAGGTCGTGACGAACCCCGTGACCTTCCCCCTGAGCATGAGCGGACACGCGGGGATCCTGCGCAACGGGGAGCGCCCGGCCCGGGACCCGGCGCTGCGCGCGGCGATGGTGCAGCGGGCCCGCGCCCTGCGGGATGGCGAGCTCGAGGCGCTCTCGCCCTTCGGCCAGACCTTCCCCACGGCCCGCCTGCGCCGGGAGCTGCTGCAGGCCCGCCGCACCACGGAGCCGATGCTGGAGACCCAGCGTCTGATCGAGGAACTCCTGTTCGTGCCGGATCTGGGTGAGGCGTTCCCCCTGGAGCAGTACGGCCTGACGCCGTCCAGCGAGGCGGACCGGATCCTCGACGTGCTGCCCGGCGCCTTCCCCGCCAACGCCACGGGCACGCCGCAGGATCGGCTGCAGGCCCAGGCGGCCCTCGCCTACCTGCTCATCCGCACCGGCACCTCGGCGGCGGTGACGCTCACCGAGCCCGGCACCGACGGCTTCCTCGCCTTCGACCAGAGCCACCAGAGCCACCGCGGCGCCCAGCAGGCCCACTGGGATCGCGTGCTGCGGGCGGCGGATGACCTCATCGAGCTGCTCAGCACGGCCGAGTACATGGACGCGGACGGCCCCACCGGAACCTCGCTGTGGGACCGGTCGATGATCGTGTTCGCCACGGAGTTCGGACGCGACAAGTGGGACGTGGGCGGCGGCTTCGGCACAGGCCACCACCTCAACAACGGGCTGCTCGTCACCAGCCCGCTCCTCGCCGGCAACCAGACCCTCGGCGCCCCGGACCCGAACAACGGCTTCCTGACGGGGTTCGATGGCGACACAGGGCACACCACGCCCTTTCAAGGACTCGCCCCGGGACAAGATCCGCTCTTCAGTGATCCGCGCCAGCCGCCGGGAGAGGAGGCGGTGTACGGGACGCTTCTCGCCGCGCTGGGTGTCGAGTTCGAGGGGCAGCAGACGATCCCCGTGATGCTTCCGGACGCGCGTCTCCCTTGACGGCGCGGCGAGCGGAAGCATGATCTTGATGACCGGCATGCAACCGGGCTGGGATTGGCACGCACGGCAATGTCCGTTGCCATTGTAGTCTGCGTTTTGCACGCAGTTGGCTGATTGCGCACTGGTCACCCCCACCAAACGGATGTCGATGAGGCGGCTCGCTCCACTGATCCTCGCACTCGTCTGGACGCCAGGCGCCGCGCTCGCGGTGACCCTGCCGTCCGTGACGTCGGGGACGCTGTACGTGCACCTGGACGCGAACCAGGGCGTGACCACGAACGGCACCGAGGTCACGCAGTGGACCGATCAGTCCAGCAACGCCTTCGCCTTCTCCCAGAACCCGTACTTCGGGACCCTGCGGGCCACCACCCTCGCCGCGAACTCGCCAGAGCTGGTCACCCGGCTCAACGGGGACGGCACGTCGTACTCCGCCATCGAGTTCGACGGCAACGACGCCCTGACCTCGAACGCGCTGCTCCGGCTCTTTCCGAGCGGCTCCGACCGGCTCACGGTGGTGATGGCGTTCACGCCCACGGACACCAGCGCCCAGTCCTACGTCGCCAACTTCGGCACCTCGGGCTGCGCCAACGTGCAGATCGGCTACGACATCGCCGGCGGCGCGGGCACCGGCAACGTCGGGGTGGGCCGCGGCTGCGCATCCAGCGGGAACGTCGCGGCGGCCGGCACGCTGCAGGACGCCGGGCTGGCGGTCATCACCGTCGTCTTCGAGGGGATCGGCCCGGCCCCCGGCAACACCACCGTGTACTCAGGGCCGTTCGCCCAGCCGATGGCCGCAGATGGCATCGGCTGGTTCAACAACCAGGCCGCCCCCACGGGCCTCGCTCCCCTGGACTTCGGCGGTCGCTACGACCCCCTGAGCCAGGCCTGGAACAACCTGCACGTCGGCGACCTGATCGAGGTGGCCGTCTACCGCGACGCCCTGTCGGCGGCTGATCTGCAGGCCGTGCAGTGCTCGCTGCTGAACGCGTACGTGGGCAGCACCTCTCCCTGCCTGCTGGATTCGGACGGCGACACCGTCCCGGATCTGGTGGACGCCTGCCCGGGCTTCGATGACCGGTTGGACGCCGACGGGGACGGCGCCCCGGACGACTGCGACCTGTGCCCGACCTTCGACGACGGGCTGGACGCGGACGCCGACCTGGTCCCGGACGGCTGCGACATCTGCGCCGGCTTCGATGATGGGCAGGACGCCGACAACGACCAGGTCCCGGACGGCTGCGACGCCTGCCTGGGCGACGACGCCGTGGGCGACACCGACGGCGATCTGACCTGCGACGATCTGGACCTGGACGACGACCAGGACGGCGTGCCCGACGCCATCGAGGACGCCAACGGCAACGGCGTGGTCGATCCCGGCGAGACGGATCCCCTCGACCCCGACTCGGACGGGGACGGGCTGCCCGACGGCCTCGAGGACGCCAACGGCGACGGCGTGGTGGACCCCGGTGAGACGGATCCCCGCACCGACGACAGCGACGGCGACACCCTCCTGGATGGGGCGGAGGACGCCAACGCCAACGGCGTGGTGGATCCCGGAGAGACCGATCCCTCCCTGAGCGACACCGACGCCGACGGGTCGGACGACCAGCTGGACTGCGGCCCCACCGAGGCCACGGTCTACCCCGGAGCGCCCGAGGTCTGCGGCGATGCCCAGGACCAGGACTGCGACGGCCTCGATGTCGCCTGCCCGGCGACCGGGGCGCTGGTGGTCGCCGAGCTCCTGGTGCAGCCCCTCGCAGGCGACGCCTCGGCGGGGGAGTGGATCGAGGTCTACAACGCCAGCGCGAGCCCGGTGCAGATGCTGCAGTTCACGGTGCAGAACCGCGCTGGGGTGAGCTTCTCGATCTCGACGCCCCTGGTGGTGCCCGCCGGATCCCAGGTCGTGCTGGCGGGCAGCGCCGACACCCAGCTGAACGGTGGCGCGCAGCCCGACTATGTGTGGCCCACGGCGGGGGGCTTCGGGCTCGACGACTCTGGCGAGCAGATCACCATCCTGGCCGCGAACCTGATCGTGATGGACGTGGCGGACACCACCACGGTGGGCTTCCCCGCGCCGGTTCAGGGCGTCGCACGGGCGCTCGATCTGGACCTGTTGTCGGGCAGCGCCAACGACGACGGCTCCTCCTGGGTGCTGGCCACGTCGGCCTACGGTGACGGCGACCTGGGCACGCCGGGGCTGCTCAACGACAACATCTGTGACGGCGCGGACTCCACCGGCGACACCGACGGAGACGGCGACTGCAACGACTTCGACGCCGACGACGACAACGACGGGCTCGGGGACGCCGCGGAGGACCTGAACTCCAACGGGATCCTGGATCCGGGCGAGAGCGACCCGCTCCTGCAGGACACCGACGGTGACGGCCTCCTGGACCCGATCGAGGTCGCGGTGGCGGGGCTCGATCCCCAGAACGCCGACAGCGACGGCGACACCATCCCCGACGGGTCCGAGGACCTCAACGCCGACGGCGTCGTCGATCCCGGCGAGACGGATCCGACCCGCGCCGACACGGACGGCGACTTCGATCCGGACAACCTGGACTGCGATCCGCTCGAGTCCACCACCTGGAACGGCGCCCCCGAGCTGTGCGGCGACGGCGTGGACCAGGACTGCGACACCCAGGACGTGGCCTGTCCCGCCATCGGCGACCTCCGCATCAACGAGATCCTGGCGGATCCGACCGTCGTGACGGACGCCCTGGGCGAGTGGATCGAGGTGGTGAACACGTCCGCCGCCGGCATCCAGCTGTTCGGCTTCACGTTCTCCAACAGCAGCGGTGGCCTGTTCGTGGTGGACACGGACCTGTTCCTGCCGCCGGGTGGCCTGCTGGTCCTGGGCGCGAGCGATGACAGCCAGCTCAACGGCGGCGCCGCGGTCGACTACCCCTGGAACGCGCTGGGCAGCTTCTCCATCGGAAACGCCGGCGACTCCGTGACCATCGGCATGCCCGACGCGGCGGTCAGCGACTTCGTGGACTTCAACTCCGTCGGCTTCCCGCTCCTGGTGGCGGGGGCCTCGTTCGCCCTCGATCCCGATGCCCTGGCGGCGGGAGACACCTCGGGCGGGGCCTGGGCGGTGTCCACCTCGGTGTTCGGGGACGGCGACGTGGGCACCCCGGGCGCGGCCAATGACAACGCCTGCAACGGACTGGACAGCACCGGCGATCCCGACGGCGACGGTGACTGCGGCGACGTGGACCTCGACGACGACGGCGACGGCCTCGCGGATCTCGACGAGGGCGAAGCGGACATCGACGGCGACGGCCTGCCAGCGTCCCAGGACCTGGACAGCGACGGGGACGGGATCCCCGACGAGATCGAGGGCCTGGGCGATCCGGACGGGGACGGCGCGCCCTCGTCGCAGGATCCGGACGCCGACGGCGATGGCATCAACGACGCGCTGGAGGGTCTGGGCGATCCGGACGGCGACCAGATCCCGAACTACCTGGACGACGACAGCGACGGGGATGGCATCAGCGACCAGATCGAGGGCGGCGGCGATCCGGACGGGGACGGCGTGCCCAGCTTCCTGGACGACGACAGCGACGGGGACGGCATCAGCGACCAGGCCACGGGCGGCGTGTCGGACGTGGACGGCGACGGGATCCCGGACTTCCGCGACACCAACGACAGCAACGGACCCCTCGCGGACCAGGACTTCGATGGCCTGACCAACCAGATCGAGGCCAGCCTCGGCACGTCGCCGGTGGTCGCGGACACGGACGGCGACGGCCTGCTGGACGGTGTCGAGGTGGGCGTGGATCCGCTCAACCCCATCGACACCGACGGCGACAACGCCATCGACGCCGTCGATCCCGACGACGACGGGGACGGCGTGAACACCCTGGTGGAGAACGCGCTGGACGCCGACGGGGACGGCCTGCCCGATCTGGACCCCGACGGCGACGGGGCGATCAACTCCCTGGACACGGACAGCGACGACGACGGCTTGCTGGACGGCTGGGAGGGCGTGATCGACTCGGACGGGGACGGCGCCGTGGACATGGTCGATCCCGACGACGACGGCGACGGGCTGGACACGGAGGTCGAGAACGCGGTGGATATCACCGGCGACGGCCTGCCGGACAGGGATCCCGACAGCGACGGTCTCTGGAACGGGCTGGACCTCGACAGCGACGGGGACGGCATCGACGACACGGTCGAGGGGCTGGTGGACAGCGACGGTGACGGGGCACCGGACTTCCTGGACGTGGACAGCGACGGGGACGGCATCAGCGACGCGGAGGAAGGCACCGCCGACCCCGACGGAGATCAGGTGCCCAACTACCTGGACTATGACAGCGATGGGGACGGCATCGACGACGACGTCGAGGGGGCTGACGACCCGGACGGCGACGGCCTGGGCAACTACATCGATCTGGACAGCGACGGCAACGGCATCCTGGACAGCGTCGAGGGCGCCACGAGCGACGTGGACGGGGACGGGATCCCCGACTTCCTCGACATGAACGATGACGATGGCGCCAACGGCGATCCCGACGGCGACGGCCTGACCAACGCCCAGGAGCAGGTGCTGGGGACCAACGGCCAGCTGGAGGACACGGACGGCGACGGCCTGACCGACGACGTGGAGGTGGGGACCAACCTGGCCAACCCGCCCGACTACGACGGAGACGGGCTGATCGATGCGCTGGACGCGGACGACGACGGGGACCTGATCGACACCGCCATCGAGTTCGCGGTGGACGCGGACGGCGACGGCGTGGCCGACCCGGACGCGGACGGCGACGGCGTGCTCAACGCCTACGACGACGACTCCGACGGCGACGGCATCGACGACATCATCGAGAACGACGACGACACCGACGGCGACGGGATCCCCGACTTCGTGGACCTGGACGCGGACGGGGACGGCATCGACGACGAGACCGAGGGAGTGATCGACTCTGACGGCGACGGGCTCCTCAACTTTGAGGACGAGGACTCCGACGGCGACAACATCGACGACGCGGTCGAGACCGACGACGACGCCGACGGGGACGGCAAGCCCAACTACCTCGATCTGGACAGCGACGGGGACGGCCTGTTCGATTCCTTCGAGCGCGACGGTGATCGCGACCTGGACGGGATCCCCAACTTCCTCGATCTGGACAGCGACGGCGACGGGATCATCGATCAGGTGGAAGGAGCGGGGGACTGGGACGGCGACGGCACCCCCAACTACCTCGACTTCGACAGCGACAACGACGGGATCCTCGACCAGTACCAGGGCGCCGGAGACTTCGACGGGGACGGCGTGCCCGACTACCTCGACTCCGACGCGGACAACGACGGCATCAGCGACGCGCAGGAGGGAGTCGGGGACCGGGACGGCGACGGGTCGCCCAACTTCCTCGATCTGGACAGCGACGGCGACGGGCTCAGCGATCAGTACGAAGGCACCAACGATCCCGATGGGGATGGCGTGCCCAACTTCCTCGACCTCGACTCGGACGGCGACACCCTGAACGACGGCATCGACGGCACCGCAGATCCCGACGGGGACGGCATCCCCGCCTGGCTGGACCTGGACAGCGACGCCGACGGCAAGTCCGACCGCTCCGAGGGGGCCGGCGACGCCGACGGGGACGGGATCGCCAACCACCTCGACGCGGACGACAACGACGGCCCGGACGGAGACCTCGACCACGACGGCCTGACGAACGCGGAGGAATTCCTCTACGGCACCGATCCCGACAACCCCGACACGGACGGGGATGGGGTGGGCGACGCCCAGGAGATCGCGAACGGCACCGAGCCCACCAACCCGGACACGGACGGCGACGGGCTGAACGACGGCTACGAAGACCTGTTGGGCACCGATCCCAACGAGGTGGACACCGATCACGACGGGATTGACGACGGCGACGAGGTAGCCGCGGGCCTGAACCCCCTGAGCTCGGACACGGACGGCGACGGCAAGACGGACGGCTCCGAAGGACTGGGGGACGACGACGGCGACGGCATCCCCAACGCCCTGGACCCCACGGACGACCGGGCCTGTGGCGGCGCCGGGAACCGGCTGGATGGCCCCGGCGGCGCGCCCTCGGGGGCCACGTGGGCGCTCCTCGCTCTGCTCTTCGTCGGACGGCGCCGACGCCTCAGCGAGGCACGGCGATCAGGAGCCGGTTCTCCGGCGTGATGTCGTCGGGGATGGTCGTGGTGTGCACCGCGAAGCCCGCAGCACGGAGCCGGGCCGCCCGGGTCGCGTCGACCGCGAGGCCCGTTGGGAGCCAGCCCCGCAGGTCGCCCGTGTCGCACTTCTCGTCGGAGTGACAGCAGGGCAGCACCGCGACGCGATGCCGCCCTGCGATGGCTTTGTCGAGCACCTCGTCGGTGAGGGGCCCGCAGGCGTGCACCCCGATCAGGGCGGCGCCGTCGGGGAGCGGCACGTCCGACAGGGGGCTCTGCACGTAGCGCACCCGCCCCTTCAGACGCGGCCACCTGGCGAGCAGGACGGTCTGCAACCGCAGAAACGAGGCGGGCTGCCGCCGGTCCACGCAGATGGCCTCGGGGGTGGTGTCGTCCAGCAGGAGCATGCAGAACGCCACGAGCCCATGCCCCGCGGCCACATCGACCACGGGGCCGCCGCGGATCCGCCGGCGCACCCGCTTGCAGGTCTCCCAGGCCTCGAACAGCTCCTTGCGCGGCAGGCACTCGGCGCTGCAGACGGTGCGCGCGAGGCGCTCGAACAGCGTCTCGCCCACGAACAGGGCCGCGTGGCGCTCGGTCAGCCGGGCGCGGGAGTGTCGATCCAGGCCGCTCGCGGCTCGATCACGAAAGTCAGGACGGGGCACGACGAGGACCCTACCTTCGGACAACTCGGGCCCCAACCGGTCGGATCCACCTGTATGTTCCCGCCTCATCCGGGGATCCCTTACATGCGTCGTATTCTGTTTGTTTCCGCACTCCTGCTCACCGCCTGCCCGAAGGCCGGCGATCCCGACGCGCCAACCTGGTATCAGGATGTGGCGCCGCTGGTCGCCGAGAACTGCCAGGGCTGCCACGCCCCCGGCAAGATCGCGCCCTTCGACCTGGTGACGTACGACGACGCGAAGAACATCGCAGACTGGCTCGCCGAGACGGTCGAAGCGAAGATCATGCCCCCCTGGGCCGCCCACGACACCGACGAGTGCGCGCCCCCGCTCCCCTGGAAGGACGACACGCGCCTGACGGACGCGGAGATCGCCACCTTCCGGGCCTGGGCCGAGGGCGGCGCCCTGGAAGGGGACGCGGCCACCGCCGCGCCGCTGCCCCAGCCCATCGACACCACCCTGGATCGGGTCGACAAGACCCTCATCCCGGAGATCGGCTTCCAGGTGCCCGTGCAGGGCCCGGACCAGTTCCGGTGCATGGTGCTCGACCCCGGCAACGACGAGACCATGTGGCTGACGGGTCTGCAGGTGAACCCGGACAACACCAACGTCGTGCACCACGTGCTCGTGTTCAGCAGCGACGGTGACGACGGTGACTTCCTCGACGCCGAGGCGGCCCTGGGCGGCGGCACGTTCGAGTGCTCGGCCGGAAACCCCGCTCCCCACGGCGTCGAGCTGGTGGCCGCGTGGGCCCCCGGCGCGCTGCCGATGCGCGTCCCGAGCAGCACCGGCATGCGCATCGACGGCGGCGCCCGCCTGGTCATGCAGATCCACTACCACCCCAGCGGAGAGCAGGAGGCGGTGGACAAGACCGGCATCGAGCTGAAGTGGGAGGAGGACTCCCCGGGACGTCGTGCGTTCCTGGCCCTGGTGGGCAACGAGGGCAGCGCCCCCGAGCTGCAGCCGGGCATGAACGACAGCGGGGCCGAGCCCGAGTTCTTCATCCCCGCCGGTGCCACGGGCCACGTCGAGACGATCATCTACGAGCAGCTCGACACGGCGGACCTGGGCGACCTGGCGATCTTCGCGGTGGGCACCCACATGCACTGGGTCGGCACCGACATGCAGATCATCCTCAAGCACGCCGACGGCACCGAGGAGTGCCTGGTGCAGACGCCGAAGTGGGACTTCAACTGGCAGCGTTGGTACGACTACGACGGCGCGCCCGAGGAACTGCCGGTCATCAAGGTCGGCGACGGCCTGATGCTGCGGTGCACCTACGACAACTCCCTCAACAACCCCAAGGTGCGCGAGGCGCTGACCGCGGCGGGCCTCGACGAGCCCCAGGACGTGCGCCTGGGCGACTCCACGATGGATGAGATGTGCCTGGGCGTGTTCGGGATCTACGTCCGCTGAGGCGGGCCTCGTGGATGGCGCTGCTCCTGGCCCTGGCGGGTTGCGAGCGCACCTTCCCAACCTGTGAGGTCAGCGATGTGCTGCCGGCCGTGGCGAGCGCGCCTGGCTGGCATGCCGACGTGCGCCCCATCTTCGAGACCCGCTGCGCGCGCTGCCATGTGGACGGCGGCATCGGCGGCTTCGCGCTGACCACCTGGGCCGAAGCGGAGCAGTGGGCAGGGGCGGCAGGCGCCGCCGTGCTCGCGGGCCGCATGCCTCCCTGGAAGGCAGCGTCCTGCTGCCAGGACTACCGCAACGACTTCGACGTGACGCCCGAGGAGGCGGCGCTGATCCAGGCCTGGGCCGACGCGGGAGCTCCGGAAGGGGACGAGGCGGACTACGTGCCGCCCGACGTGCCCTCGACGGCGCTGCCCCGGGTGGACCTGAGCCTGGAGATGTCGGAGGAGTACCTGCCCACGCCGGCCGGGGGCGAGACGGATCTGGAGCGCTGCTTCCTGCTCGACTGGCCCGCGTCGGAGACCCGGTACGTCACGGGGCTGGGGGTCCGGCCTGGAAACCCGGCCCTGGTGCATCACGCCATCGTGTTCATCGCGGGGCCCGAGGTGGTGGCGGGCTTCGAGGCGCTGGACGCGGCGGATCCCGGCGCAGGGTGGAGCTGCCCGGGCGGGGTCGTGTGGGGGGCCACGGGGTGGATCGGCGGCTGGTCGCCGGGCTGGGAGGCCCAGGTGTTTCCCGGGGACCTCGGGCAGGAGGTGGCCTCGGGCAGCAAGCTCATCCTGTCGGTGCACTACTCGGTGGAGGAGCCGGTCCTGGCGCCGGATCGGACGACGGTGGACCTCCTGCTGGCGGACACGGTCAGCGGCGGGCTGGAGTCCATCTCCGTGTACGACCCGGCGTGGTTGAGCGGGGGGCTCGTCATCCCTGCGGGCGACGCGGACGTGGTGCACAGCCACGTGATGACGCCGACGCCGCGGGCCGATGGGGAGGACCGGGAGCTGGTGGCGGTGAACCTGCACATGCACGAGCGGGGTCGCCGGGGGCAGGTGGCGATCCGGCATCAGGACGGCTCGACCACGTGCCTGCTGCAGATCGATGACTGGGACTACGACTGGCAGTCGGACTACCAGCTCGATGCGCCCATCACCCTGAGGGCCGACGACCAGCTGCTGGTGGAGTGCCACTTCGACAACAGCGCCAGCAACCAGCGCGTGGTGGGTGGTTCGCTCGAGACGCCCCGGGCCCTGAACTGGGCCGACGACGAGGAGATGTGCGTCGGCTTCGTGACGGCCCGGCAGGACTGGTAGTAGCTGTCATCCGGGGGTGCGGATCCCCCCCGCGACGGAGCTCAGGTGGCCCGCGCCCGAGCCCGACGAACCAGCAGGGGGTACCTGCGGGATCTACCCCCCGCTGG